>JBBQDQ010000011.1:0-37068 GCA_038319835.1 Thermoanaerobaculia bacterium | reverse complement strand
CTTCTCCTCGCGGCCGCCGCCTCGGCGGCCGTCCTTCTGGGCACGTACGCGGTCGCGATGCGGAACATGTCCGCGCGCGACGCCGAGGGCGCCGTCCGCATCTTCCTCGCGTCGCGCGAGGCCCCGCCGGCCACGGTCGAGCGCGTCGTGGCGCTCTCGCGGATCTCGAAGGAGGCCGGCCACTACGCGGCGGGCCTTGCGGGCATCGCGGTCCAGAACCGGACCGGCGGCGGCGTGAACTTCCTCTGCGGAAAGCTGTCCGTCGACGGCTTCTGGGACTACTTCTACGTCGCCTTCGCGGTGAAGTCGGCGCTCGGCTTCCTCGGCGTCCTCGCGGCGGCCGCCGTCCTCGCGATCGTGAAGCGCGACCGCCTCACGCTCGTCCTGTGGACGCTCGTCCTGCCGGCCGTCTACCTCTTCCTGACCGGCATGGCGACGTCCTACAACATCGGGATCCGCCACATGCTCCCCGTCTACCCGCTGCTCGCGGCGGCGGCCGTGCTCGCCGTGTTCCGCGCGCTGCCGGCCCGCGCGGCGGCCGCGGTGCTGACGGCGGGCGTCGCGATCCAGGCCGCCGAGACGCTCGCGGTCCATCCGCACGAGCTCTCGTTCTTCAACGCCGCGGCGGGAGGCCCGTCGCACGGGGCCGCGTGGCTCAACGACTCGAACCTCGACTGGGGACAGGATCTCGCCCGCGTCGCGGCGCACCTGAAGGCCCGGGGCGAGGACACGACAACGACGGTCGCCTACTTCGGCGGCGCGGACCCCGCGTACTACCTGCCGAAGGCGCGCCTCTTCGACGGCGCCCGCGACCCGCTCGCGCCGGGGCGGTACGCCGTGTCCGAGTTCGTCCGCTGCTGCGGGCCCGAGGCGATGGCTTTCCACGGCGACGGCGCCGGGGCCGTAGGCTTCGAGCGCCTCCGCCGCGCCCTGAAGGAGCGCGGCACGCCGCTCCCGCGCGAAGGGATGGGATACTCCATCATCCTCTGGGACCTGAAGGAAAAGAGCCCTTGAAACTCTCCATCGTGATGCCGGCGTACAACGAAAAGAAGACGATCCGCGAGATCGTCGCGCGCGTGAAGGCCGTCGACCTCCACGGCCTCGACCGCGAGATCGTGATCGTCGACGACGGTTCGAAGGATGGCACGCGCGACATCCTGCGCGAGATGGACGGCCAGGACGGGGTCCGCGTCGTCCTCCAGCCGCACAACATGGGCAAGGGCGCGGCCGTGTGGACGGGCATGCGCGCCTCCACGGGCGACATCGTGATCATCCAGGACGCGGACCTCGAGTACGACCCGCGCGAGTACCCGGTCGTCCTCGGTCCGATCCTCGAGGGCGAGGCCGACATCGTCTACGGCTCGCGTTTCCTCGGCCACCCCGGCGGGCATCGCGTCCTGTACTTCTGGCACACGGTCGGGAACCGCCTGCTGACGCTCATGTCGAACGCGTTCACGAACCTCAACCTCACGGACATGGAGACCTGTTACAAGGCGATGCGCCGCGAGATCGTGGACCGCCTCGACCTGAGGTCCCAGCGCTTCGGGATCGAGCCCGAGATCACGTGCAAGGTGTCGCGGATGCGCGCGCGCATCTTCGAGGTCCCGATCTCGTACCACGGCCGGACTTACGAGGAGGGCAAGAAGATCGGCCTCAAGGACGGTTTCCAGGCCGTCTGGACGATCCTCAAGTACTTCCGCTGGGAGGCCCCCGAGGGCGACGTCGGCGGAATGACGCTGCGGCGAATGGAGGGGCTCTCCGTCTATAACAAGTGGCTCCACGACCGGTTCGAGCCGTGGCTCGGGAACCGCGTGCTCGAGGTCGGGTCCGGCGTCGGCAACCAGACGCGGTACTTCGCCGACAAGGAGCGGGTCATCGCCTCCGACATCGAGCCGCACTACGTCGGAGAGCTGAAGGCGAAGCTAGAAGGCCGCCCGAACGTGCGCGTCGCCTCCTTCCGGTTTCCGCTTACGGACGCGGACCTCCACGACCTCGCGATGGAAGAGATCGACTCGATCGTCTGTTTGAACGTCCTCGAGCACATCGAGGACGACGCCGGAACGCTCCGGGACTTCGCCCGCGTCCTGCCGTCCGGAGGCCACCTCGCGCTCCTCGTCCCGGCTCTCCCGGCTCTCTACGGGTCGCTCGACGAGGCCCTGCGGCACTACCGGCGCTACGAGAAGGCCGCCCTCGTGCGGCTCGTGACCGAGGCCGGGCTCGCGGTGGACAAGGTGCGTTACCTGAACCGCCCGGGCGTCTTCGGCTGGTGGCTCAACTCGCGCGTCTTCCGCCGGCGGGTGCTTCCGCGGCAGCAGCTCGGTGCGTTCCGGTGGCTCATGCCGTTCCTCCGGGCCGAGGAGGACGCCGACCCGTCCTTCGGGATGTCGCTCCTCGTCCTCGCGCGGAAGCCCTGATCCGCATGCCGGAGGGGACGGCCCGAGCCTCCAGGCTTTCCGGCGCCGCGGCCCTCGCCGTTGTCCTCGCCGCGTTCGTGGTGCGGTTTCACGAGTTCCTGGCCGGAGGGACGCTCTACCGGCGCGACGCGGGGTTCTTCTTCGTGCCGTGGAGGAGCGTGCTGGCCCGCCTGCTCGAGGCCCGCGAGTGGCCCGTCTGGAACGACTGGATGGCTGGTGGGCGTCCCTTCGCGGCCGATCCGAACGCGGCCGTCTTCTGGCCGCTCTCGCCACTCGTCGTCGTCCTTGGGCCGACCGGCCTCGCGCTGCTCAACGTCTTCCTCGTCGTCGTCATCTTCTTCTGGGCGCTGAGGCGGATGGGGCTCTCTGCGGCAGGCTCCGCGGCCGGGACGTGCGCTCTTCTCTTCTCCGGAGTGTTCCAGTCGCTGCCCGTCTTCATGACGACCTGCGCGGCGGCGGCTCCTCTGCCGCTCGCGTTCGCGGAGCTGCCGCGGTTCGCCTCCGGGGAGCCTCGCGTGCGGCGCCGCGCCGCCGCCGTCGCCGCCCTTGCGTTCGGCCTCTCGGCTCTCGGAGGCGAGCCCGCGATCACGTTCCTCGGCGCCGCCGCCTTCGGCGCGCTTGCGCTCGCGGCGGCCGGCCGCAGGAGCTCTTTCCCCGCGGCCGTCCTCGCCCTTGCCCTCGGTCTCGGGCTCTCGGCCGTGCAGGTCCTGCCGGCGGCCGCCGAGGTCGCACGCTCGGCTCGAGGCGCCGCCATGCGTCCCGAGCACGGTGCCCTCTTCTGGTCGGTGCGGCCGTCGCGCGTTCTCACGCTCCTCGAGCCGCGACTCTCCGGGGATCCGGCACAGGGGCTCGACTGGGGCGCCGGGACGTTCGACGCCGCCGGACCCTACTTCGACGACCTCGCCCTCGGCGTCCTGCCGCTTCTCTTCGCGGCGGTCGCGTGGCGGGACCGGCGCGGCCGCGCCGCGCTCCTCCTCGCGGCAGTCGCCACGATCCTGTCCTTCGGACGCTTCCTGCCGGGCTACGGGGTCGTCGCGCGAGCCGTCCCGTTCGTCCGGTATCCCGAGAAGTGGTGGCTTCTCGCGACGTTCGCGCTGGCGGCGGCGGCGGCCGTCGGCGTGGATGTGGTCTTCTTCAGGGATGCAGAGGTTCGGGAGAGGGCGAGAAAGGCTTTGCTTCGGACGGCTGGTGTGCTGGCTCTCGTCTGCGGCACGCTCTGCGCTTTGGCGTTCGGTGCGGAAGATTTTCTTAGAAAGGTGTTGTGGGGTCTCGGCCTGGGCGCCGGCGACGCATCTCACGCGGCCGTCGCGGGCGTGCTTCGGGCTCCGTTGCTCGCGGCGACCGCCACGCTCCTCGTGTGCGTTGCTGGGTTCTCCAGCGCCTCCTCCCTCTTCACCTTCAAAGAAGATCTTCGTGCCCCGGTGCTCCTTGCGGGCCTTCTGGCCGTGCTCTTCTTCGGTGATGCGGCGCGCCGCGTGGCCGGGACGTGTCCCGCGGGGCCGCCCGACCTCTACCGGAAGGAGACGCCCGAGGTCGCGCTCGTGCGCGCGCAAGCGGGTGGCGGGCTCTTCTACGACGACGGGGCGGACGACCGCGCGACGGCCGTGCGGCGGACGGGGGAGGCCGGCGGGCTCGATCTCCTCCGTCCCGCGACGGGAGCCGTTTTCGGGATCCGGTACTTCGGCGAAAACGACGTCGACCGGATGACCGCCGCCCCGGCTTTGCGCTGGGCTTCCGCTCTCGCGGCCCTCCCCTGGGGCGAAGAGAAATCCAGGCTCCTGCGCGGCGCGGGCGTCTCGCTGGTGCGGACCGCCGCCTCCGGGCCGGATCCCGCCGCGACCGAGGAGATCGGCCGCTCGGGCGGGGACCGTTTCGTCCGCATCGCGGGCGCGCGCCCCGAGTTCGCGCTCCTGCCCGAGGGCGAGGCCGGCTCCGTCCTCGTGGTCGAGCGCCGGGCCGCGCGGGTTCGGCTGCGCGTGGACGTCACGCTCGCGTCGGCCACGCTCTGGATCGGCCGGACGTTCGACCCGAACTGGCGGGCGCGTGCGGACGGCCGCGACCTCGCGCTCGGTCCCGCCGAAGCGTGGCGGACGGCCGCGACGCTTCCGAGGGGTGTTCACGAGGTGACGCTCGCGTACGCGAACCCGTTCTTCGGCGCGGGCGCGGCCGTCTCGCTCGCCGCGCTCGCCGTCGCCGGGGCGCTCGTGCGTGCGGGGAGGCCGGCGTGAGGCTGCGCCGCGCGGCGCCTCTCCTCGGAGCGATCCTCCTCGCGTGGGTCCCGTATCGCGCGTTCTTCGGGGGCGACGTGCCCGTCGCCCGGGACCTCCTCTTCTACTTCTATCCGCTCAAGGCGCACCTTGCCGAGGGCCTTTTGCGCGGCGAGCTTCCGTGGGTGGACCGCTTCCGGTGGGGCGGGGCGCCGCTCCTCGGAGGCCCGTCCGCGGCCCCCTTCGACCCCGCGAACGTCCTCTTCCTCGCGCTGCCGCTCGGGGCCGCGATGAAGGCGTGGATCCTCCTGCACCTCGCGCTTCTCGCCGCAGGCTTCGCCGCATTCGTGCGGCGGCTCGGTCTGGCCGCGGCGCCTGCCGCCGTCGCGGGGCTCCTCTTCGCGCTTGCGGGCACGACGGTGTCCGTCGCACCGTTCCCCCCGACGCTCTCGGCGCTCTCGATCCTCCCGTGGTTCGCGGCCTTCGTCCTCGACGCGGTTCGCGCGCCCTCGGCACGGACGGCCACGAAGACCGCGCTGGCGGCCGCCCTCCTCGTCGTCGCGTCGGCTCCCGAGTTCCTCTTTTACGCCGCCGTGATCGCCCTCGCGCTGCTCGCCGCGGCGCCGCCCGGCGAGGCCGGCGGCCCCCCCCGGCGCGGCCGCGCGCTCGGGGCGCTCGCGTGCGCGGCGGCCCTTGCGGCGGCTCTCGCGGCCGTCGCTCTCCTGCCGTCCGCGGCGGCCGCGGTGCGGAGCATCCGGGGCCCCGGAGGCGGAATGAGCGAGGGCGCCGCGGCGATCGACCCGCTCGAGCCGGCGCGTCTGAAGGAGTTCCTCGCCGACGGACTCGTGGCGGACTGGACGCGCGTCTTCAAGGCGCGCGGCGTCGCGGGCGTCACGCACTACCCGTATCTCCCGTCGCTCACCCCGGGGCGCGTCGCGTGGCTTCTCGTGCTCCTCGGGCTCGCACGGCGCGGCCCTCTCCGCCTGGTCTCTGTCGGGCTCGTGTGCGGAGGGGTGCTCCTCGCCCTCGGAGGCCTGACTCCGTTCTTCCACGGAGCGGTGAAGGCGGTTCCGTTCCTCGCGTCCCTCCGCTATCCGGAGCGCCACGCGACGCTCGCGGGCTTCGGCCTCGCGACGCTGGCGGCCCTCGGGCTTGCGCGGCTCGATGCTGCGCTCTCGGTGAGGGCGCGTCGCGTCGTCCTGCCGCTCCTCGCGCTCGCGATCCTCGTCGACCGCGAGCCCGTCGCCCGCGGGCTCTCGCCCGTGGAGGACGGGTCCGTCCTCACGCGTCCCCCCGCCCTTCTCGCGGCGTGGCCGGCGGCACCGGAGGACGCTCCGCCGTCCCGCATTTTCCCGCGGGACCTGTACGCGCCCGTGCCCGCCTACGACACCCAGGATCTCGCGGCCTCGAGCCGGACCGCCCGCGCGTCGCTGCTGCCCGCCTACGCCTCGCTCTTCGGCGCGGGCTACGTTTTCGAGAAGGACTACGACCTGTCGCTGTCCGTCGAGGTCTTCGAGTGGATGCGCCTCTTCGAGCGCGCCGTCCGGACGCCGAGCCCGCTTCCGCTCCGCATCGTCCGCGCGGCCGGTGCGGCCGCGATTCTCCAGAGCGAGCGCGGGGAGGACGGGCGCTACCGGCCACGCCTCGTGCGGATCTCGGACGCCGTGCCTCCGTTCCGTTTCGCGACGCGCCTCGTGGCCTCGGACGACGCCCCCGCGGTCTTCAAGCGGCTCCTCGACGACGGGGCCGACGCCGGGACGGCTTACGTCGACGCGGCCCTGCCGGGGTTCCCGGACGCTCCGGGTGCGGGGCGCGTCCTCGCGCTCCGCGACCGGCCCTCGGGACTCACTCTCGACATCGAGGTCGCCGGTCCGGGCGAGGGCTTCCTGATGCTGTGGCGGCTGCGCGAGGCGGTCGAGGACGCCACCCTCGACGGGCGCCGGACCGAGACGGTCCCGATGGCGTTCGGCTTTGCGGGGATTCGCGTGCCTCCCGGCCGGCACGCCCTCGCGTTGCGGCCGGAGACGCGGTGGGTGAAGATCGGGGCTCTGGTCACCGTTGCGACGGCCGCTGCCCTGGCGCTCGCCTGGGCTCTCCGCCGCCGCGATCAAGCTGCCACATGAGCCCTCTCTCACGCAACACACGGCGCCGCGTCGCGCTATACGGAACGGCCACCCTCGTGGCCGCGGCGGCTTGGGTGCTGCCGCGCGCTCTCGCCCGGCGCGAGGCCGCGCAGCACATCCGGCGGTTCGACCTCGAGGCGGCGGCGGCGATGGATACGCCCGAGGTGAAGCTCCTCGTCGAGGTCGTCCGGCTCGACAGCTCGAACCCGCCCGGGCGCACGCGGCCCGTGATCGACGTGTTCGCGCGGGAGCTTGGGTGCGCGGGCGTCCCGTACGTCGTGACGGGCCGCGATCCCGAACGGCCGATTCTCGTTGCGCGGCTCGCGGGCCGCCGCCGGGGTGAGGCGCTCGCCCTCCTCGCGCACGCGGACGTCGTCCCCGCCGGAGGCCCGGTTGGGTGGACGCAGCCGCCGTTCTCCGGCGCGCGCGGAAGCGGCACGGAGGCCGCGTACCTGTTCGGGCGTGGCGTGCTCGACATGAAGGGCCAGGCCGTGGCGGACCTCCTCGCCCTCACGGCGCTCGCGCGGTCGGGCATCGTGCCCGAGAGGGACGTCCTCTTCGTGGTGGAGTCCGGGGAGGAGTCGTACGACCAGTCCCTCGGCTTCGGCTGGCTCTTCGAGCATCGCCCCGACCTCGTCGCGGGCGTCACGGACGTCTTCAACGAGGGGGGCGTCAACGAGGTGAAGACGACCGAGATCGAGCGCTTCGGGATCGAGGTCATGCAGAAGGCGATCCTCTCCGTGGAGGTCCTCGCGGCCCGGAGGGAGCCTCTCGAGGATCTCGCCGCTGCCGTGAAGGCGCAGGACGAGGCCGAGCCGCTGAAGATCGTCCCGGCCGTCCGGGACTTCCTGCGGTTCATCGCACCGTCGCGCTCGGACGTCTGGGGCCGCCTCATGATCGATGACCCTTCGAAGATGGGTCCGGGGACCGCGACCTGGAAGTTCGTCCCCGAGGTCTACCGGGCGCTCCTGAAGGACATGGCCTACGCGGGCCGGGTCGAGGAGCGCACGGGCGGGGGCTTCTCGATGCGCGTCGTGCGGACGTTCCTGCCGGGCTCGTCCGTGGCGGCTGCGGAGGCCGAGCTCGATGGCTGGCTCGCGGCGCGGGGTCTCACGAAGCGTGTCGTCCTCAAGACCGACGACTGCGTCGCATCCCCGGCCGAGGGGCCGGCGTGGAGGGCCGTCACGGAGGCGTTCGGCCTGGACCCGGCTCACGTGCCCGTCGGGCCCTACGTTCTGTCCGGGCAGTACACGTCCAGCTCGTTCCTGAGACCCCGCGGCCTGCGCGCCTACGGCGTGTCCCCCTTCGCCGTGGGCTACTTCGAAGCGACCTCGATCCACCACGCCAACGAGAGGATCGTGGCCGCGTTCTTCCTCGAAGGGCTCGAGCGGATGAGGCGGATCCTGTTCGAGTTCGCGACCGCGCCCTGACGGCACCGGCTGCTACACTCCGCGCCCGGAGGAGCCGTGGCACGCGTCGATTTCTACTACCACCGGGCCGGGTGAACGAGCTGCGGACGCACCCGTGAGGTGCTCGAGAAGACGAAAGCGGACGTTCGCGACGAGCGACAGGTCCGGTCGCGCCCGCTCACGGACGCGGATGCGAAGGCTCTCCTGAAAGAGGTCGATTCGGTGACGCTCGCGAAGGGCAAAACGGCACGGACGCTCCCGGCCCGCGAGGTCTCCGTCGACGACCTCCGGGGCCCTACGGGCGGTTTTCGCGCGCCCATGCTGCGCGCCGGACGCCGCCTCCTCGTCGGCTGGCACGAGGAAACGCTTCGGGAGCTTCTGGCACGGTCCTCGCGTTGATTCTTAGCCCGCGCCGAATGGGCCGCGGGGATGTGGTTCAGGAGAACGGATGAAAAGGACTCTCGTCACGTGTGCGGCCCTGCTCGCGGCTCTGCCGGCGGCGGCCCAGATCCAGGTGAACACCAAGCAGGTCGGCCCGACGCCGGCGACGTCGTCCGCTGCGGCCCAGCCGTCCCCGATCCCGTGCCCGGGCATGGGGGGCCTCGAGATCGGCCAGACGCGCACGTTCGCGGCCGAGAGGATGGCGAAGCTCGAGCCCGACAAGGCCAAGGTCACGCGCGACCTGAAGGTCGTCCACAAGCCGACCCAGCGCCCGTGGGTCATCACGGTTTCCTACGACTCCGAGTCGGCGGACGCGAAGATCTCGAGCCTCTACTACTTCGTCGAGCCGCCCTCGGGCATCGGCGACGCGCTCGTCGAGCGCTACGGCAAGGGAACCGCCGTGGCCTCGGACGCGTCTCAGAAATACTGGGACATCGCGGGCTGCGGGGTGCGCCTCAAGTACCGCACGCGCCTGAACGAGGGACAGCGGCCGATCGAGGAGCTCTGGGTCGATCCGACGCCGGCCAGGGCGGCCCCTCAGAAGGCCGCCCCCGCGAAGAAGAAGGGCTGAAGCCCGCGTCTTCCCGCGCGGGGCGGAAGCCTCGCGCCGTGTGCGATCCTCGGCGGCGATGAAACGGGCTCTCACGGTCGGCGGGATTGCGATCGCGGCCGCGGCTCTGCTCGCGGGCGCGGGTCTCCTCTTCCTCATTCGAAGAAATCTCCCGGATTCCTCTCCCGCGAGAATTCCTCGCCTCTCGGCGAAGGTCTCGGTCGCGTTCGACGACCGGGGCGTCGCGACCGTCACGGCAGCGACCATCCGTGACGCGCTGCGCGTGCAGGGCTGGCTCACCGCGAAGGAGCGTCTCTTCCAGGTCGAGCTGCAGCGGCGCCTCGCCCGAGGCGAGCTCGCGGAGCTCTTCGGGGCGCCGCTCCTCCCGTCCGATCGCGCGCACCGGACGCTCGGATTCGCACGCGTCGCCGCCGCGGCCGTCCCGCTCCTGCCGGAAGGCGAGCGCGCCGACCTCGAGGCGCTGGCGGACGGAATCAACGCCTTCCTCGACGCGCACGCGGGCCGGCTCGGCCTCGAATTCGCCATGCTGCGGATTTCGCCACGGCGGTTCACGGCGGCCGACGCGCTCGCGGTTCACCTCCTCATGTGCGAGGACCTCTCGACGTCCTGGCGGCGCGACGTCGCGCTCGAGAAGCTCGGCCGGGTCGATCCCGCGGTGCGACGCTTCGTGTCCGAGACGGCGTCGGCCGACGACGTCCTCCTCGTGCCGGACGCCGCGCCCCCCGCGCTCCCGCCCCTGCCGGATCTCGGCGGCCTGCCCGTCGCGGCGCTGGGCTTCGGGGACCTCCGCGACGAGGAACCGCGCGGGTCGAACTCCTGGGCCGTCGCGGGAGCGCTCTCGAGGAGCGGCAAGCCCCTCTTCGCGAACGACCCGCACCTGGCGCTGACGCTCCCTGGAATCTGGCTCCCGATGCGCTTCGTGGTCGCGGGGCGCCTTGTGGAGGGCGTGACGCTCCCCGGCCTGCCGGGCGTGATCCTCGGGCGGAACGACCTCGTCGCGTGGGGAATGACGACGCTCCGGACGGACGTGCAGGACCTCTACCGCGAGACGATCGTGGGGAAGAAGGTCAGGCGCGGCGCGGCGTGGGAGGACGTCACGGAGCGGGCGGAGACGATCGCCGTCCGCGGCGGAACGCCCGAGACCCTCGCCGTTCGCGAAACGTCCCACGGTCCTCTCGTCTCGGCCCGGATGGCGCTGAAGTGGCCGGCGCTCGATCCCACTCTCCTGCGCGCTCCGGAGAGCGCCGTCATGACGGCGACCGGCCGGGAGTCGCTCTCCCGCGCCCTCGACGCGTTCCCCTTCCCCGCGCACAACGTCGTATGGGCGGAGGCCTCGGGCTCGATCGGCTGGCGCGCCACAGGCCTCGTCCCGATCCGGCGCCCGGGCACGGACGGCAGCGTCCCGTACGACGGGTCCGACCCGGAGAACGACTGGCGTGGCTACGTCCCGCCGCAGGAGATGCCGCGAATCGTCGACCCGCCCGAAGGGTTCGTCGTGACCGCGAACCAGCGCGACATCGGGACCCGGTTCCCGCATACCGTCACGACCGACTGGCCTTCGACGGAGCGCGCGCGGCGGATCGCGGATCTCCTGGCCGCCGCCGCCCGGGAGAATCGGCCTCTAGACCGCGCGGCGATGGAGGCGATCCAGCTGGACACCGTCTCGCCCGTGCTCAGGGCGACGCTCGCGGCCCTCGCGCCGGAACTGCCCGAGCCGTGGAGCGCGCGTTTCGCGGACTGGGACGGCCGCGCGGACGCCGGCTCGGCGCTGTTCGCCCTCGCGCGGGCGACGCGCCGCAAGCTCGCCGAACGGATCCTCGCCTCGTGGCGCGTGTCGCCCGAGGCCGGGCTCCCGGACGCGCGTCTCCTCGAGCTCGCGCGGTCGGGCGACGCCGTGTTCCGGCGGGCCCGCCTCGGGCCGAAGCGCGAGCTCGTGCGCGCGGCGTTCGACGCCGCGCGCGCCGACCTCTCCTCCCGCTTCGGCAAGGACGAGTCGCGCTGGCAGTGGGGAGAGGCGAACCGGCTCGCGGTCCGGCATCCGCTCGGACGCCTGCCCGGACTCGGCTGGCTCTTCGACCCGCCGTCCGTGCCGCAGTCGGGCGCGGGTGGAACGCCTCGCGTCGCGACGCCGACCTACGGCCAGTCCATGCGCTTCGTCGTGGACTGGGGGGCGCCCGAAGAGACGACGCTCGTGATCCCGTTCGGCACCTCGGGCCACCTCGGCTCTCCGCACCGGACCGACCAGTTCGCCGCCTGGCGCGCGGGCGACTCGACCGGAGCGCTCACGCGCCTCGCGCGGCCGCCCGTCGCGACGATGGAGATCGTGCCGTGACCGGCGCCGTTCTCGCCACTCTTCTGTCCGTCGCCGTGGCGCCGAAGACGCTCGTGCAGGGGGGCGTGGCGGAGGTCCGGGTCGCGAGCGACGCGCCCCTCGCGGGTCTCGTCCTCGTCGACGGGGACCGGCGCGTGCCGCTCGAGCGCGACGCGTCGGGCCGCTCCTTTCGTGGGCTCTACGGCGTGGACCTCGACGCGAAGACGGGTGAGAGGGAGATCGCGTTCGAGTCCGGCGACGGCGGCGCGCGGGTCGTCTGGCGGACGCGGATCGTGAGGGGCGCCTTCCGGGTCCAGAGGCTCACGGTGGACCCGAAGTTCGTCGAGGTGCCTCCCGGGGAACAGGAGCGGATCAAGGCGGACGGCTTGCGCGTGAACGCGGCGTACCGGAGCGCGGACACCGCGCGGCGCTGGTCGTCGTTCGTGCGTCCCGTCGCCTTCGCAGGCGGGAACTTCGGGTCGCGGCGCGTCTACAACGGCAAGACGCAGAGCTTTCACGCGGGCCTCGACATGTCGGCGCCGAAGGGCACTCCGGTGGCCGCGGCCGCGGACGGGCGTGTCGCCCTCGCGGGAGACCTCTACTTCTCCGGGGGGACGGTCCTCCTCGACCACGGCGGCGGGCTCTTCACGCAGTACATGCACCTCTCGCGCATCGACGTGAAGGACGGAGACGTCGTGGCGAAGGGAGCGATCCTCGGCCTCGTCGGGGCCACGGGCCGCGTGACGGGGCCGCACCTCCACTGGGGGGGCCGCTGGAACGGCGCCCGCGTGAACCCGGAGGCGCTCGTCGCGATCCCGGCGTGGCCGGCGCCGGGTTTACACTGAGAGAATGAGCGTCCTCATCACCGGAAAGCTCGTCACTCCGACCGCGACCGAGCTCGACCACGACCCGTCCAACGCCCGCGTCCTCACGCAGGCTCCGAAGGACAACGGCGGCGACGGAAGCAGCTTCTCGCCGACTGACCTCTGCGCGGCCTCGCTCGCTGCCTGCGCCACGACGACGTTGAGTCTCTTCGCGACACGCGCGGGGATCCCGCTCACAGGCGTGACGTTCTCCGTCGAGAAGCACATGACGTCCGAGCCTCCGCGCCGAATCGCACGGCTCGTCGCGCGGTACACGATCGACTCGCCCTGCTCGGAAGAGGACTACCGCAAGCTCGTGAACGCCGCGAAGACCTGTCCCATCCGGCGCTCGCTGCATCCGGACGTCGCCGTCGACGAGACGTACACGCGCGCCTGATCCGTCAGCCGACCGGCGTCCACGTCCCCGTCGGGCTCAGGGGGATCCGCTCGCCCTCCACGTCGTAGCCGGCCTCGGCCCACGCGTCGAGGCCGCCCTCGAGAGGGCGGACGAGCCGCAGCCCGCGGTCCATGAGAAGGCGTGCCACACGGGCCGCCGAGGCTTCGTTGGGTCACGTGCAGTAGAGAACGATCTCCCGGTCCGCGGGCAGGAGCGCGACGTGCGCGTCGAGGTCCTCGAGGTCGATCGCGACGGCGCCCGGGATGCGGCGAGGGTCGCGTTGGCGCGCACCGCTCGAGCGCACGTCCACGATCACCGGGCTCTCCCCGGCGTCCATGAGCGTCCTGAGATCCGCGACCCTGATGCGCGCCATGCGCAGGAACCGGTAGAAGCGGCGCCTCTGGTGCCATTTGAAGAGGATGTAGAGGAGGAGCCCGCCCGCGAGGACGACGAACGCCCAGCCGCCGAGGCTCGAGAGGCCTGCGAGGACGCGGTCGACGGTGCGGTGGAAGAGCGCTCCGAGGGCGAGCGCCGAGCCCGCCCAGAGGAGCGTCCCGCCCGCCGTGAAGAAGACGAAGCGGGCGTAAGGCGTTCCCGAGGCGCCTGCGAGCGGCGGGGCGATGGTCGAGTATCCCGGGACGAACTTGGCGAAGAGGAGCGACGCGAGACCGTATTTCTCGAAGACGCCTTCGGTCTGGCGGACGCACGTGTCCGGCGACAACGAGACGCGGCAGAGCGCCTTGAGGAGCTTCTGCCCGTACCGGCGGCCGAGGAAGAACCACAGCGAGTCCGCGAAGACGGTCGGGACGAACGCCGCGAGGAGGAGTGCCGCGAGGGAGAGCTTCCCGTCCGCCGCCAGCGCGCCCGCCACGACGAGCGTCGGGACGGCCGGGACGGGCAGCCCGAGCTGTTCGAGAAGGACGTTCCCGAACACGAGGATCGTCCCGTGGCCTAGAACGAGGGCGACGAGCTCCTTCACGCGCCCGTCAGCTCACGCCGGTGGACGACGAGGAGACCGAGCCCGGGTCTACGCCGAGGCGCGCGAGCGCGCGCTCCCAGAGCGTCTCGACGCGGCGCGTGAACGCGAGGTCCGGCTCCCACGGCAGGACGAGCCACGAGCCGTCCTCCATCTCGCCCTCGAGTTGCTCGGCGTCCCATCCCGCGTAACCGAGGACGAGGAGGCCCTCCGGGGTTCCCTCGCTGGGTGCCTTGCCGAAGAGCTTCGGAAGGATTTCGGCCGAGGCCGAGACCCAGAGCCCGGGCGCCATCTCCGTGCAGTCGACACCGGCCACCTCTTTGCGGAAGAGTGCGACGAGGCCGTTCGTGAGGACCGGACCTCCGACGTGGAGCGGCGTGGCGGGGTGGAGCGAGGCGTCGAGGGGCGGGGGCAGGAGCGTGACCGCGGGCTGCCCGAGAAGGCGGTTCACGACCCATCCGAGAGCGCCGTCCTTCGTGTGGTGGCCCATGAGAACGACCGTCTTCACGAAGTTCGGGTCCTGGAGGCCGGGCCCGGCCAGCAGGAGGTAGGGCGCCTTCAGGGTCTCGAGCACGCTGAGAATCTACCGCAATCCGGCGCCGGCCATCCGGACAGGCCGCCCGCGCGCCCGCCTTCCTAACGCGCCGGGGCGAACGTCGCCCACGCGGCGCGCGCGACGGACGCGATCGCGGCCTCGCGCGCCGCGGCGTCCTTGCCGCCGCGCGTGAAGACGGCGATGACGAGATGCGTGCCATCGGGGAGCGTCACGATCCCGGCGTCGTTCGAGCAGGTGCGCGACGTGCCGGTCTTGTCGTAGACCGCCGTCCCTTTTGGGAGGCCCGCCCGGAGACGCCGGTCGCTCGTCGCGCACCGGCGCATCGCGTCGAGGATGCGGTCGGTGGACGGGCGCGAGAGGAGCTCGCCCTTGAAGAGCCGCGCGAGGAGCGCCGCCATCGCGTCCGGGCTCGTTCCGTTCTGCGCGCCGCCCTCGAGCGCGGCAGGGTCCTTCTTCGCCGCGGCTCCCATGCCCTTCTCGTCGAGCGAGATCCGGACGCCCGTGACCTTGAGGCCGACGAGAGCCTTCCCGACGGCGGCCGGTCCGCCGAGGAGGCCGATGAGGACGTCGGCGGCCGTGTTGTCGCTGCTGACGAGCATGACGTCGAGCATTCGCGCGACCGTCACGCGCATCCCGGGCTTCCATTCGTCGTAGATCGGCCCGACCTCCATCCGGTCGGACTCGTGGATCTCGACTTCCTGGTCGAGGCGCAGATCGCCGCGCTCATAGGCGTCGAGCGTCGCGATCGCGACGGGCACCTTGAAGACGCTCGCCATCTGGAAGGTCTCTCCGCCGCGGCTCGACGCGGTCTTGCCGGTCTCGAGGTGAAGGACGGAGAAGCCGATGACGGCGCCGGCGCCGGCGTCCTTCTCGGCCGCGCGGGCGGCGGCGACGACGCCGACACCGGCCGCGGCCGCGGGATTGGGCGGGTTCGACGGGTTGGGCGAGCCGGGCGCGGGGTATCCCGACTGCGCGGAGAGGGCGGCGAGGACGAGGGGGAGGACGAAGTTCAAAGGGACCTCCTGAAAAGAAAAAGCCGGCCTCACTCCTCGAGGTACGTGTAGTGGGTCAGGCTGTGCTCGAAGTCCTTCGCGATCGCCTTCGCCTCGGGCTCCTTGACCTTCTTGTGCTCGGTCGCGCGGCGCAGCTGGCGCCAGATGCCGTCGAGGAGCTCGTCCTTGTCGTAGTTCATGTATGACAGAACGCGCTCGCACGACTCGCCCGGCAGCACGTCCTGGATGCGCGTGCGGCCGTCCTCGTCCACGCTCGCGAGGACCTCGTGGACTTCGCCGAAGAGGTTGTGGAGGTCGCCGAGGACGTCCTGGTAAGCCCCCACGAGGCAGAACCCGATGTAGTACGGCGTGCCCTTGTGGAAGATGTGGAGCGGAAGGGCTTCTTTGATGTCCCTGAGGTCGATGAATTTCTCGATCTTTCCGTCCGAATCGCACGTGATGTCCGCGAGTGTCCCGTGCTCGGTGGGCTTCTCGCGCAGGCGGTGGATCGGGAGGATCGGGAAGAGCTGGTCGATCGCCCAGACGTCCGGCAGCGACTGGAAGACCGAGAAGTTCATGACGTACTTGTCGGCGAGCATGACCTCGAGCTGCTCGAACTCCTCCGGAACGTACTTGAGCGTGTGGAGGTACCGGCGGATGCGGTCGCAGATGTTCCAGTAGAGGATCTCGCCCTTGCTCCGGTCCTCGAGCGAGACGTAGCCGAGGTTGAAGAGCGTGAAGAGCTCCTCCTTGAACTGGAGCGCGTCGTGATAGCTCTCGCGAACGTTCTTGGCCGTGATGCCCTGCCAGATGTCGTAGAGCTCGCGGACGACGTGGTTCTCGTCGCCGTCGAGCTTGACGGTCCGGCCCTGCTCGATCCGGTCCGCCACGTCGAGGACGTTCGTGACGAGGACGGAATGGTAGGCCGTGAGCGCGCGCCCCGACTCCGTCACGAGCGTCGGGACGGGGACCTTCTCCTCGTCGCAGATCGACTTGATCGTGTAGACGATGTCGTTCGCATACTCCTGGACCGTGTAGTTCATCGAGGAGTCGAACGCGGTCTTGCTGCCGTCGTAGTCCACGCCGAGGCCGCCGCCGAGGTTCAGGTACTGGATCTCGACGCCCGACGCGTGGAGCTTCGCGTAGACGCGCCCCGCCTCCTTGACCGCCTGCTTGACCTTCCGGATGTCCGTGATTTGCGAGCCGATGTGGAAGTGGAGCATGACGAGCGAGTCGAGCATCTTCCGATGCTTGAGGATCTGTACCGCCTCGAGCATCTCGGTCGTCGTGAGGCCGAACTTCGCGGCCTCGCCGCCCGACTTGGCCCATTTGCCAGAGCCGCGGGCGTAGAGCTTGCTCCGCATCCCGATGAGGGGACGCACGCCACGCTTCTTGGCGACCTCGAGGATCTTCTCGAGCTCCGAGACCTTCTCGAGAATGAGGACGACGGTCTTTCCCATTCGGATCCCGTTCAGCGCGAGCCGGATGAACGCATCGTCCTTGTACCCGTTCGTCGTGATGAGGCAGTCCGAGCCGAGGTCCTGCGAGAGGGCCGCGATGAGCTCGGGCTTGCTGCCCGCCTCCAGACCGTAGCCGTACTTGCTGCCGGACTGGATGATCTCGCGGACGACGACCTTCTTCTGGTTGACCTTGATCGGAAAGACGCCCCGGAAGACGCCGTCGTAGTCGTATTCCTTGATCGCGTGGAGGAACGCCTCGTTCAGCTCCTTGACCGCCTGGTCGAGGATCTGCGGGAAGCGGATCACGACGGGCGTCGAGATGCCGCGCAGGGCGACGTCGTCCACGACGCTCTTGAGGTCGACGAAGCGATGGTTCTCCTTCGTCGGGTGGACGAGGAGGTTGCCGTCGTCGGAAACGGAGAAGAAGCCTTTCCCCCAGTTCTCGATGCCGTAGAGCTTCTCGGCGTCGGCGAACCGTTCCGGGGCGCGGGCGCGGGCGGGCTTCTTCGAGACGCGCGCGAGTGCTGTGGGTGTCATCGGCGCGAATCTTAAACGCGCCAGCGCGCGGCGGGGCGTGAAATTCTCTAGGATGGGCGCGTGGCGGCACCCCTCGACCCGACTCTCGCCCGGCGCTGGAGCCTCCTGCCGGGCGCCACGGCCTGGCCCACGCTGGGCCTGTGCCTCGCGACGCTGACCGTCCAGGCGGGCGCGACGGCCCTCGCGCTCTCCGGGCTCCTTTCGCCGGCGCTCGCGGTCCTCGTAAACGCCCTTTGCGCGTACGCCCAGTTCACCGTGGTCCACGACGCCGCGCACGGCGCGGTTTCGCGGGTGAAGGCCCTGAACGGGGCCGCCTCCCGCACCGCCCGCACACGCTGCGGGGCCGGATGATCGACACCGTGAGCGTGACGGACCGCTGGCTGGACGCGCCCATGCTCGGCCAGAACCTCCATCTCCTCCACCACCTCTTCCCGTCGATCCCCTGGTACCGCTACCGGCCCGCATGGGACGAGGCGGCAGAGGGCATCCGGGGCGAAGGGGGCGTCTCGCGCACCTGGCGCGAGGCCCTCGCGACGCTGTCTCCCACGTGGCGGGGGGCCGCGTGAGGATCCCCGTCCACGTTCTCTCGGGGTTCCTCGGCGTCGGGAAGACCACGGCCGTCAAGGACCTCCTCGCGCGGCGCGCGGACCGCGAGCGGATCGCGGTCGTCGTGAACGAGTTCGGGACTCTTGGCGTGGACGGCGCGCTCCTGTCGGACTGCGCGAGCTTCATCCTGAAGGAGGTCCCGGGCGGGTGCGTCTGCTGCACGGCGATGGCGGACCTCGAGGCGTCTCTCGAGGAGGTGTGCGACATCGTGGCCCCGACGCGGTTCGTCCTCGAGCCGACGGGACTCGCCAGGCCCTCGGAGCTCGTCGACCTCCTGCGCGGGCCGCGGTGGGCGCAGCGCTTCGACGTCCGGCCCGTGATCACGCTCCTCGACCCGCAGCAGGACCTCGTAAAGGCTTACGCGGAGAGCGCTCTCTTCCGGGACCAGGTGGACGTCGCGGACGTAATCGTGGTCAATCGCTGCGACGTGGCGTCCGAAGAGGAGATTCTTCGAGCGGAAGAGTTCACCCGCGCATTGGCGCCGCCGAAGCTTCTCGTCGTCCGGGCGTCTCACGGGGCGCTCCCGGACACGGTCTGGGACCTCGAGCGCCCTGCGACCTCCGCCGCCGCGACCCTCCTCGCGGCGCCGGCGGCACACCCCCTTCATGGAAATCCGGATTCCTCCGAAGGACACGTCGGCAAGGGCGTCGCGTACCCGCCGGAGCGCGTCTACGACGCGGTCCGGCTCCTCGCGGCGCTCGAGGCGCTGCGGGCGGGCGCCCTCACGAAGGGCCGCGTCGCGCGCGCGAAGGGCCTCTTCCATACGACGGCGGGCTGGAAGCTCCACGAGATCGCGGGCGGAAGGCTCACGACGGAGCCGACGTCGTGGCGGCGCGACAGCCGCGTGGACGTGATCCTCAAGGAACCGGGAGAAAGAGATTTCTTTGAGTGGGAAAAGGCACTCGGCGACGCGCTCGTGCCCGCAGATGCGCCGCTCCTGACCCTGGACGACGGCGCCGGCGGGATGCGCGCATTCGATCCCAGAGGCTTCGCCTCTCTCTCCCTCTTCCTTTCCAAGAAGATCTTCTCTTCTTCTTCTTCTTCGATCCCCGCGTTTCGCCTCGGTGACGTGCTGTCCCACGCGGGCCTCGCCCGCGAGGCGGATTGGATGTGGATCGTGATGGACTCGGGGCTCTTCGGCGTCGGCGGACCGCGGCGCGTCCTCGAGAACGGGATCGTGTTCCCCGAGGACGGCGGCTTCCGGTTCGTCCTGTCCGAGGAGGCCGCGAGCGGCGCCGAGGACGAGGTGGACGCCTGCCGCGACCTTGCGAACGTCTGCGGCGTGAAACTCGCCGATCCGCCGGGCGATCCGGCACAGGGGGTCTCGTGACGGCCAAGAACGGCAAGAACGGCCTGATCGTCTACGGCGCGAACGGCTACACCGGAAAGCTCATCGTGGACGCCGCGCTCCGCGCGGGCCTGAAACCCGTCGTCGCGGGCCGCCGGCGCGAGGCGGTCGAGCCGCTCGCGGCCGCGTGGGGGCTGAACAGCCTCTGTTTCTCGCTCGACGACGCGACGTCCGCGGCGCACCTCCTCGAGCCCTACGCCGCGCTGATTCTCGCGGCCGGCCCGTTCTCGAAGACGAGCGCGCCCGCGCTCGAGGCCTGCCTGAGGGCGAAGACGGCATACCTCGACATCACGGGAGAGGTGGACGTCTTCGAGGCCGTATTCGCACGGGACGCGGAGGCCAAGAGCGCCGGCATCCCGGTCCTGCCGGGCGCGGGGTTCGACGTCGTGCCGTCGGACTGCCTCGCGGCCGCGCTCTCGGAAGGCCTTCCGGGAGCGGAGACGCTCACGCTCGCCTTCCGCGGCTTCAAGACGAGTGCGGGGACGATGAAGACGATGCTCGAAGGGATCCCGAAGGGCGGCCTCGTGCGCGAGAACGGAACGCTCGTGCCCGTCCCGGCCGCGTGGAAGACCATGGAGGTCCCGCTGGGCGGCACGCAGCGCCTCGCGATGACGATCCCCTGGGGAGACCTCTCGACCGCGTTCCGGTCGACCGGAATCCCGAACATCGAGGTCTACATGGCGGTGTCGCCGCGGGCCGTCGCGAGCGCGCGGCGAATGCGGCGGTTCGCGAAGCTCCTCGGGCTCGCGCCCGTACAGTCCTTCCTGAAGGCGCGGGTGGAACGGAACGTCAAGGGCCCGACCGCCGACGAACGCGAACGGGAGCGTTCGTATCTCTGGGGCCGCGTCACGAAGGGCGGGAGCGTCATGACGGGCACGCTCGAGACGCTCGAGGGGTATGCGCTGACGGCCGAGACGGCCGTCGCGATCGCGAACAGAGTGCTTGCCGGCGGCGTCGCGCCCGGCGTTCACACGCCGTCGCAGGCGTTCGGCTCGCGGTTCATCGAGTCGATCCGCGGCTCGAAACTCACCGTCCCGGCATGATTCCCGTCCGGCTCGCCGTCCGCCACGTCTCGAGCCGGAAGCTCCGGAGCGCCCTGACGGTCGCCGCGATCGGGCTCTCCACGGGACTCGTGGGATTCCTCTACCTCGTGAACGGCGCGCTCCGGAACGACTGGTCCGAGAACATGGGCTTCCGCGCGATGGTCATGGCGAAGACGTCCATGTTCGAAAGGCTTCCGATGGCGTACCTCGCGAAGCTCGAGGACGTGCCCGGCGTCCGGCGCGTCTGTCCGTTCGACTTCCTCATGACGCAGTGGAAGGACGACCGGCCCGAGAACGCCGTGCCATTTCAGGCGGCGCCCGCAGACGCGTTCGTCGAGGTCTACCGCGAGGCGAAGATCTCTCCGGAGCAGGTCAAGGCCTGGAAAGACGACCCGACGGGCTGTGTGATCGGGCCGATCCTCGCGAAGCAGCACGGCTGGAAGCTCGGCGAGAAGATCGTCCTCAAGGCGCCCGTGGCGGGCGGCGTCATCGAGACGACCGTGCGCGCCGTCATGACGTACAAGCTCGACAACGGCCTCTACGTCCACCGGAAGTACTTCGAGAACCTCACGGGGGACACCGGGCAGGTCGGGATGTTCTGGATCCTCGCGAAGACGCGTCCCGACGTGGCGAAGGTGACGGCCGAGATCGAACGGCGTTTCGAGAATGCGCCCGTCCCGATCCGGGCGATGAGCGAGAAGCAGTGGCAGCTCATGTTCATGGAGATGCTCGGGAACGTGCAGGCCCTCCTCGGCGGGATCGGACTCGCGACGGCGTTCACGCTCTTCCTCATCACGAGCAACACGCTCGCGATGTCCGCGCGCGAGCGGCGCTCGGAGGCAGCGCTGCTCCGGATCCTCGGCTTCCCCCGGCAGGCCGTGCTGCAGCTCCTCGTGCTCGAGGGCGCCTTTTTCGGCGTCGCGGGCGGGATCCTCGGGCTCGGCTTCATGCGTCTCTTCGCTTTCCTGATCGGGAGGGCACTCGTCGACACGCAGTTCGCCCCGATCGGCGCGCTCCTCGCGCCCGACGCCTCCATGATCCTGGCCGTGGCGGGCCTTTCGTTCGCGGTCGCCGTCGGCGCTTCGCTCGTGCCCGCGATCAATCTGTCGGGCCGGCCCGTCGTGAGTCTCGCGCGGGAAGGGGAGTAGGGTCAGTTCTTCGGGGGCACCCGTTCGATGACGAGGTCGAGAACGAGAGCGGAATCGCCGCGCCCGAATGTGGGAGCGAGCACGATCCGCTGGCTTTTTCCGTAGGCAAGCCTGGCCGATTCGCGCGCGTGGGCGACCCGGATCGTCAGCAGAGCGCCGCCGTCCTTCGGATCCACGTCGCGCTGGACAGCGGCGGTGACGGCTATGGTCGCGGTCTTGTCCGATGCGTCCGTTACGACGATGGCCGCCTGTACTGTTTGCCCAAGGACGAGGCCCGTCGCGGAGCGTCGAGACGTCCCCGACTGGATCATGGCCGGCTCACCGCCCAGAACCTGAAGGCGCGGGGCCGAGAGCACGGTCGCGCCCTGCCCGCTGACTTCGAGAACCTGAAGCTGGATTCGGAATTGCCCGAATGGCGGAAGGGGCAGGGGAGCGACGGCGCCGGCATTCGACCCGAGCAATCGGACGGACAAAGGCGCGGAGCAACCCGGGACGTCGACGGAAACGGCCTCGCCGAGCGACGGCGAGAGGAGGCGAGGGAGATCCCCCTTCAGGGTCACGCCAGGGTTGGCCGGGCGGGGAATGGCGCCCTCGCTCTTGAGAATCAGGCCCGGGAGGCCGTCGAAGCGGTCGCCCGGCGTTGCGAACATCAGGAGACCCGTCGGGCATCCGGAAATCGAGATGGTCCCCGGAGCAACGAGCGAATAGACGAAGGCCTGGCCGGCTCCATTGGTGAACTCGACCGCGCCTTCGAATCGCTTGGGAGCCGCAGCAGCAGGTCTTCTCGGGAGCGTGGAGTCGCCCAGATAACGCGAATCCGCGGCGTCGTCATCGAGGGGGAGGGGGGAAGAAGATGCCTTCGAGACGAGCATCCGGCCATCGGCGACGCGAATCGTGATCTGGAAGTCGCGCTCCAGCGATCTGAGGATTTCGGGGACAGGGGCATTGACCGACATCGTTACGGTCCCGCCGACGCCAGGCGCGATGATGGGCGTCACGTCCATCAGGGTCGCGAGCTTTTCGAGAAGATTCTTGAGGTCCGCGTCCCGGAGAGTGAGAGAGATCTTCTCGTCGCCGGCGTTTGCGGAAACGGGGGCTGCGGACGACGCCGCGTCGCCCGCGAGCGCGGTTCCAGCGGCGAGAACCGCGGCGAGGATCGCGGCCGTAATCATGTGCGGTCTCCTTTGCGAATTGGAGGGGCGGGCGTGCTCTCAGAACGGCGTGCGACGTCGGGTCCGGTCAGCACGACGCCGGTCGAGTCCCCCCGAATCACATAGACGATCGCAGGCTTCGTGCTCAGCCGGATTCCGAGGACGGCAGCGAGGAGCAGCGAGGACGCGATCAGCGAACGGCCTGCAATCCGACGGCGGCTCTCGTAGCGCCTGGCCGCGGAGGCGGCGGCCACGAGCGAATCGGCGAGCAGCGCCTCGCGTTCCGTTTCGTTCATGGGATTTCCTTTCCTTCCAGGACGGCGGCGAGGCGCTTTCTGCCCCGGCTGAGACGCGCGCGAACCACTTCCTCTGTCACGTTCATGAGGGCCGCCACCTCGCGGGCCGTACGGCCGTCGTCGGCGACGAGGAGCAGCGTCCTTCGGACGTCCTCGGGCAAAGCGTCGAGAGCGGCGGCCGCGCGGTGCACGTTCTCTCTGAGCAGTGCCAGGCGCTCCGGCGACGCGGTCTGCGATACGGGGGGTGTCGTGAGCAACTCGACGGCTTCCGTCGCGTCGCGGCGGCGGCGGCGCGATGCATTTGCTCCAAGACGATAGGCGATGGCGAACAGGAAGGAGCGGAAGCGCCCCGGCTGATCTGTCGTCAGCTCGTCGCGGCGCGAGAGGAGGACGACAAAGAGATCCTGGACGAGATCCCGCGCCTCTTCACCGTGGCCCCTTCGTCTGAGGAACCCTTCGAGATCGCGCGCCGCGAGGAGCGCGCCGTCGACGGGCCCGGGGAGCGGTTTCATTCCGTCTGTCACCAGAGAGGATATGTCGGCGGCGGCGGATTCGTGACGGGCCGGGCATAATCGGGCTCGCTTGCCGTCCGATGCGAGCTCTTCGGGATCAACTAGGTAAACTCCGACCATGCCGCCGCTCTTCCCGGAAATCGAACCGTACCGGACGTTCCGGCTTCCCGTGTCGGACCTCCACACGCTGCACGTCGAGGAGTCGGGCAACCCGGACGGCGCTCCCGTCGTCTTCTTCCACGGCGGGCCGGGGGCCGGCATCTCGCCGATGCACCGGCGCTTTTTCGATCCGAAGTTCTGGCGCGTTGTCCTCTTCGACCAGCGCGGCTGCGGGGGCTCGACGCCGCTCGGCGAGCTCAAGGAGAACACGACGTGGGACCTCGTCGCCGATACCGAGAAGATCCGGACCCATCTCGGAATATCGAAGTGGCTCGTCTTCGGCGGCTCGTGGGGCTCGACGCTGGGTCTGGCCTACGCCGAGACCCACCCCGAGCGCGCGACCGGGATCATCCTGCGCGGGATCTTCCTCGGCCGGAAGCTCGAGATCGACTGGACCTACGTGGACGGGCTCCGGCGCATGGAGCCGGAGGGCTGGGACGCGTTCGTCGCGATCCTCACGGCCCGCGAGCGCGGCGCGATCGTGCGCGCGTACTACCGCAAGCTCACGTCCGACGATCCCGCCGCCCGGCGCGAGGCCGCGCTCGCCTGGAACAAGTTCGAGAACCATGCGTCGAAGCTCGTCCCGGTGGAGGAGCCGGTCGCCGAGGAGGACGTCCCGAAGGAGATCGCGCTCGCACGGATCGAGGCGCACTACTTCCTGAACGGGTCCTTCCTCAAGTCGGACGATCAGCTCCTGCGGGACGCCGAGCGCCTCCGCCGGATCCCGGGCGCCATCGTCCAGGGCAAGTACGATCTCGTGTGTCCGCTCCAGTCCGCGTGGGACCTGCACCTCGCGTGGCCGGAGGCGCGGTACGTCGTCGTCCCGGACGCGGGCCACTCGGCCGACGAGCCGGGAATCCTCTCCGCTCTCGTCGCGGCCACGGAAGACTTCAAGACGAAGGTCTGACGTGGAGAGCGTCTTCACGAAAGGCGCGCCCGCGCCCGCGGGCCACTATTCGCAGGGAATCGTCCACGGCGGCCTCGTCTACGTCGCGGGCCAGCTCGGAAAAGATCCCGCGCGGCCGGACGGACCGCCCGGCTCGGTGGAGGAGCAGACCGAGCGCGCGCTTCGAAACGTCGAAGCAGTCCTCGTTGCGGCCGGCAGCGACCTCGCTCTTGTCCTCCAGATGACCGTCTACGTGTCCGACGCGGACCTGTGGGGCCGCGTCAACGCGGTTTACGCGAAGGTCATGGGCGATGCCCGCCCCGCGCACGCGATCGTCCCGGTCAACGAGTTTCGCGGCGGCTGGCAAGTGGAGATCGCCGCGATCGCGGCCGTCAGATTTCCGGGTTGAGCTTCTTGTCGCGCTCCATGCGCGCGATGAGGAGCTCGCGCTGGAGCACGATCTCCCGCGGCATCGTCGCGGCGTGCTTGCGGAAGAACGCCTCCTGGTCCGCGAGCTCGGCGCGCCACGCCGCGTGGTCGATGAACTGGGCCTCGTCCACGTCCTCGAGCGGCACGTCTTCGGAGGGATGAGCATCGCGAAGTTCGTCTTGCCGCAGGCGCTCGGGAACGCTGCCGCGACGTACGTCGTCTCGCCGTGCGGGTCCTCGACGCCCATGATGAGCATGTGCTCGGCCATCCAGCCTTCCTGGCGGCCGAGCCAGGAGCCGATGCGGAGCGCGCGGCACTTCTTGCCGAGAAGGGCGTTGCCGCCGTAGCCGCTTCCGACGGACCAGATCGTGTTGTCCTGCGGGAAGTGGCAGATGAAGCGCTTGGCGGGGTCGAGGTCGAGCGTGCAATGGAGTCCGCGATTGAACTCGTTCGAGTCGCCGAGCATGTCGAGCGCGGCGAGCCGAGCGGGCCCATGACGTACGGGATCACGTACATCGTGCGGCCCTTCATCGAGCCCTCGAAGAGGCCTCCGAGCTTCCGGTACGCGTCGTCGGGCGCCATCCAGTTGTTGTTCGGGCCCGCCTCTTCCCTGGTCGGCGTGCAGATGAACGTGAGGTGCTCGACGCGCGCGACGTCGCCCTTGTGCGACCGGTGGAGGTAGCAGCCCGGGCGCTATTCCTGGTTGAGCGGGATCAGGATCCCCTTCGAGACGGCGTGCGCCGTGAGGCGCGCCTTCTCCTCCTCCGACCCGTCGCACCAGACGACGCGGTCGGGCTGCGTGAGGCGGGTGCACTCTTCGACCCAGGAGAGGAGATGGGGGTTCTTGGAGAAGGGGGTGTCCAACGAGCCCAGGGCTCGCGTCTGGTACGGTTGGGGAGATGGCCGAACCGGCGCCTCTGTCCCTCCGGCTCCTCGGGCTCTATCCGAAGAAGGCGGGCTCGTCTGCCGTCGGTGCGCTCGCGCGCCTCCCGCTGGCGCGTCCCCTGCGCCGGCCGCTCCTCGGCCGCTTCGCGGCGGCCTACGGCGTAAACCTCGCCGAAGCCGACCGCCCGCTCGAGGATTACGCGAGCTTCCTCGACTTCTTCACGCGGCGATTGAAGCCCGGCTTGCGGCCGCAGGCCGCGAGCGCGCCCGGCGCGATCAACTCACCGGTGGACGGCGCGCTCATCGCGTCCGGCCGCGTGACGGAGGGGACGCTTCTCCAGGCCAAAGGCCTTCCGTACCGGCTCGACGAGCTCCTCGACGGCGACCCCATTGCCGCGGAGCTGGCCGGGGCCCACTCCCTCACGCTCTACCTCTCCCCGAAGGACTACCACCGCATCCACGTCCCGCTCAAGGGGGCGTGCGTTTCGGTCGGGCGCGTCGAGGGCGAGCTCTGGCCGGTCAACGACGCCTCGACGCGCTTCACGCCGCGCCTCTACGTGCGGAACCGGCGCGCGTACTGGATCGCGCGCGGCTCCGGACACGACGAGGGCCTCGTCGTCGCGGCCGTCCTCGTCGCGGCGACGCACGTGGGCGGCGTCGTGATCGACGGGCGGTGGCTCTCGGGCCGGACGCTCCCGTGTCGCGGGCGCCTCGACGTGGCGGGCCTCCCGTGCGCTCCGGGCGACGACCTCGGGACGTTCGAGCTCGGCTCGACGGTCGTCCTCCTCGTGGGCGGACCGAGGGCGAACGCGTGGCGCGCGACGCGCGGCATGGGGGCCGTGAAGCTCGGCGAGAGCCTCGGAGGCTTCGCGGCGTGACACGCGGGGCGCTTGTCCTCGCGTCCGGCGCTGCACTCGTCTTCCTGACCGGCGTCGCGTACGCGGTGGAGACGAGCCCGCCCGCGCTCCGCTGGGGCGGCGACGCCGAGGGCGGCGCGCCCTTCGTCGAGGCCGACGCGCAGGACCCTTCGAAGCTGAGGGGCTTCGACGTCGAGATCGCGAACCTCGTCGCGGTGAGGCTCGGCCGGACGCCCGCCTTCGTCCAGGTCGCGTTCCAGTCTCTCGACCAGTCCGCCGCGCGCGGCGACTTCGACCTCGGCCTCTCCGGCATCGAGGACACTCCGCAGCGACGCGTGACTCTCGCCGTCACCGTCCCGTACTACGAGTTCCGGGAAGTTCTGACCGTGCGCACGAACGACGCCGGACGCCTGCAGACACTGGCTGATCTCCGCGGTCGCCGGGTCGGGACGCTTGCCGGGACGATCGCGTGGGACGCGGTCGCGGCCGCGGAGAGGACGCACGGAATCGTCGCCGTCTCGTACGACGACGACGTCCACCCGTACGAGGACCTCGCCAACGGCCGCCTCGACGCCGTCCTCCTCGACCACGTCCTCGCGGCGCGCTCCGTGCGCCGCGTCGCGGGCCTCACGATCCAGCCGGCGACGATCGCCACGGGGCGGTACGTCGGGATCCTCTCGAAGGAGAACGCGGCCCTCCGCAACCGCATCGACGGCATCCTGACCGACGCCATGCGCGACGGGACGCTGAAGCGGATCTTCGTAACGTGGAATGTGTGGGACGAACAGCAGGCGGCGTTCCAGAAGAGAGAGGAAGAAAGGAGGGTGATTTCTTTGAATGGTAGAGAGGCCGGGGCCGAGGCCGCGGCAATGGGCTCCGCCGCCCCTCCCTCTTCACCTTCCAAGAAGACCTTCTCTTCTCTCTCTCTCGTCATTTCCTATCTCCCTTCTCTCCTCAAGGCGTCCCTCGTCACGATCACGCTTTCGTGTCTTGCGATGGCGCTCGCGGTCGGTCTCGGCGTCGTCATCGCGAGCGGGCGCGTGTACGGCTCGGCGCCGGTGCGGATGCTCCTCACGGCGTACGTCGAGATCACGCGTGGGACGCCCGTCCTCCTCCAGCTCTTCGTCCTCTACTACGGGCTCTCTTCGTGGGTGCGTCTGCCCGCGTTCGTCGCGGCGCTCCTCGGCCTCGGCCTGAACTACGCGGCCTACGAGAGCGAGATCTACCGCGGGGCGCTCGAGGCGGTCCCGAAGGGCCAGCTGGAGGCCGCGCGGACGCTCGGCCTCTCGGAGGGGCAGGTCCTCAGGCTCGTGCGCGGGCCGCAGGCCTTCCGCCTCGCGCTCGCGCCGATGACGAACGACTTCGTGGCGCTCCTGAAGGACTCGTCGCTCGTCTCCGTCGTGACAGTCGTCGAGCTCACGAAGCAGACGGCCATCTTCGCGACGAATGTCGCGAGTTGGGCGATCCCGGGCGCGCTGTGCGCGGCCCTCTACCTCGCGATGTCGCTCCCGCTCGCGCGCCTCGCGCGGCGCCTCGAAAACCGATGGAAGGCGGCTTCGGCGTGAGCGCTTTTCTTTCGATCGAGGCCCTGAAGCTCTCGCGCGGGGAGACGAGCGTCCTGAAGGGGGTCACGCTGTCCGTGGCGAAGGGCGAGCTCGTGGCCCTGATGGGCCTCTCGGGCTGCGGCAAGACAACCGTGCTCCGGACGGTCGTGGGCCTCGAGGGTTTCGACGCCGGATCCATCGACGTGGACCGCGTCGAGCTGAAGGCCGGGCCGCCGCCCGCACGGGAGGCGCTGAAGGCGCTGAGCGCCCGCGTCGGGATGGTCTTCCAGTACCACGGCCTCTTCGACCATCTGTCGGTCCTCGAGAACGTGACGCTCGCGCCTCTCCACGTCGCGCGGCTCTCGCGCGAGGCGGCGGAGACGCGTGCGCTTGCCCTCCTCGCCGCGCTCGGCGTCGACCAGCACGCGCGCGCGTTCCCGCGCGAGCTGTCGGGCGGCGAGGCACAGCGCGTCGCGATCGCGCGGACGCTCGCGATGGAGCCGCCGCTCCTCCTCATGGACGAACCGACGGCCTCGCTCGATCCCGCGCGCCGGAACGAGCTCGGCCGCTCGCTCCAGCGCCTCGTGAAAGAGGAAGAGCGGACGCTCGTCGTCGCGACGCACGACGACGATTTCGTCCGCGACTTCGCGACGCGCGTCGTGATCCTCGCGGAGGGCGCCGTCGTGGAGGAGGGCGACCCGAAGGACGTGCTCCGGAACCCGAAGCACCCCGCGACGCGCTTTCTGCTCCAGACGAAAGAGCGCGGTCCCGCCCCAGCGGCGTCGCGCCCGAAGGCGCCGCGCCTCCCGCGGGGGAAGGCGCCGCTGTCCTGAGAGGCTAGAAGAGGATCCCGGCGCTCACCGGGATGAGCTTGAACTTGCCGCCCGAGTTCTCGAGGCTGATCTCGTGGTAGCGGCCCTCGACGAAGATCGAGACCTTGCCGATGACGAACGCGGCGCCGACTCCCGCGTTCCAGCCGAAGTCCGTCTGGGAGCTGGACGCCGTGATCCCCGTCGCCTCGCCCGTGTACTGCACGTGGTAGGCGCCCACGCCGCCGAGGGCGTACAACTTGACGAGAAGGATCCGGAGGCCGACGACGACGTTCGCGGTGCCGTCGATGATCTTGGCCGAACCGCTCCCGACGTAGGCACCCGTCTTCAGGTCCATGCGGTGGTAGTCGCCATCGAGGCGGATCCCGAGCGGGAGGGCGGGAAGCTCGTAGTTGAGGACGAGCCCGCCGTGGTATCCGTTGTCGAACACGTTGGACGTGTCGCTCTGCGGGACCGAGAGGCCACCCGTCAGGCCGAACTGGAACCCGCCGGTCCCCTGCGCAGCGGCGGGAACTGCGAACGCGGCGGCGACAGCGAGGGCAATCAGGAGCTTCTTCATGCCCGTATCTTAGGCGCGCGAGCGGCCCTAAGTGCCCGGGTGTTAACCTTTTCACAGACATCATGGCGGCCACAGAGCGGCTCAAGCAGTCCATCCTGAAAGACGCGATCCGCGCGAACGTGGACGTCATCGAGGGCCGTCTGCCGAAGGGCCTCAGGACGTGGGACCGCATGCGCCGGCGCCTCTTCCGGGCGTCGGTCTTCGTGATCGTCCCGCTCGCGCTCTTCCTCTCGATCAACGCGCTCACGACGGGGAAGGGCGAGCGCACGGACGTCGTGTTCGTCTCGACGCCGGCGGCGGCGCCGGCACCCGCCGCGGCCGTCCTGCGCGCCCCGAAGGGCCTCGAGCCGTCGCTTTTCCGGCTCTCGGTGCGCTCCGTGGTCCTCGACCCGGGGCACGGCGGCACGGACCCTGGTGCGGTCGGCGCGGGAGGCGTGAGGGAGAAGGACGTCACGCTGGACGTCGCGAACCGCGTCAAGGCGCTCCTCGAGGAAGGCCGCCTCGCCGTGTCGTTGACGCGCGACGGCGACACGACGCTCTCGCTCAAAGACCGCGTCGTCCTCGCGAACGCCAAGAGGCCGGACCTCTTCGTGTCGATCCACGTGAACTCGCTCCCCTCGGTGCGCGACAAGCGCGTCGTCGAGACGTACGTTCTCGGGACGACGACGGACGCGCGGGTCCAGGCTCTCGCAGGCGACGAGAACCGCGAGTCGGGGTACACGCTCGCGGACTACCGCCGCCTTCTCGAGGGCGTCCTCCAGGATGCGCGCTCGGGCGAGTCGCACCGGCTCGCGCTGTCCGTGCAGGGGGGCCTCTTCCAGGGCCTCCGTCCGTCCGTCCCGCGGCTCGAGGACCACGGCGTCAAGGAAGCGCCGTTCGTCGTCCTGATCGCGACGGAGATGCCCGGCATCCTCGCGGAGGTCTCCACGGTCTCGAACGACGACGAGGCGCGGCGCCTCAAGGACGCCGGGTACCGGCAGACGATCGCGCGCGCTCTCGCGGACGGGATCCTCGCGTACGCGGAATCCCGCAACCATCCCCCTTCGAAACGGAGTTGACATGACGGCGAAGAAAGACGTCCTCCACGTGGGCATCGACCTCGGGACCTCGCGCAGCGCGATCGCGGCGTCGAACGGCACCAAGCACGTGGTGGACAGCTACGTGGGCTGGCCGCTCGACATGGTCGCTCGGAAGATCGTCAAGAAGACGATCCTCTTCGGCGCCGAGGCCCTCGAGGCGCGCTCGATGCTCGACCTCCACCGGCCCCTCGAGCGCGGTCTCATCAAGCAGGGCTCCGCGAAGGACGAGGAGGCCGTGCACGAGCTTCTCAAGCACCTGATCACCCTCGCGGGCCGCCAGGAAGGCCAGCGCGTCGAGGCCGTCGTCGGCGTCCCCGCCGAGGCGCTGCGCGTCTCGCGCCAGCACCTGCGCGCCGCGGTGAAGGGCATCGCGGACGCGCTCCTGATCGTCTCCGAGCCGTTCGCGGTCGCCTACGGGATGGACGCCCTCCTCCATACGATGGTGATCGACATCGGGGCCGGGACGACCGACTTCTGCGTCATGAACGGCCGCTATCCCACGGAAGAGGACCAGCGGACGCTCACGCACGCGGGCGACTCGATCGACGACCAGCTCATGAAGCTCGTAAAGACGAAGGCGCCGGACGGCCGGTTCTCGATCCACATGATCCGCGAGTGGAAGGAGAAGTTCAGCTTCGTCGGCGACCCGAAGCAGCCCGTCGTCGCGCACTTCCCGGTGAAGGGCAAGCCCGCGGACGTCGACATCACGGCCGAGATGAAGAAGGCCTGCGAGAGCATCGTCGGCCCGATCGCCGAGACGATGCTCGACCTCCTCTCGAAGGTCGAGCCCGAATACCAGGAGAAGGTCCAGCGGAACGTCGTCCTCGCGGGCGGCGGCTCGCAGATCCCGGGCCTCGCGGCCGCGCTCGAGAAGGTGCTCCTCGACGTCGGCGGCGGCCGCGTGAGGGCCGTGGAGGACCCGGTGTTCGCGGGCGCGAACGGTGGCCTCGCGATCGCGCTCGACGCTCCCGAAGGGGAATGGGAGCCCCTCGGCGCATGAGCGGCGACGGCGGGTTCGGCCGGGACTCCGGGACGCCGAAGCGGCGCATGCTGCCCGCCGTGACGGACGTCGTGCGCGAGCTCGCGCGCACGGTCTCCGCGGACCCGGCCGTCCTCTTCAAGGCGGCCCGGCAGGTCGTCGCGGACGAGCTCGCAAAGGTGAAGCAGGGGTTCGAATCGGCGCCGCTGGACACCCTCGTGCGCCGCGCGCGCCGGCAGCTCGAGCTCGAAGGCGTCGCGACCCCGGTCGCCGAAGCGGAAGAGCCGAAGTCCGTCTCGATCCCCGCGTCGCCGCTGAAGCCGAAGAAGGCGTCCGGCGCGTCGGGCGACGACCCGTTCCAGAGCGCGGGCGCGGCCGACCTCGAATGGGAGAAGCGCCTCGACATCCAGCCGGACGACGCCCCGTTCCGCTCGGCGATCCTCCCGCTGCCGCCGCGATCGCGTGCGCCGGTGGGAATTGCCCCCGTGGAGAGGACGGCCGTTCCCGCCCCGGCGGCGCCCGCCCCGGAGCCTCCGCCTTCCGCGGCCCGGCTCCCCGTGCCGGACCGCGTCCTCGCGCCGGAAGGACTCGCGGTCGAACGCAGCGGCGCCGGCCCTCGCCCGAAGCCCCCCGTCGACGCCCCCCCTCTGTTCTCGTCTCCGACGCTCGAGCTGTCCTCTCCGCTCGCGCCGGCCCCGCCGCGCTTCGATACGCCCGTGCCGCAGTTCGAGCGGCCGGACCCGTGGCTCCGGGCGCCGGAGCCGCCGGCTCCGCGGTTCGAGCCCGCCGTGAAATCGATGTCGGAGATGCCTCCGCTCTCGAATCTCGTCGGCGACGTCACCGAGCCGGTCGAGCCGGCGATGGAGGAGTTTGCGTTCAAGTCCGCCGAGGTCCCCGCGCCCGGGAAAAAGGGCGGAAGGGCCGGCTGGATCATCGCGATCGCGGTCGTGGCCGCGGTCGCGGCGGGCCTCGTCTGGGTCGTGCGGACGTTCCTGTCCGGCGACGTCGTGAAGACGGTGGAGGCTCCTCTGCCGAAAAAGCGCGACGCGGCTCCGGCTCCGACCGCGTCAGCCGCGCCCGTTCCGGCTCCCGCCGCCCCGGCTCCGGTTGCGGCGGCGCCGGCGCCCGCGAAGGCAGCCCCTCCGGTCCCCAAGGGCAAGGCCGCGCCGCTCCTGACACCCGACTGGGCCGGCAAGCCCGCCGTGTACGTCGTCCACTTCTCGTCGCACAAGGACCGCCCCTCGGCCGAGAAGGAAGCGAAGCGCCTCGCGGGCCAGCTCGGCAAGCCCGGCCGCGCGGTCGTGGTCGACCTCGGCGACAAGGGCGTCTGGTACCGCGTCGTGATCGGCGAGTTCGCGGCCGTCGAGGAGGCGCGGGCCTACCGCGCGGACCTCGAGGCGAAGAAGACCCCGGGCCTCGGCTTCGTCTACGAGATGCGCGGGCGCTGAGAGCTCAGAACGAGGGCAGGAACGTCTTGATGATGCCCGGGACGGTGGCCGAGGGGCCGCCCGCCAGTGCGGTCTTCTTGATCGTGTCCAGCCGGTCGTTCAGAGAAGGCGTCTTGACTTCGTAGAGGACGCCCGTCGACAGGACGTCCGTCTCTCGCGTGTACTTCATCGCTTCGGCGCGCGAGCTCGTGTCGTGCCCGGCCGGGATCGGTCGCGCCTTGGCCTTGAGCGTCTTGAACTGGTCGTCGCCGCGCCACGTGACGCAGGGCGACATGACGTTCAGGAACGCGAAGCCGCGGTGCTGGAGCGCCTTGACGATGAGCTCCACCGTGCCCTTGAGGTCGCCGGAGAACGCGCGGCCGACCCACGTGGCGCCGAACGAGACCGCGAGCTCGCACGGGTCGACGGCGGGCTCCGGGTTCCCGTAGTGCGTCGTCTTCGTCTTGTCGCCGGTCGGGGTCGTCGGCGCGACCTGGCCCTTCGTGAGGCCGTAGATCTCGTTGTCCATGAGGATGTAGGTCACGTCGAGGTTGCGGCGGGCCGAGTGCATGAAGTGGTTGCCGCCGATCGCGAGGCCGTCGCCGTCGCCACCGACCGCGATGACCTTGACGTCGGGGCGCGAAACCGCGACGCCGGTCGCGAGCGGGAGCGCGCGGCCGTGGACCGTGTTGAAGCCGTACGTCTCGACGTAGCCCGGCAGGCGCGACGAGCAGCCGATGCCGGACACGACGGCCGTGAGCTCGGGCGTGAGCTGCAGCTCGGCCATGGCGCGGTAGAGCGCCGTGAGGACGCCGAAGTCGCCGCAGCCGGGGCACCAGACGGGCTTGAGGTCCGTCTTGTAGTCGCCCGGGACGTAGGCGGGAAGGACAGGCGGAGCGGCGCTCATGCGGCCCCCTTCTGGCGATCGCCGGATTTCGCAAAGAACGTCCGGATCTGGTCGTCGACCTCGGAGATCGTTAGGTTCTTGCCGCCGGACCTCTTGAAGAGGAGCGTGTTCTCCGGGAGCGTCGTGAACGTCCGGAGGTACTTGTAGAACTGCGCCGCGAAGGAGATCTCGATCACGAGGACCTGCTTCACGCTCTTCAGGAACTCCTCGAGCGCCTTCACCGGGAACGGGAAAATCATGTCCGGGATGAACGCGGCGACCTTCTGGCCGCGCTCTTCGGCCATGAGAAGGGCCTCCTTGACGGCGCCCTTGGACGAGCCCCAGCAGACGATTCCGAGGTCGGCCTTCTCGGGGCCGAAGCGGCGAACGCGCGTGTACTTCTCGCGGATCGGCTTGAGCTTGCGGTAACGCTTGTCGTTCATCTTCTCGTGCACGACGTGCATCGAGGCCGGGCGGCCCTCTTCGTCATGCTCGAGGCCGTTCGTCTGGTAGATGCCGCCCTTCATACCGGGGACGCTCATCGGAGAGAAGCCCTCGGGCGTGTCGCGATAACGCTTGTAGTCCGCGAGCTCGGCGGCGGTCGGCACCGCGCGGTCGATCACCTTGTGGACGAGGCGGGCCGGGTCGAGCGTCTCGCGGCGCTGGCCGACCGACTGGTCCGTGAGGACGATGACGGGGAGCTGGAACTCCTCGGAGATGTTGAAGGCCTCGACGGTCGCGTGGAAGCAGTCCTCGACGTCAGAGGCCGCGATCACGACGCGCGGCGCGTCGCCGTGGCCCGCGAAGACCGCCTGCCAGAGGTCGGACTGCTCGCTCTTCGTCGGGAGGCCGGTCGAGGGACCGCCGCGCTGCACGTCCACGACCACGCAGGGGACCTCGGCCATCGTCGCGAGGCCGAGCATCTCGGTCATGAGCGAGAGGCCCGGGCCCGACGTCGCCGTCATGGACTTCACGCCCGCGAAGGACGCGCCGACGACGGCGCCGATCGCGGCGAGCTCGTCCTCGGTCTGGACGACGGAGCCGCCCATCTTCGGGAGCCACTCTTCGGCGAACTGGAGGATTTCGGTCGAGGGAGTGATCGGGTAGCCCGCGAAGAACCGGCAGCCGGCGTGGAGGGCGCCGAGAGCCGACGCCTCGTTGCCCGACATGAGGAGCTTCGCGGAGCCGGGTGTGAACGTGATCCCGCGGTCCTTGAGGGACGCGAGCGTCGCGCCGTGCAGCATGCCGGCGTCGAACGCCTTGAGCGCGAGCTCGCCGACGGCCGCCTTCTTGCGGCCGAAGCGCTTCTCGATCGCGCGGCGGATCGTCGCCTGCGGCAGGCCGACGAGCGCCGTGAGGACGCCGAGCCCGACCACGTTCTTCGAGCCCTTGGCGCCCGCATCGCCCGCGAGCTTCGAGAACGGCACCGCGATCCAGTGCGCGTCCGCGCCCAGCCCGAGGTCTTCCTTCGTCCGGGCGACGGGATCGGCCTCGTCGAAAAGGACGACCGCGTTCGGAGCGGGCTGGACCTCCCCCTTGAAGCGGCCGAAGTCCGCCCAGGAGAAGACGGTGAGGACGTCGACGGCGTCCCCCTGTTCGTAGATCGCGTCCGGGCTCAGCCGCACCACGCACGAGGATTCGCCGCCCCGGATCTGGGGTCCGTACGCCTCGGTCTTGATGACGTTCAGCCCGTCGCGCGCGCCGGCCTGGGACAGGATGTCGCCCATGGTGACGATCCCGTCGCCGCCGGCCCCGACCATCGCAATGGTGAGATCACGTCTCGACATGGCGCACAGAGTCTCTCGGGCGGGTCCCCCCGTCCATGATGCGAACGGATCATAGAAACCCGAGACGCAGTCTCAGCCGGAGATCAGCCGCGCCAGAGTGTAGGCGGCGCCGGAGGCGAGTGCCCCGACGAGCACCGTCCGGAGGGCCTCGGCGGCGGCGGGGCGGCCCGTGAGGCGACCCTTGAACGCCCCGAAGATCCCGAGGGCGATGAGGGTGACGACGACCGACGCCAGGAGCGCCGTCGTGATCGGGACGTGGAAGAGGTACGGGGCGAGCGGGATCGCACCGCCCGCGACGTACGAGCCGCCGATCGTGAGGGCCGAGACGCGCGCCCGCTTCGGGTCCGGCTCGGAGAGGTGCAGCTCCTCGCGCATCATGAACTCGACCCAGCGGTCCCGGTCCGAGCACACGGCGTCGGTCGCCTTCTCGAGAACGTCACCTTCGAGGCCCCAGCCCTTGAAGACCTTGCGGACTTCTTCCTTCTCCTCGGCCGGGACCTCGTCGACCTCCTCGTGCTCGCGGCGGAGCTCGGAGCGCCACGTGTCGGCCTCGCTCTTGGCCGCGAGGTAGCCGCCGAGGCCCATCGCGATCGCACCGGCCGCGAGCTCGGCGACGCCCGCGACGAGGATGACGCTCGGGTCCTTGACGGCCCCCGAGAGCCCCGCCGCAAGGGCGAACGGCACCGTGAGGCCGTCGGACATCCCGAGGACGACGTCCCGGACGGTTTCGGAGCCTTCGAAGTGGGTCTCGACGTGGTGGTGGCGCGGGCGGCCCCGCGAGATGCCCTTCGCGTGCGGGGGAGCCTGCGGCGTGTGCGGCCGGGGCTTCTCCGTCTCCGGCGCGGTCACGGGTTCGTCTGCCAGATCTCGAGCCCCTTCACGAGGGCCCGGTCGTTCATCTTCACGAGAGCCACGATCCCGTCCGCGACGTCCTCGGGCTGGATCGCCTTCGTCTCGTCGAAGCTCATCCCGGCCCTCCGGACGAGGTCCGTCGCGACCGTGGACGGGTAGACGACGGACACGCGCACGTCCGACGAGCGCGCCTCGTACATCATGGCCTCTGAGAGGCCCGCGAGGCCGAACTTCGACGCGCAGTAGGCGCCGCCGCCGGGGAAACCCAGGCGCCCGGCGGTCGAGGCCACGTTCACGACGTGCCCGCGCCGGCGCGCCTTCATCCCGGGCAGGACGGCCCGCGACATGAGGAACGGGCCGCGGAGGTTCACGGCGAGAACGCGGTCGAAGGCTGCCGTGTCCATCTTCTCGACGGGCGCCACCGTGAAGATGCCGGCGTTGTTCACGAGGACGTCGACGGGGCCGAGCTGCTGCTCCGCCGCCGCGACGACGCGCGAGACGACTCCCTCGTCGGAGACGTCGCCCGGCAGGACTGCGGACGCGGCGCC
>JBBQDQ010000010.1:0-37075 GCA_038319835.1 Thermoanaerobaculia bacterium | reverse complement strand
GGGCGCTTCACGACCGACCTCATGCGCGCTTACGGCGGCGCGCTCGTCGCAAAGGAGGGCTACGAGGGCGTTTACGCCGTCGGCATCCCCGCGGCGCTCGCGCGGCGCGGAGGAAGGGCCGTCGGCATCGCGCTCAAGGTCGCGGACGGCGCCGAGCGCGGGCGCGACCCCGTCACGGTGGAGGTCCTCCGGGCGCTGGGGCTCGCGAAGGGGGCGCGCCTCGCGCACCTCCGGAAGCTCGCCTTCCGGCCGGTCGTCAACGCGCATGGAGACGTCGTGGGCGACGTGCGCGTCGTCTTTTCGATGGGACCTGTCTGACCATGCGCGTCGTGCGGATCGGGAAGAAAACCGAGGGCGCGCTCCTCGTCCTCTATACGGCCGTGCTCCTCGCGGTCACCCTTCTCGTGAAGGGCGGGAGCGGCGTGAGGACGAACCTCGCGCCGTTCGAGGACATCGCGCGCATCCTGCTGCGCGCCGGGCACGGGGGCGTCCTCTCGAACGCGTTCCTGTACGCGATCGTCGGGATCGTCGGAAACCTCGCGATGTTCGCGGGGTTCGCGTTCCTGCTCTGGAAGTTCCTCGACGGGCCGGGCCGCTCGCCGGCGCGCAACCACGTGGACGTCATCCTCGTCGGTGTCCTCTTCTCGCTCGGGATCGAGAGCATCCAGCTCTTCCTGCCGACGCGCGCGGCCGACGTCAACGACGTCTTCTGGAACGTTCTCGGTACGGTCGCGGGGAGCGCCCTCGCGCACCTCAACCGCGGCGTGCGCTTCGAGTGGGAGTGACGGCACCGTAGAATCGGGACGCAGACGGCCTGCCGGAGTGGCGGAATGGCAGACGCAGGGGACTCAAAATCCCCCGGCCCACAAGGCCGTGCGGGTTCGACCCCCGCCTCCGGCACCAGTCGACCTCACCCCTTGCGCGGGGACGGCGCTGCCTTCCAGTCGAGCACCTCGCGCACCTTCCGGACGAGCTCCGCCGCCGAGAACGGTTTCTGGAGGAACGCGACGCCGGACTCGTGGATGCCGTGGCGCAGCATGACGTCCTCCGTATAGCCGCTCATGAAGAGCATTCTGAGTCCCGGGCGTTCGCGGCGGATCTTCTCGGCCAGCTCGCGGCCGCCCATCCCCGGCATCACGACGTCCGTCACGAGGATGTCGAGCGGCTCCGAGCGCGCCTGCGCGATCGCGAGCGCCTCGGCGCCGTCGCGGGCCTCGAGCACGATGAAGCCGACGCCTTCCAGCGTCCTTTTCAGCAGCCGCCGGACGGGCTCCTCGTCCTCGACCATGAGGATCGTCTCGGTCCCGAGGGGAAGCGCGTGGTGTGCCGCTCCGGACCCGCGGCCGCGGACCGGCGGGGCCGCCGAGGGAAGCGTGATCGTGAACGTCGAGCCCTTCCCCGGCTCGCTGTCCACGCGGATGTCCCCGCCGCTCTGTTTGACGATGCCGAAGACGGTTGACAGGCCGAGACCGGTGCCCTTGCCGACGCCCTTGGTCGTGAAGAACGGCTCGAAGATGTGGTCCTTCACGTCGGCCGTCATACCGGTCCCGGTGTCCGAGATCGAAAGAATCACCGGAGGCCGGCGCTCGGGACCGGGAGCCGCCTTGCCCGGCGCCGGCCCGGTGCGGATCGAGACCCGGCCTCCGAACGGCATCGCGTCCCGCGCGTTGACGGCGACGTTCATCACGATCTGCTCGAGCTGGCCCGGATCGACCTTGATCCACAGGACCTCCGGCGCGAGGTCCGTCACGAGCACGACGTCCTCGCCGATGAGGCGCCGGAGCATCTTCTCGATGCCCTGGATGGAGTCGTTGAGGTCCACGAGCCTGGGCTCGAGGATCTGTTTGCGGCTGAAGGCGAGGAGCTGGCGGGTCAGCGAGGCCGCGCGGTCGCCCGCGGCCCGGATGTCGACCAGGGGCGCGCGGCGCGGATCGTCGTGCGGGGTCTCGGACAGGAGCAGCTCGCTGTTGCCGGAGATCACCGTCACGAGGTTGTTGAAGTCATGCGCGATCCCGCCCGCGAGCTGCCCGACGGCCTCCATCTTCTGGGCCTGCCGGAGCTGCTCCTCGAGACGGACCCTCCCGGTGACGTCGGTGACGAACCCGAATGCGACCTTCCGGCCCTCGATGATCGTCACGCTTCCGTGGATGTCCGCCTCGAAAGTCGACCCGTCTTTGCGGACGCACGAAATCGACGAGAATCGCCTCGACTCGCCGCGCACGATCGCTTCGAGGGCGCGGCGCCCGGCCTCGAGCCTCTCCTTCGGGAGGAGGTTCGCGATCGTGAGGTGCGTGAACTCCTCCTCGGAGTACCCGAACATCTCCCGAAGGGACCGATTGAAGTAGAGGTTTCTCCCGGTCTCCGGGTCCACCGCGCCGATTCCCTCTGCCGCGTTCTCGAACAGCACGCGGTAGCGCTCCTCGGAAGCCGCGAGGGACTCCTCGGCCCGCTTGCGCTCGATGGCGACCGCGACCTGTGCGGCGATCGACGTGAAGAACGCGCGGTCGCGCTCCGAGTACCGGCCGAGCGTGTCGTAGTCCTGAACGGCGAGGACGCCCACGACCTGATCACCATTTTTCAGGGGCGCTCCGAGCCAGGATGGCGACGGATAGCCCACCTCGTCCACTTCGCCGCGCGCCTTGAGGGAATCGAAGAGTTCCTGTGTGACGAAGAGCGCCTCACCGGTGCGGCAGATGTAGGCCGACAGGCTGCGACCGAGGTCCACCGAGGGAGGAGCTTCGTCGTGCTCGTCGACGAAATAGAGGAAATCGAACAGGTTCGAGCGCGGGTTGTGCAGGAGGACGAAGAAGTTCCTGGCGTAGATGACGCGGGAGAGTGCGTCATGGACGAGGGCCAGATAGGCCCGCAGGCTCCGCGTCGTGACGAGGCCCTGCGTGACCTCGAGAAGAGCCTCGCGCTCCAACTCGGCCCGCTTTCGATCCGTCACGTCCTGGATCGTGCCGATCATCCGGACGACGTTTCCGGAGGCGTCGAGCTCAAGGCGGCCGAAGCCGTGAACCCAGCGCTCCGCACCGTCCGACTGGCGCACGATCCGGTATTCCATCTCGAACTTCTGACGCCTGCCGACGACGTCCTCCGAGAAGTACCGGGTCATCTCGGCCCGTTGCTCCGGATGGACCACACGGGCCCAGCCCTCGACGCTCCGGTCGTAGTCCGGCCCGATCCCGAACACCTTATCGAGGACGGGCGAGCTGACCCAGGTCCCCGTCTGCACGTCGAGATCGTAGTGACCAAGGCCGGCGATCTCCTCAGCCTCGCCGAGGAGCCTCACGCTCGCCCTGAGGGAGCCCTCGGCCCGAACCCTCTCGGTCACGTCCGTGAACGTGGCAACGACTCCGGGAGGCCGACCGCCGGCACCCGGGATCGGCCGGGAATTGACCGAGATCCAGCGCGTCGAGTCGGCGGAGACACGGAGCCCCATGACGACGTCGCGCGCGGGCTGCCCCGTCCGGAGCGTGACCATCGCGGGATGCGTGTCCCCGGGGAAAGGCGAACCGTCCTCGTGAACGGCTCGCCAGAGCGGATCGAGCGACGTCCGGCCCAGGATCTCCTCGCGCGGCAGGCCGAGTATTCGCTCGGCGGCGGGGTTGCACGCCGCGATCTCGCCGGTCGCGAGGTGGATGACGACCCCTTCCGACATGGCCGCGAGGGCGGCCGGTGCGAACGCCTCGAGGCCCGGCGTTTCGCCGGATCGGCCGGGCCGGTCGTGCGGGGTTTCGCTCATGCAGGTGCCGGGGACGTCCCTCGATTATGCCAGCCGGCACCCGGGGCCGGCTCCGTTTCGACGAAGGATTCAGGCTTTGCGACATGGGGGCGCAGGACCGGAGCCCCCACTCAGTCCGGCAGCATGACGACGAGCTGCCGGCTCAGCTTCCAGAACCGCGCGGCGTCGCGCACGGTGAGCGTGCTCTCGGTCGGGCTTGCCGACGCGAGCACGTAGCTGTCCGGCGGATGGTCGGAGAGGACGACCGCCTTCCCGCTCGGCGCCGAGACGTCGAAGCGGGTGACCTTCCGGATATCGATCTTCCGATAGAGGGTCTCGTCGATCTGGCCGGTGCGCTGCCACGAACCGCCGAGGCCGAGGACCGAGCCTCTCCTCTCGACGTATCCGACTTTCTGCAGGACGTCGCGCGGGGCGATCAGGACGTACGCCGCCGCGAGCTGCGTCTCGCGGTCCGCGAGCGCGGCCCGGATCTGCTCGACGGCCTGTTCCCTTTCCTTCACGGTCCCGCGCAGGCCCTCGGCGGTCTGCGTGAGCTCGCGCGTCCGATCTTCGAGTGCGGCGATCGTCTCTTCCTTCTCGTCGAGCTGGCGGTGGAGCTCGCGGACGAGGCGCTCGAGCCCGAGGACCCGCTCCTCGGAGGCCCGGTTCGCGCGCTCGAGGGCCTCGAGCTTCTCGAGGTTCGCGCGGACGGTCTTCCGGATGTCCTCGATCTGGGCCTTCAGGGTCTCGCGGGAGGCACCGGAAGCCCGGCCCTCCTGGGCCACGACGATCGACGTCCGGATCGCGTGCAGCTCCTTGACGCGCAGGTCCTCGAGCGCGTTCTGGACGTCGTCGAGCGTCCGCTGGAGGTCGGCGTTCCGCGCCCGCTCGGCGGCGATGTCCTCCAGCGTCCGGCCCGTCCGGTCGGGGAGCGCGTTGATGGCGGCCGTCAGCGGGTCCGGCTCCTTCTTCGTCTCCTTCCCGGGGGCGCATGCCACGAGCATCAGCGCGGCCAGGGCCGCGGCGGAGATCCGGCGGGACGCAGGTGTTTTCGACATCGTTCAGCCAAAGAATCTGCGACTCAATCGTACGCCATCGCCTAAACTGTTCGAGCGACGCAATAAGCGAGCGAAGATGTCATACTCGTTGACGCCCTGAGGTGGCGGGAGTAATCTCTCGTTCCCCTTTCCAAGGAGGAGTTGCCCGTGGCGTTCAAGATCGGCGACAAGCTCGTCTACCCGAACCACGGAGTCGGCGTGGTGGAGACCATTCAGGACTCTCTCCTCGAGGGCTCACCAGCGCCCTGCTACCAGCTCCGCCTTCTGGGCAATAATTCGCGCGTCATGGTCCCCGTCGGCAACTCCGACCGGATCGGCCTGCGCCCGCTCACGCGCCGCAAGGACGTCGGCGGGGTGTTCCGGGTCCTCGAGAACGGCATCCTTCCCCCTACCGGCGACTGGAAGGGCCGTTACAAGCAGAACCTCGACAAGATGCGGTCCGGCTCCCTGACGGACATCGCGGACGTTCTCAAGAACCTCAGCTGGGTCCAGAAGCAGAAGGCCCTGTCGTTCCGCGAGAAGAAGATGTACGAGCGCGCGCGGTACCTCATCGTCTCGGAGATCGCCCAGATCAACGGGCTCCCCGAGGGCGAGGTCGCCACCGAGGTCGAGAAGGCGCTCGACCGGGCCATGGTCAAGCGCCGCGTGGGCAGCAGCCGCGACCATTGACCCCAATCCCCCTGTATCCGTGATGCGGGGGCGGGGAATTCCGTATAGTCGGCTGATGGCGGTGAGGGGAGCGCGCACGGTCCTGGTCGCGGCGATGGCGTTCGCGATGCTCGCGACCGCGGCGCCGCCCGCCCCCTCCCGCACCGGCGATCCGGTCCTGGACGTCCTCCTCCTGACCCTCGACATGGAGAAGAAGCGGGCCGCGGAGGACGTCGAGGAGTTCGAGCGCGCGTCCGAGCGCCTCGTGAGGGCCGAGGCGGACCTCTCGACGGCCGTCGGCCGGCTCGCGCGGCTCGTCCGCGAGGGGAACGCGGACCGCGCGACGCTGGACAGCGCAGGGGACGCCGTCGAGGAGGCCCGGGCCCGCTCGCAGGTCCAGCAGGACCGTCGGCGCGTCTTCGCCGAGAGCCTCGCCGAACACGGCCGCCGGTCGGCCGCCCTGCGCGAGGAGATCGCGAAGCGTCGCGAAGGCCTGAGGGGGCCGGTCGACCCGGTGACCGGCCGGTGGGACGTGACGATCAGCCCCGGAAACCGCCGCGGGACGATGCGGCTGGCCCTCGACGGTACCCTCGTTTCGGGCGATTACGTGCTGGACGGCGGCTTCCGCGGCTCCGTCCGCGGCACGTTCGTGGGAGACCGCCTCGCGCTCGACCGCATCGACGCCGAACGCGGCTTCGATGCGAAGTTCTACGGACGCGTGACGGGCGGCGCGGCGCGCCGGATCGGGGGAACCTGGGAGGGGACGATGATCGCTCCCGCTCCGGGGCCCTCGGCCGGCACCTGGAGCGCCCAACCCTCGCGCGAAGATGAAGGAGAACCCCGATGAGCAGCGAACAGGACGACCATCTTCCGCCGCCCGCGCCGCCCTCCCGCGAGAAGGGCAAGCGCGCGGCGGCAGCCGCGCCCGCTCCGCCCCGCGCCCTCGGGCCCTGGGCCGACCGGCTTCTCTTCGCGACCCTCGGCCTCCTGGCCGGCTTCGCCGTGGCGTACCTCTATCTCGACAGGATCCCGCCGGCTCTCAACGCCGTCGCGACCGACCCCCACGCGGGCATCGCGGATGTCGGGCCGGGCGCGACCCGCGACCTCCCGGGCAGCGGCGGAGGCCAGCCCTCGCTCTCGGCGGACCCGGTCGCCCAGCGCAAGCTGGCCGACCTCGAGTCGGCGGCCGCGAAGGAGCCGGGGAACTACGGGCTCCTTGTCCAGCTCGGCAACACGGCGTACGACGTCGAGAACTGGGCGAAGGCCATCGACGCCTACGAACGGGCGTTGAAGATCCAGGGCGGCGACACGAACGTCATGACGGACCTCGGCGTCGCGTACCGGAACTCGGGGAACGGCACGAAGGCTCTCGAGCTGTTCGGCAAGGCCCTCGCCAAGGAGCCGAGCCACTGGCCCGCCGCCTTCAACCAGGCGATCGTCTACGGGATCGACCGCGGCGACAAGACGAAGGCGAAGGAGATCCTGCTCAAGATCAAGAAGGAGCATCCGGAGGTCAAGTCGATCGACGGCCTCCTCGCGTCCCTGGGCCAGTAGGAGTCATGGCCGAGTCTCCGGGCGACCTGTTCGACGACGAGCTTCCGTCGCCCGGCGCCGAGCCCCCGTCCGACGCTCCGCTCGCGGACCGCATGCGTCCGCGCGAGCTCTCGGAAGTCGCGGGCCCGCTCGACCTCGTGGGGGAGGCGTCGTTCCTCGCGCGGGCGATTGCGGCCGACCGCGTCCCGTCGCTCGTCTTCTGGGGCCCTCCCGGGAGCGGTAAAACGACGCTCGCGCGGATCATCGCGGCGAAGACGAAGGCGCGCTTCCTCGCGTTCTCGGCGGTCGTCTCCGGCATCAAGGAGATCAAGACCGTGATGGAGGAGGCCTCCCGGGCGCGGCGCCGCGGCCGCCGGACGCTCCTCTTCGTGGACGAGATCCACCGCTTCAACCGCGCCCAGCAGGACGCGTTCCTCCCGTTCGTGGAGGCGGGCGACATCGTCCTCGTGGGCGCGACGACCGAGAACCCGTCCTTCGAGCTGAACGGGGCGCTGCTGTCCCGGCTCCGCGTGGTCGTCTTGCCGGCGATCGGAGAGAAGGATTTGATTCTGCTGATGAAGCGGGCGATGGCTGACCCCGTACGAGGCCTCGGGGCTCAGGCCACGGTGGATGAAGATTCCTTCGAATGGTTAGGACGCTTCGCGGACGGCGACGCCCGAAGGGCGCTCACCGCACTGGAGGCCGCCGTCGCCCAGCTCCTTTCAGAAGAAGAGTCCCCCTCTTCGGCTTCCTCGGGCTCTGTTCCCCGCCTGACCGTCCCCGTCCTCGAGGACCTCTTCAAGAGAAAGGTCCTCCTCTACGACAAGGCGGGGGAAGAGCACTTCAACATCATCTCGGCGCTCCACAAGTCGCTCCGGGACTCGGACGTCGACGCGTCGCTCTACTGGCTCGCGCGGATGCTCGAAGCGGGGGAGGATCCGCTTTACGTCGCGCGGCGGCTCGTGCGGTTCGCGTCCGAAGACGTGGGCCTCGCGGATCCGCAGGCGCTCGTGCTCGCGGTGGCGGCGCGGGACGCGGTCCACTTCATCGGGATGCCCGAAGGGGCGCTCGCGCTGTCGGAGATCGCGGTCTACCTCGCGCTCTGTCCCAAGTCGAACGCGCTCTACATCGCATACGGCGAGGCTGCGGACGACATCCGCGAGCAACCGAACCTGCCGCCGCCGCTCGCGATTCGCAACGCGCCGACGAAGCTCATGAAGGACGCCGGCTACGGGAAGGGCTACCGGTACGCGCACGACCTGCCCGAGAAGACGGCCGGGCTCTCGTGTCTGCCCGACGCTCTCCAGGGCCGGAACTACTATCGGCCCGACGGCGAGGGGCGGGAAAAGGCGCTCAAGGAGCGCGCCGACGCGCTCCGCGCGCTGCGGGAGAGGTTGAAGAAGAAATGAACGCGCATCTCCTCGCGCTGCTCCTGGCGACGGCGCCCGGCGGCCTCTGGCACGCGGCTCTCGTTCCGTCGCCCGACTTCCCGGTCTTCTTCGACGTCCGGATCGACTCGAAGGCGGGGAAGCTTTCCGGCGCGCTCGTGAACGCCGGCGTCGAGTCGCCGCTCTCGTCCGTCGCGTGGGACGGAACGACGCTCGTCCTCGAGATCGCGAGCTACGACATGACGATCACGGCCGTGCGGAAGGGCGAGGCCTTCGAAGGGACGTACCGCCGCACGGTGATCGGCGGCCTCGCGGAAGTCCCGTTCAGGGCTTCGCGCACGGCGCCGCCGTCCCCTGCGGCTCCGAAGGACGGAAAGAGCCTCGCGGGGACCTGGGGCTTCGAGGTCGGCGCCGCACCCGGCAAGGTCGAGAAGCTGACCGGCGTCTTCGCGCAGAAGGGCGTGGCCATGGCGGGCACGCTCCTCTCGACGACGGGCGATTACGGCGGCCTCCACGGCTGGTTCGACGGCGAGACGATGGTCCTGACCGTCTTCGACGGCGTCCACGTCTACCGGTACGACGGAGAGCTCCTGCCCGACGGAAGCCTCGCGGGCGAGTACCGCTCGCGCGTCTCGCCGCCGGTTCCGTGGCGGGCCGTCCGGCTGGACGCGAAGGCGGCCGCGGGGTACCTCCCGGACGCGTTCGACGTCGTGAGGCCGAGAGACCCGAAGGCCCGGTACGCGTTCGCGTTCCCCGACGCCTACGGAAAGACGGTCTCGTCCGAAGAGGCCCGATTCGCGGGCAAGCCGATGATCGTCGCGTTCTCGGGGACCTGGTGCCCGAACTGCGCCGACGAGGCGCCTGTTCTGAGAGACCTCGAGGCCCGCTACGGGCCGAAGGGCCTCGGCGTCGTGTCCCTCTCGTTCGAGTACACGGACGATGTCGAGCGGAACCGCCGGCAGGTCAAGCGCTTCGTCGAGCGCTTCGGCCTCCGTCACCCCGTCCTCATCGCGGGGACGACGCGCACGGCCCGCGAGACGGCCGCGGTGACGCCGCTCGAGGGCTTCGAGGGCTACCCGACGACGCTGTTCCTCGACCGGGCGCACCGCATCGTGAAGATCCACTCCGGCTTCGACGGCCCGGCGACGGGGGAGCGCTTCACGAAGGCGAAAAAGGAGCTCGAGGAGGCGGTCGAGGCGCTCCTGCGCTAGAGGATCAGGCGATCCGCCCGGCTCGGATGATGAGCGGCCACGTGATCGTCTTCGCTTCGGCGGGATCGCCCCAGGCGGCGGCGAGCTCGGGCGCAAGGGTCTGCAGCGGGTCTGCGCCCGTCGAGCGCTGGAAGGCTTTGACGGCGGACCACGTGGAGAGATAGCCGAGCGTCCGTTGCAGGTCCCACGCGGCCGTCATCGTCACGGGCGGAACGGGGATTTCTTCGAATGGAAAGAGGAGATCGGCGTAGCGGCGGGCGACGAGCGCACGCTGCGGGGGCCAGTAGGCTTCGACACGGGCGTGAAAGCGGCGGAACGTGGCACCCGCCTCGCCGCCTAATTCGAAGAGGTCGTAGGCCCAGACCGCAATCGCCGCGCCCGGACTCCCGACTTTCTTCACCTCCAAGAAGAATTTCTTCAATTCGAACCAATGCACCGCTTGCCCGACGGTCACGAGGTCGACGCTCGCTTCGTCCAGCCCCGAGTGCTCGGCCGGCGCGACGCGGAAGGTGACACCCGCGCAGGGCTTCGCGTGTGCGATCTGCTCGGCGCTCGCGTCCGTCGCGACGACCTCGGCGAAGTGCCCGGCCAGGCCGCAGGCCGCCTGACCGCTTCCGGTGCCCGCGTCCCAGCAGAGCGTGTGGCGCGGTGCGAGGGACGCGACGGCGTCGAAGAGCGCTTCCGGATAGACGGGTCGGTAACGCGCGTAGTCGCGCGCGTGAGAGGAGAAGTGATCTGCGAAGGCCGGAGGGCTCAGATTTCTTCCCGCCGGTAGTTCGGCGCTTCCTTCGTGATGATCACATCGTGGGCGTGGCTCTCTTTGAGGCCCGCCGCGGTGATGCGCACGAACTTCGCCTTCTTGACGAGATCCTCCAGCGTCTTGGCGCCGGCGAGGCCCATCCCCGACCGGACGCCGCCCGTGAGCTGGCCGAGGAGCGTCGAGACGGGGCCCTTGTACGGGACCATGCCTTCGATCCCCTCGGGGACCATCTTCTTCGGCTCTTCCTCGTCCTGGAAGTACCGGTCCGCCGAGCCCTGCTTCATCGCGCCCATCGAGCCCATTCCGCGGTACGCCTTGAACGTGCGCCCCTGGTACAGGATGGTCTCGCCGGGCGCCTCGTCCGTCCCCGCGAAGAGGCTGCCGATCATCACGGAGTGGGCGCCCGCGGCGAGCGCCTTCGTGACGTCGCCCGAGAACTTGATCCCGCCGTCGGCGACGAGCGTGATGTCGGACTTCCCGAGGCCCTTGACGGCCTCGAGGATCGCGTGGATCTGCGGGACGCCGGCGCCCGTCACGACGCGCGTCGTGCAGATCGAGCCGGGGCCGATCCCGATCTTCACGGCGTCCGCACCGCGCTTGACGAGGTCGCGCGTCCCTTCGGCGGTCGCGACGTTTCCGGCGAGGACCGGAGTCGACGGGAACGCCCTCTTGAGCGCCGAGAGGCCCCGGAGCACGCCCTCGCTGTGGCCGTGCGACGAGTCGAGGACGAGGAGGTCCACCTTGGCCGCGATGAGCTCGCGCGCGCGGTCCTTGAGATCGGCCGAGGCTCCGACGGCCGCGGCGACGCGCAGGCGGCCGAGCGAGTCCTTGCAGGCGTTCGGGTACTTGATCTGCTTCTGGATGTCCTTGACCGTGATGAGGCCCTTGAGGTTCCCGCCCTTGTCCACGACGAGGAGCTTCTCGATCCGGTGGCGGTGGAGGAGCTCCTTGGCCTGCTCGAGGGTCGTCCCCGGCGGACAGGTCACGAGGTTCTCCTTCGTCATCCGTTCGGAGATCGGGAGGTCCATGCGGGTCTCGAAGCGAAGGTCCCGATTCGTGAGGATTCCGACGAGCTTGCCCCGTTCGTCCACGACGGGGACTCCCGAGATCCGGAAGTTCGCCATGACCTCGAGAGCCTCGGAGATCTTCTGCGTGGGCCGGCACGTCACGGGGTCGACGATCATCCCGCTTTCGGAGCGCTTCACCTTGTCGACCTCGGCGGCCTGCGCCTCGATCGTGAGGTTCTTGTGGACGACGCCGAGGCCGCCGTTCTGCGCCATCGCGATCGCGAGGCGGGACTCGGTGACCGTGTCCATCGCGGCCGAAAGCACCGGGATGTTCAGCGTGATCCCGCTCGTGAGGCGCGTCCTCAGGTCGGTGTCGGAGGGGTGGACGCGGGAGTGGGCGGGGAGGAGAAGGACGTCGTCGAACGTCAGCGCAAGCGGAATGTCCCGGTCAGATACCATGTCGAACCATAACATGCGGTGCGCGCAGGCCGCCGGAGCAGATCCGCCAGAGGCGGGCCGCCCAGAAGAGCACGGCCAGCCACGTCAGGAAGATGAACACGAAGCTCAGGTCGTGCCGCCGGACGAGCTCCGCGTATGCGAGCGTCGCGGCGAGCGTGTAGAGCGTCGCGGGCAGCGCTTCGCGGCGACCCGGAGCGAAGGCGAGCGGCCAGACGAGCATCTGGAAGCTCCAGCCCGGCGAAAGGGCGAGGAAGACGAGCGCCGCGAGCCGGCCCGCGGCGAGGCCGTCGTCGCCCCGGCGGACGAGAAGGAACCCGAGGCCGGCCGCGAGAGCGAGCGCGACGTACGAGGCCGCCGCGGGCGGGAAGGGGAGACTGCCCCCCGCCACCCGGACGACGTAGAACCAGCCCCAGATGCCGTTCAGGCTCGAGTAGCGGAGCACGTTGTTCACGACGCCCGCGGGAGCGAGGGCGAAGTACGGGGCGAGGAGGAGCAGGAACGGCGCGGCCGCGAGCGCGGCGTCTCTCGCCCTCGCCGCGCCTCCGCGTGCGAATCCGAGGAATCCTCCGAGGAAGAGGGCGACGATCTGCTTGACGGCGATCGCGCCGCCGACGACGAGGGCGGGGAGGAGCGTCGCGCGCCGAGACCCGCTCCGCCGCACGAGCGCGAGGGCGGCGACGAAGAGCGCGAGGGCGAGCGTCTCGAACTGGCCCTGGAACGCGCCCGTGGCGATCGTGACCGGGTTCGTGAAGAAGACGATCGCGCGGGACGCAGCGCGCCTGCGGGTGTCGCCTGCGAGCCCGAAGGCCCAGAGCGCGAGCGCGGCCAGGGCGTCGCCCGCGACCGTGACGAGCCGGAACCCGAAGTAGGGCGAGACGCCGAAGGCCTGTGAGAGGCGCGCGCTGAGGTGGAGGACGTTGAACCAGACCGGGCTGTAGTTGTAGCGTGGCGTGGCGTCGTAGACGACCTGCCCGTGATCGAGCGCGTTGACGACGATTGCGTAGGACTGGAGGTCGTACGTGAGCGGCGCGACCCACGCGAGCGCCAGCCGGATGGCGATGCCGGAGACGGCCGCGGCGAGGAGGGCCCGGCTCCCGGCGCGCGCGAGCGGCGCGCGCGCTCCGAGGAGCGCCGCTCCGGCCGCGCCGGACACGTAGAGGACGGTGACGGTCCCGGTCGTGCGCCACTCGGGCCCGAAGGCTCCGAGAGAGCCGAGGAGCGCGAGCAGCGCCGCGGCGAGGAGGAAGAGGGCGCACGCCGCAGCGGGCGTGCCGCGCAGCCAGGTTGCCGCGCTTCGGTTCAGGGCTTCCCGACCGGTTCGGGCGCGTGGGACCCGTGGCACTTCTTGTACTTTTTCCCGGACCCGCATGGGCAAGGGTCGTTGCGGCCGACCTTCGGGCCCGCGGCCTTCATGGTCGAGACCTCGAAGTCGCCGCCCGAGGTCGGGTCGTAGGCACCCTGGTAGTTCAGGTTCTGTTCCTTCTGGCGGGCCTTCTTCTCGAGCTCCGCCGCGGCGCGGCGCGAGGAGGCCGAGCCGGCGGCCGCAGCGTCGGAAGCGGAAGCCTTCACCTCGACGGCGACCTCCTGGTGCGACGGGCGTTCGGCGGGAGCCTGCTGCACCTCGAAGCGGAAGAGGTACTGGAGGATCTGCTCCTCGATTCCTTCCTTCATCGCCTCGAACAGCTGGAACGACTCCTTCTTGTACTCGACCATCGGGTCGCGCTGGCCGTAGCCGCGCAGGCCGATGCCCTCTTTGAGATGGTCGAGGCCGAGGAGGTGGTCCTTCCAGAGCGTGTCGACCGTCTGGAGCATGAAGAACTTCTCGAAGTCGCGCAGGACGTCCGAGCCGACGGACTTCTCCTTGGCCTCGTACGTCTCGCGCACCGCGGTCCGGAGCTTGTCCTTCAGCTCGACGTTCGTGTCCTGTGTCGAAAGGCCCTTCTCGCTCGGACGCAAGCCGTAGGTCTCGAAGGTGAGCGCCTCGAACGCGTCCCAGTTCCATTCCGACGGGTCCTTGCCCGCGGGGCAGTGGCGGTCGACGTAATCCTCCGAGACGTCCTCGGCGAGGGCGACGACGTATTCGCGCGCGAGCTTCCCGGTCAGAATCTCCTTGCGGAGCCGGTAAATCTCCTCGCGCTGCTTGTTCATGACGTCGTCGTACTCGAGGAGGTGCTTGCGCGAGTCGAAGTTGCGGCCCTCGACCTGGCCCTGGGCCCTCACGATCGACTTCGTGACCCACCGGTGCTCGATCGGGACCCCCTCCTCCATCCCGAGCCGCTTCATGAGGCCCGACAGGCGGTCGGACCCGAAGATGCGCATGAGGTCGTCCTCGAGCGAGAGGTAGAAGCGCGAGGAGCCGGGGTCGCCCTGGCGGCCGGCGCGGCCGCGGAGCTGATTGTCGATCCGGCGGGACTCGTGGCGCTCGGTGCCGATGATGTGGAGCCCGCCCAGCTCGACGACCTGCTCGTGCGCCTCGGCCGTCTCTTTCTGGAGCTCGACGAGGAGCGTCTTGTACTGCTCCTCATCGTCCTTCGCCTTCTGGCGCGCGAGGTACTCGGGGTTGCCCCCGAGGAGGATGTCCGTGCCGCGGCCCGCCATGTTCGTCGCGATCGTCACGGCCGCAACCTGGCCCGCCTGGGCGACGATCGTCGCCTCCTGCTCGTGGTACTTCGCGTTCAGGACAACGTGCGGGACCTTCTTCTTCTTGAGGAGGGAGGAGAGGTGCTCGGACTTCTCGATCGAGATCGTGCCGACGAGGACGGGCTGGCCCTTCTCGCTTTTCTCGGCGATCTCCTCGACGACGGCTTCGAATTTCTCGCGCTCGGTGCGGTAGACGAGGTCGTGCTCGTCGATGCGGACCATGTCGCGGTTCGTCGGGATCACGACGACGTCGAGCTTGTAGATCTTGTCGAACTCGGCGGCTTCCGTGTCCGCGGTGCCCGTCATGCCCGACAGCTTGTCGTACATGCGGAAGTAGTTCTGGAGCGTGATCGTCGCGAGCGTCTGGTTTTCCTTCTCGATCTTGACGCCCTCTTTGGCCTCCACCGCCTGGTGGAGCCCGTCCGACCAGCGGCGGCCGGGCATGAGCCGGCCGGTGAACTCGTCGACGATGATGACCTGCCCGTCCTTCACGACGTAGGCCACGTCCCGCTTGTAGAGCGTGTGGGCGCGCAGGGCCTGCTGGCAGGCGTGCAGGACGTCGATGTTCGTCGGGTCGTAGAGGTTCTCGACGCCGAGGAGGCGCTCGCACTTCGTGACGCCCTCTTCCGTGAGCGAGGAGGTGTGGGCCTTCTCGTCGAGGAGGAAGTCGCCGGTCGTCGTCTTGTTCCCGTACTTGTCCTTGACCTCTTCGCCGCGGACGAGCTTGGGGATGATCCGGTCGACCTTGTAGTAGATGTCCGTCTCGCCCACGGACGGGCCCGAGATGATGAGCGGCGTCCGGGCCTCGTCGATGAGGATCGAGTCGACCTCGTCGACGACCGCGAAGACGTGGCCGCGCTGGACCATCTGCGCGAGCTCGAACTTCATGTTGTCGCGCAGGTAGTCGAAGCCGAACTCGTTGTTCGTGCCGTACGTGATGTCGCACGCGTAGGCGGCCCGGCGGTCCTCGTCCGGCATGTCGTGCTGGATGCATCCGACGGTGAACCCGAGGAACCGGTAGACGCGGCCCATCCACTCCGCGTCGCGCTTGGCGAGGTAGTCGTTGACCGTCACGACGTGGACGCCGCGGCCCGAGAGGGCGTTCAGCGAGACCGCGAGCGTCGCGACGAGCGTCTTGCCCTCGCCCGTCCGCATCTCCGAGATCTTTCCCTCGTGGAGGACCATGCCGCCCATGAGCTGGACGTCGTAGTGGCGCTGGCCGATCGCGCGCCAGGCCGCCTCGCGGACGAGAGCGAACGTCTCGACGAGCTCCTTCTCGAGGACTTCGCGCGAGAGGGCGCGGCGGTCCTCGATGTTTTCGGGGAGGGTCTTGAGCGCGTCCTGGACGCGCTTGCGGATCGCGGCGACGCGGGCGCGGATCTCGTCGTCCGAGAGCGGCTTGATGCCAGACTCGAGCGCGCCGATGTCGGCGACGCGCGGGCGCATCGCCTTGACGTCGCGCTCGTGCTTCGTGCCGAAAACCTTAGAGAGAGCTTTGTCGATGATCATGTTGAGGAGGGCGCGCGCAGGCGCGCGCGAAGCGCGGAGTTTAGCAGGGAGACGGGGGAGGGGATTTCCCTAGAAGGCGTTGAGGACGTAGTCGAGCGGGTTCGACGGCTTGCCGTCCACGCGCACTTCGTAGTGGAGGTGCGGGCCGGTGGAGCGGCCGGTGGTGCCGACGAGGGCGACGAGATCGCCCCTCTTGATGCGCTGGCCTTCCGAGACGCGGGCCGCCTGCAGGTGCCCGTAGAGCGTGGTCACGCCGTAACCGTGGGCGATCTGGACGAACCGTCCGTAGCCCTTGTCGACGCCGACCTTCACGACGGTGCCGGCGGCCGGCGCGACGACCCGATTGCCTGCGGGCGTCGAGATGTCGATCCCGGGGTGGTACTCCGGGTGGCCCGTGAACGGGTCGGGGCGCTGTCCGAACCCCGCGGTCAGGACGCCTGCGGCCGGAGCGATCGTGGGTGTCAGGGCGAGCTGGTCGGCCTGCGTCGAGAGCCTCTTTTCGACCAGCTGGAGGCGCGACGAGAGGAGCGCGCCGCGCCGACCGGCCTCGGTGAGGCCCGAATCGGCCGAGGCGGCGGGGTCGATGGGGGAGGCCGTCAGGCCGCCGACGCCGCCGGTGCCGGGGTCGCGCACGGCCGAGAGCCCGGCGACGATCGAGAGGCGGCGGGTCCGGTCCTCGAACTCGGCCAGCTGCTTCTCGAGCGACTCCAGGCGGGCGTTCGTGAGGGCCGCGCGGGAGCGCAGGTCGGAGTTCTCGGCCAGGATGGCCGTGACCTCCCGGTTCTTGTTCATCGAACGGACCCAGAGGACCGAAAAGGTAGTCCCGAGGAGGACCGCGCTCAGGAAGGCGGCGCCGAGGCCCCAAAGCAGGCGCGACGAGACGCGGAACTGCCGGAAACGCGCCTTCGCATGGGGGACGAAGATGATTGTGTGCTCGCGCTTCGGCATCTCGTCTCTTTTCTCGTGTCCGCTCGTGCCTTCCGGGGACTCCCCGGACAAAAAAATGCACGGCCTACCCAAGAAGGCCTTCCGATGTGCCCGGGCAATTTGATCCCCTGACCGAAGGCTGTCAAGAGAAATGGATGCATCAGGAGAAGCGTGCTTGGAATCAATTACTTACGATGGCTCTGCGGCATCGCGTCCGGGCCGGAAGCGCAGGGCCTCGGCCACCTCGGCAACTCCAGCGCAGGCGTGGCCGCCGAGGTCGGAAATCGTCCTCGCCACGCGCAGGACGCGCTGGTAGGCGCGGGCCGAAAGCGTCAGTCGGTCGACCGCCCGGTCGAGCAGGGCTTTCGCCTCCGGAGTGGGCTTGAGGGCGGCGCGCCCGGTCCGGCCCGAAAGGAAGGCGTTCACGAGCCGGGGGTCGCCCGCCCGTTCGGCCTGACGGGCCCGGGCGGCCACCACGCGCGCGCGGACGGTCCTGGACGATTCGCCGTCTCCGTCGGCCCCGAAGTCGGACGAGGACAGGGCGGGCACCTCGACATGGAGATCGATCCGGTCGAGCAGCGGGCCCGAGATCTTCCGGCGGTAACGGGCCACGTCGCGCGGGGAGCACGCGCAGGAGCGCCTCGGGTCCCCCCGGTAGCCGCAAGGGCAGGGGTTCATCGCGGCGACGAAGAGGAAGCGCGCGGGGAATGTCCGCGAGCCCGCGGCCCGCGCCACCGAGACGACGCCGTCCTCGAGGGGCTCGCGGAGCGCCTCGAGGGCGTCGCGCCGGAATTCGGGCAGCTCGTCGAGGAAGAGGACGCCGTAGTGGGCGAGCGAGAGCTCGCCGGGGCGCGGATCAGACCCGCCGCCCGCGAGTGCGGCCGCAGAAGCGCCATGGTGCGGCGAGCGGAACGGACGGCCGACGAGGAGGCCGCTCCGCGCGGGCAGCCTGCCGGCGACGCTCCAGACGCGCGTGACCTCGAGGCGCTCCTCGCGCGAGAGCGGCGGGAGAAGGCCCGGGAGGCGCCGCGCGAGCATGGTCTTGCCCGACCCGGGCGGACCCGCCATGAGGAGGTTGTGCCCGCCGGCCGCCGCGATCTCGAGCGCGCGGCGCGCCACGGCCTGGCCGCGGACGTCGGCGAGGTCGGGCTCGGCCGCCGTGTCGGCTGAAGGTTCTTCGGAAGGGACGGCCTTCGGAAGAGGAAGTCGTCCGAGAAGGTGGGCGATGGCGGCGCCCAGATGGTCCGCGGCCCGTACGTCGAGGCCGTGAATCGCCGCCGCTTCGGGAGCGTTCTCCGAGGGAACGACGATTTGACGCCCTTCGCGGAAGGCCGCCTCCGCCAGGGCGAGAACGCCGGGAACCGGCCTCAGGGTTCCGTCGAGCCCGAGCTCCCCGACGAGCACGACGCCGGCGAGCGCCTCCTGCGGGACGTCACCGTTCGCGGCGAGGATCGCGAGCGCGACCGCGAGGTCGAGCGCCGTGCCCGATTTCGGGAGATCGGCCGGCGCGAGGTTCACCACGACGTTCTTCGAGGGCGCGGGGAATCCCACGTGGCGGAGGGCCGAACGGATGCGCTCCCGGCTCTCCTTCACGGCCGCGTCGGGAAGGCCGACGAGCGTGAGGCCGGGCAGCCCCGCGCCGACCGCGCACTCCACGACCACCGGGACCCCGTCGAGGCCAACGACCGTCGCGGAATGCGCGCGGGCGACCGTCATGTGAGCCGCGCGTCAGTTCAGGACGGCGAGCGTGAGGGTGAGCGTCTGGCCCGCGCGGAGCGAGTGGGCCGAGCGCATGCGGTTTTCGCGGAGGATCGCGTCGATCGTCGTGCCGTAGTGCGCCGCGAGGGAGTAGAGCGTGTCCCCGGGCTTCACCGTGTAACGGACCCTCCGGGGCGCGGCGTTCTTCGCGGCGACGGCGCGCGGTTCCGAGAAGCCCTCGGCCGGAATGTCGACGCGCGCCGGGAGCGCGGCGGCGGACGCCGGCGCCGGGGTCGCCGAGGACGGGGCAGCGGTGAAGGGACCGACGTCCGAGGCGCGCGTGATCGCCGAGCCCGGAGTCGGGACGGCCCGGATCTCGCCCTGGGGCGCCGTCGACTTCGCGGCGACCTGCACCCTCGGGTGGCTCTTGGGACGCGAGGGGACGACGAGGACCGTGCCCTTCTGCAGTCGCGCGGTGCGCGGGATGTCGTTCCAGTCGCAGAGCTCGGCGACGGAGACGCCCGCTCGCGCCGCGACCTTCGGGAGGGTCTCGCCCCTCTTGACCGTGATGCGCTTCTCTGCGATCTCGGGGGCGGCCGGAAGGCCGGGGAGACGGGCGGCGACGAGAGCCGCGGTTCCGGGCGGGACCTTGAGGTCGTACGCCGGCACGCCGTGCGGCGTCGAGCGGGTCTTGAGCTCGCTGTTGAGGAGCTGCAGCTCCGGAAGCGTCGCGCCCACGGCCGCGGCGACGCGCGCGAGGTCGACAGGTTTGGTGACCGTCACGGATTCCCAGGCGATCGGCGGGTCTGGTACGACGTCGAAGCCGAAGCGCACCGGGTCCTTCGCGATGAGGGCCGTCGCGAGGATGAACGGGACGTAGTCGCGCGTCTCGCGTCGCAGCGTCGAGCCCTGCGCGAGGCCCCAGAAATCGCGGGCGCCGGTCCGCTGGAGGCTCTTGAGGATCTTGCCCTCGCCGGCGTCGTACGCCGCCATGGCGAGGTGCCAGTCGCCGAACATCTCGTAGAGGTCGCGGAAGTACGCGGCCGCGGCCCGCGTCGACTTCACGGCGTCGCTGCGCTCGTCGTAGGCGCGCGTACGGTGGAGGCCGTAGCGCTTGCCCGTCCCCTCGATGAACTGCCAGAACCCGTGTGCCGCGGCGCGCGAGTGCGCCTGGTACTTGAACGCGGACTCGACCATCGCGACGTAGACGAGGTCCTGCGGGAGGCCCTCCTCCCTGAGGATGCCGCGCATGAGGTCGAGGTAGCGGCCGCTGCGTTTCAGGGCCGACGCGAAGCCGAGCGGGGAGCGGAACTGGTAGAAGGCGACCGCGCGAAGCACCTGCTCGTTCACGACGATCGGGATATCGAACGAGACTCCCGCGGGCGCGGCGTCGACTTCCTTCCGGGCCTTTTCGAACTCCTCGGGGCTCGCGGTCGGGGCTGCGGCCACGAGGCTGTCGCGCGGGTCCTCGGCGGGCGGGCGTTCCGTTTCGGCGGCGCGCGCCGGGACGTCCACGACGGGGCGGTAGACGGCCACGCTCTCCCAGAGCTCGCCCGCGAAGGCGAGGTCGGACCCGTTACCCGGGCGAGCCGCCGCGCGGAACGTCTCGAGGGAGCCACGGAAAGCCTCGTGCGCGCAGTCGCCGTCGCCTGCGAGGGCGAAGGCCTTGCCGCGATAGAAGAGGTCGGTCGCCTGCGTCCGGGCGGTCAGCGCGGCGGCGTCGGGCGACGGTGCGGTCTGCGTACCCTGCTCGGGAGGCGCGGACGCGCACCCGACGGCCACGAACGCCCCGAGGGCGGCGAGGAGGCGTGAGCCCTTCATTCGCCGCGTACGTTGAACTTGAGCGACAGCAGGAGCTTCTGGACGTCCTTCACGCCGGCGAGCTCGACGTCGAAGCGCTTCTCGGCTCCGATCGGCGCGCCGGTGTCGTCGCCGAACGACAGGGCCACGGTGACGCGCCGGCTCTTCGAAAGGGCGTCCTGGGGTAGGAGAACCTCGAAGCTCTGCGCGACGTCCTTCTTGTGGTTGCGCGTGGAACCCAGGAGGTCGTCGAGCGAGACGTCCACGGCGCTCTTCGTCTTGTGATGGGACGGCGAGGCCGGTCTCTGCGTCGCGATCTTCCGGAGCTTCTCGAGCTCGGAGAGGATGTCGACGTTCGAACGGAGGCGGACGTGCTTGACCGACGAGTCGGGAGGCGGCTCGTCCGGAGGCGGCTGGATCTCGGCGAAGCTCACTTCGCCTGCGGGATCGTCCGCGGGCGGGACGTTGGCCGCCTCGAACGGGGCGTCCTGCGGCGGCACGTCGGGGAGGGAAGCGACGGTGGCCGGCGGCGTGAGCGCCGCCAGGCTCGCGCCCGAGGAACTCGCGGCGTGGAGGTCGACGCCCTGGCGATGGAGGGACTGAAGGCGCTGGAGCCGGGAGATCGTGGAGTCGAACGGGTTCGACGACCGCGACGGAGGCGGGGTCGCGGCGCGTTCGGCGTCGCCCAGCGACTCGACGGCGGCCGTGATCCCCGAGACCTGCGCTCCGCCGGACGTGGCGTGGAGCGCGGCGGCCGGGATGGGGGCCGGCGTCTCGCCGGACACGATCACGGTCGGGCGGCGCTGCTCGACGGTCATCCGTCCCTTGAGGGAGCGGAGGGTCAGCTTCGAGATCCCCTTGAGCGTCTCGAAAACGCCCGTCCCGTTCGTCGCGGACGACTCGTACCACTCGATGGAACCGTCGGAGTTGAGGGACTCGTTGAGCTCGTCGATCGAGAGGATGTTCGGAAGGTCTCGCTTGTTGAACTGGAAGACGCGCGGGATGCTGTCGAGCGTGATGCCGATCTCGGCGAGGTTCTCGCGGAGGTTCTTCAGGCTCTCGACGTTCGGGTCTCGCATCGGGCGCTGGGAGTCGGCGACAAAGACGATCCCGTCGACGCCCTTGAGGACGAGCTTGCGGGTCGTGTTGTAGAAGACCTGCCCGGGAACCGTGTACAGCTGCAGCCGGGTCTTGAACCCCCCGATGACCCCGACGTCCAGAGGGAGGAGGTCGAAAAAGAGGGTGCGGTCCGTCTCGGTCTCGAGACAGACCATCTCCCCGCGCGACGTGGGCGCGGTGCGCCCGTAGATCACGTGGAGGTTCGTCGTCTTTCCGCAGAGGCCCGGACCGTAGTAGACGATCTTGGCGGCCATCTGCATCGTGGCGTAGTTGAAAAAAACCATCGAGTCTTCGCCAAACCTCCGCAGCGGAGCACTTTCCATATTACACCGTGGGTGTGCGGACCCCGGTGACGAGCGGCACGGCTCGTGCTTTGCGCGGCACGGGTGAAGAGGTCCTCCCTTTGTTATGATCCGGCGACCCGGAGTCCCGAGTCCGCAGGCTGGTTTTGGAGGCGCAACTCGCCGCATATGAGCAGTGAATTCAAGGGGTTGGACGGCCGATCCCGCGAGGTGCTCGCGTCGGTGATCGTCGCGTACATCGAAAGCGCGGTCCCCGTGTCGTCGCGCCAGCTCACGAAGGGCGGCAAGTTCGGCCTGTCTTCGGCGTCGCTGCGCAACGCGATGGCCGATCTCGAAGACCTCGGGTTCCTCACGCACCCGCACGTGTCGGCGGGGCGCGTCCCGACCGACCTCGGCTACCGCGCCTTCGTGAGCGAGCTCATGACGACGCGCCTTCCGAGCGACGAGGAGCGCGCGCGGATCGCGGAGGAGCTCGCCCCCGAGCCCTTCGAGACGGACCGCTTCTTCCAGGCGACGTCGCGGGTCCTGTCCCGTCTCACAGGGGAAGTCGGCGTCGTCGCGGCCCCCGCGTCGGCGCGCTTCGTCCTCGACTCCGTCCACTTCACGCGCCTGACCGACCGCAAGATCCTCGTGGCCGAGGTCTCGGACGCCGGGCTCGTCGAGAGCCGCCTCATCGAGACGCGCGACGACTTCGCGCAGGCCGAGCTCGACGCGATCTCGCGGCGCCTGACCCTGGACTACGCGGGCAAGACGCTCGACGAGATCCGCGGGCTTCTCCTCGACGCCCTCGCCGAGGAGAAGGTCCGGATGGACCGCGCGCTGGCGCGCACGCTCGAGCTCGGGCAGAGGGCCTTCGCGGAAGGCCGCACGGAGGGCGACGTCGTCTTCGTCGACGGAACGGAGTCGCTCCTCGAGAAGCCCGAGTTCCGGGGCGACGTCGACGCGCTCAAGCGCATGTTCCGCGCGTTCGAGGAGAAGGCCCGCCTCGTGAACCTCCTGACCGACTGCCTCGCCTGGAGCGGGGCCCGCGTCGTGATCGGCTCGGACAGCGCGTTCACGGGCGAGACGCAGACGGCCGTCGTCACGGTGCCGTACCGGAAGGGAGACCGGGTCCTCGGGGCGCTCGGGGTCGTGGGCCCCCGCCGGATGGAGTACGACCGCGTCGTGCCCCTCGTGGAGGAGCTCGGCCGCTACGTGAGCCGGCGCCTCTCGGAGGGAGCCGCGTGACCGCGCGCAAGAGAAACGACGACGACGGGATCATCTTCCTCGAGACGGAGAGCCGCGACGCCGTCGCGAAGGCCCTCGCGGAGGCCGAGCGCGCGATCGAGGCCGTCGAGGAGCGGCATCGCCAGAGGCTCGAAGAGACGGCCCCGCCCCCGGCGCCCGCGCCGCCGGCGCGTCCGGATCCTTCGGCGGCCCCCGCGCCCGACCCGCGCCTCGCGACGCTCGAGGCCGAGCTCGCGGCCGCGGTCGACCGCACCCGACGCGCGCACGGCGAGCTCGAGGGGACGAAGGAACGGGCGATCCGCGCCGAGGAAGAGGCCGGCCGCCTGCGCGAGGCGCTCCTGCGCAAGTCGGCGGACTTCGAAAACCTCAAGCGCCGGACCGAGAAGGAAAAGTCCGACTACTACAAGTTCGCCCTCGCGGACACCTTCCACGATCTGCTGGCCGTCCTCGACAACTTCGAGCGGGCTCTCGCGCACCGCGGCGACGCCTCGAGCGAAGACTTCCAGGCCGGGATCGACATGATCGCGCGGCAGCTCGGCGATTCCCTGCGCCGGTACGGCCTCGTCGAAGTTCCGGCTCTCGGGATGGTCTTCGACCCGAACGTGCACGAAGCCGTCGTGAAAGAGGAAACGGACGAGTCCGCGCCCGGGACCGTGCTCGAGGTGTTCCAGAAGGGCTACATGCTGAACGACCGCCTCCTCAGGCCCGCGCGCGTCAAGGTCGCGGGCGCTCCGGGCAAGGAGAACGGGACCGCGAAGGAGGCCGCGCGTGGCTAAGGTTCTCGGGATCGACCTCGGGACGACGAACTGCTGCGTCGCCGTCGTGGAGGTGGGTTCTCCCCAGGTCGTCCCCAACCGGGAAGGCGCCCGCACGACGCCCTCCATCGTGGGCTTCACGGAGGACGGGGAGCGCCTCGTCGGCCAGATCGCCAAACGGCAGGCGATCACGAACCCGACGCAGACGATCTACGCCGTCAAGCGCCTCATCGGCCGCAAGTGGGCGGACGCCGAGGTCCGCCACGCCCGCGAGCACCTCTCCTACACACTCGTGGAGGCGCCGAACGGCGACCTGAAGATCCGCGTGCGCGACCGGGACTATTCGCCGGAGGAGATCGCGGCGTTCGTCCTGCGCGAGATCAAGGAATTCTGCGAGGAAGCGCTCGGCGAGGAGATCAAGGAAGCGATCATCACGGTCCCGGCGTACTTCGACGACTCGCAGCGGCAGGCTACGCGCGACGCGGGCCGGATCGCGGGCCTCGAGGTCCTGCGCATCATCAACGAGCCCACGGCCGCGGCGCTCGCGTATGGCCTCGAGAAGAACCGCAAGCAGGAGACGATCGCCGTCTACGACCTCGGCGGCGGCACGTTCGACATCTCGATCCTCCGGATCGACAACGGGATGTTCGAGGTCCTCTCGACCTCGGGCGACACCTTCCTCGGCGGCGAGGACTTCGACCGCGCGATCATGGACTGGCTCCTCGCGGAGTTCCTCCAGTCGAGCGGCATCGACCTCCGCCAGGACCGCCTCGCTCTCCAGCGCCTCAAGGAAGCCGCTGAAAAGGCGAAGTGCGAGCTCTCGAGCGCGCTCGAGACGATGGTGGCGCTGCCGTTCATCGCCTCGGACGCCTCCGGCCCGAAACACATCAACAAGCTCCTGACCCGCGACACGTTCGAAGCGCTCGCCGCGGAGCTGATCCAGCGGACGGAAGGCCCCTGCAAGAACGCGCTCGAGGCCGCCGGTCTCTCGCCCGACCAGGTCGACACGGTCGTCCTCGTTGGCGGACAGACGCGTACGCCGAAGGTGCAGCAGATGGTCGAGACGATCTTCGGGAAGCCCCCGAACCGCTCGATCAACCCCGACGAGGTCGTCGCCGTGGGCGCGGCGATCCAGGCGGGCGTCCTGCGCGGCGACATCAAGGACCTCGTTCTCCTCGACGTCACGCCGCTGTCTCTCGGCCTCGAGACGCACGGCGGCATCTTCGTGAAGCTCATCGAGCGCAACTCGACGATTCCCACGAAGAACACGCAGATCTTCACGACGGTTGCCAACAACCAGACGACGGTCGAGATCCACGTCCTGCAGGGCGAGCGCGACATCGCCAAGGAGAACAAGCCCCTCGGCAAGTTCCAGCTCGTCGGCATCCCGGCTTCGGCCAAGGGCGTGCCCCAGATCGAGGTCGCGTTCGCGATCGACTCGTCGGGCATCGTGAACGTCTCGGCCAAGGACCTCGCGACCGGCAAGGCCCAGGGCCTCCAGATCAACCCGGCGGGCGGCCTGTCACAGTCGGAGATCGAGAAGATCATCGAAGAGGCGGCCTCGAACAAGGCGGCGGACTCCAAACGCAAGGAGATCCGTCAGCTCAAGAACAAGCTCGAGGGGATGATCGCGGCGAACGACCGTATCCACCGCGAGTTCGGGAGCCTGCTCCAGCCCGACGAGAAGGACCGCGTCGAGCGTACGCTCGAGAACGCGCGCGAGGTCCTGACGGGCGACGAACGCGGTCCGATCGACGACGCGATGATCGACATGAAGGGCGTCTCGCGCATCCTGACCCAGGCGATGCTCTACAAGCCGGAGTCCAAGGAGCGCCGCGGGAGCGGCGACTCGGACAAGAACGTCGAGAAACCGGCCTGACCGGCGCCCCGTAGGATCCGTTCGTGAGCACGTCCACCCGCGACTACTACGAAGTGCTGGGCGTCGGCCGGGACGCCGGGTCCGACGAGATCAAGGCCGCGTACCGCAAGGCCGCCCTCAAGCACCACCCCGACAAGAACCCCGGAGACGCGGCGGCCGAAGAGCGCTTCAAGTCCGCCGCCGAGGCTTACTCCGTCCTGTCCGACCCGGACAAACGTGCGCGCTACGACCGGTTCGGGGTCGAGGGCGTCCGCGGAGCCGGAGGCGCGTCGGGATTCGACCCGACGCAGTTCGTCGACTTCGCGGACATCCTCGGAGACTTCTTCGGATTCGGCGGCGAGTCGGCGCGTGCCGTGCGCCGCAACGGGGAAGACCTCAAGGCCGACGTCACGATCTCCTTCGAGGACGCGGCGTTCGGCGCCGAGATCTCCGTTTCCCTCCAGCGCTTCGAGGCGTGCGAGAGCTGCCGCGGGCGCGGAGGGAAGGGCGGAGCGTCCGCGGCCACGTGTCCGACGTGCCGCGGACAGGGCCGCGTCCAGTTCCGGCAGGGCTTCTTCGCGGTCGCGCGCCCGTGCCCCGAGGGCGCGGGCTCGGGCGAGAAGGTCAAGGACCCCTGCCCGGACTGCCGCGGCGAAGGACGCGTCCGCAAGCCGCGCACGCTCTCGATCGGGATCCCGGCCGGCGTCGACGACGGCGCGCGCCTGCGCCTCACGGCGGAGGGCAGCTCCCCGCGGCCCGGCGGGCGCCCGGGCGACCTGTACGTGCTCATCTCGGTCGCGCCGCACGAGATTTTCCGGCGCGACGGCAGCGACGTGATCCTCGCGTGGGCGGTGCCATTCCATGTCGCCGCGCTGGGCGGAACGATGAAGGTGCCGACGCTCCACGGCGACGCGACGTTCGACCTGCCGGCCGGCACGGCCGCGGGCCGTGTGTTCACGCTGAAGGGAAAGGGCATCCCGCGGCTCGACGGCCGCGGCAAGGGCGACCAGCACGTGCTCGTGACGGTCCGCGTGCCGAAGAAGATGACGCACGCCCAGAAGGAAGCCGTCGAGAAGCTCGCGGCGGCGTTCGACGGCGAGGCCGGCGCGCCGACGAAGGACGAGAAGGGCTTCTTCGAGCGGCTGAAGGACTTCCTTGGCACCTAGCGGTGCGGCCGTCCGCATCGAGATTCCGGCGGCGCTCGCCGTCAGGTTCGAAGAGCACGAAGATTTCTTAGAAGGTTTAGGGGGCCTGGAGTTTTCGTCTGCGGCTGAGTCGGGAGGCGGGCTCAGCGTGTGGGTCGACTCCGAAGACCTCCCAGCGGCCCTGGCCGCTCTCGCCGCGCTCGGGCTTTCCGGCCTTTCCACCTTCAAGGAAATTCCCCGGGACTGGGTGGCCGAGTCGGCCGCCCTTCGGAGGGCGGTTCTCGTGGAGCGTTATCTTTTCGATCCCCACGACGGTGACCTGGCGACTGCGCCGCCGCCCGGCGTCCGGCGGCTCTTCCTTCCGGCCGTCCGCGCGTTCGGCACCGGCTCGCACGAGTCGACGCGCCTCGCCGTGCGGCTCCTCCTCGCCGAGGACCTGCGCGGCGCGTGCGTCCTCGACGTGGGCTGCGGAACCGGGACGCTCGCGTTCGTCGCGGCGCTCGAGGGGGCGGCGCGGGTCGTCGCGTTCGATCTCGACCGCGAGGCCGCCTTCGCGACGCGCGAACAGGCGTTCGCGAACGGCGTCCCGCGCGTCGCCGCGTTCGCCGGGCCGCTCGAGGCGCTCGTGCCGGCGGCCCGGTTCGACGTGATCGCCGCGAACATGATCCACGAAGAGACGGCGCCGCTCCTTCCCGCGTTCCTTACGCACCTCGCGCCCGGGGGCAGACTCCTCTGCTCGGGGCAACTCGTCGAGAGAAGAGGGGAGTGGGAGGATTTGCTTCGGAGGGAAGGCTTCAGGAGCGTCCGTCTTCTCGAGGAGAACGAGTGGTTCGGCAGCGCGTGGATTTCTTCGAATGAGTGAGAAGGGCCAGGGGCGTCCTCCGCGCGTGCTCGTGCCGGATCTGGCGGAGCACCTCGCAAGGCCCGAAGAGCACCAGAAGATATCTTTGAAGGTGGAAGAACGGGAGCATGTTCGCTCGAGGCGACTCCGGGACGGCGACGAGGTCGTCGCGCTCGACGGCAAGGGCGCACGGGCTGCGGCCCTCCTCGCGGGGGGAGGCACCGCCATAGCCCTCTTACCTTCTAAGAGAACCTTCTCTTCCTCCTCCTCCTCCTCCTCTTCCTCTTCTCTTCTTCCCGGCGAGCCCGCGAGCCGCGTCGTCGTCGCGCTTGCATGCGCGGAACTCGCGCGAATCGAATGGGCGATCGAGAAGGGGACGGAGTGCGGCGCTTCCGGCTTCGTCCTCCTCGACGCCGAACGCTCCCAGCGCGCGCACGTCGCGGCTCTCGCGAAGCGGATTCCGCGGCTTGTGCGGATCGCGGAGGAGGCGACGAAACAATGCGACCGGACGCTCGTGCCCTTCGTGGAGGGTCCGGAGAGCACCGGGGATTTTCTTAGAAGGGTAAGAGGGGAAGAGCTGCTCGTCGCCGAGCCCGGAGGGGCGGTGCTCCACGGGAGGGGCGAAGGCCGCGTCGTCATCGGAATCGGCCCCGAGGGTGGCTTCGCTCCTGCCGAGCTCAACCTATTCGAAGAAAAGGGTGCTCTTCGGACATCCCTCGGAGCGCGCATCCTCCGCCTCGAGACGGCCGTGGTCGTCGCGCTCGCCCGATTAGTCGACCGGGACTGATCGAGCGGTCGAATCTTCGACGCTTTCGGTTAGGATCTCGGCTCGGAGGCCGGAATGAGCTTCGAAAACGTCAAGAAGATCTGGATGAACGGGAAGCTGGTGGATTTCGCGGACGCGAAGATCCACGTCTTCACGCACGCGCTGCATTACGGCTCCGGCGTCTTCGAAGGAGAGCGCTGCTACAACACGGCGCGCGGCCCCGCGATCCTCCGGCTCGACGACCACCTCGACCGCCTGTTCTGGTCGGCCAAGATTTACCGGATGACGATCCCGTACACGATCGACCAGCTCCGGGAGGCCACGCTCGAGGTCGTGCGTGCGAACGGGTTCCAGGCCTGCTACATCCGGCCGCTCGTCTACCGCGGCTACGGCTCTCTCGGCGTCAACCCGTTCCCGAACCCCGTCGACGTTGCGATCGGATGCTACGAGTGGGGCAAGTACCTGGGCGCCGAAGCGCTCGAGAAGGGCGTCGACGTGTGCTGCTCGTCGTGGATGCGAATCGCGCCGAACACGATGCCCGCGATGGCGAAGGCGACCGCGAACTACGCGAACAGCCAACTCATCAAGATGGAAGCGATCACGAACGGGTACCACGAAGGAATCGCCCTGGACCACAACGGGCGCATCTCCGAGGGCTCGGGCGAGAACCTCTTCCTCGTCTGGAAGGGCCGCCTCTACACGCCGCCGCTCTCGGCCTCGACGTTGCCCGGCATCACGCGCCTCTCCGTCATCCAGCTCTCGCGGGAGCTTGGGTTCCAGATGGAAGAGAAGACGATTCCGCGCGAGATGATTTACGCGGCCGACGAGATGTTCTTCACGGGAACGGCTGCCGAGATCACGCCGATCCGCTCCGTGGACCGCATTCCGGTCGGGAACGGTACCCGTGGCCCGATGACGGAGGCGATCCAGAAGTCGTTTTTCGACATCGTCGAGGGACGCGTCGAGGACCGCTACGGCTGGCTCACGCCGGTCACCACGGGCGTCGCGGCCGGCCGACCGTAAGCGCGCGCTCCGGACGAAACCCGGGCACCTGTCCTGCGTACCACGGGGACAGGGGGGACCATGACGAGTTCGCTCGGAACCGCGCTCATCGCCGTGTTGTTCGTGGCGGACCCCGTTCCGCAACCCTCGTCCCCGATTACGGGCCTCCTGTCCCCGCCCTCGGCGTGTTCGTCCCAGGAGTACCGACAGTTCGACTTCTGGCTGGGCGAGTGGACCGTCACGAACGCGTCGGGCCAGTTCGCCGGAGAGAACCGCGTCACCGTCATCCAGAACGGATGCGGCGTCCAGGAAAGCTGGACCGGCGGGGACGGCGGCACGGGCACGAGCGTCAACGCGTACTTCGACAGCGACCGGAAATGGCACCAGACGTGGCTGGATTCCCGAGGCGGGCGTCTCGACCTCGTCGGCGGCTTCGTGGGCGGCAAGATGATCCTGCGCGGGGAGGCTCCGGTCCGGGGCGAGCCCTGGCACAAGGTTCTTCACCAGATCACGTGGGAGCGGCATCTGGACGGCCGCGTGCGGCAGCTCTGGCAGTCGTCCCCGGACGGCGGATCGTCGTGGACGATCGTCTTCGACGGGACGTACGCCAAGAAAAGCGCTGCGGGCGCCGCGGCCCGCTGAAGATCAGGCGCCGCGCTGGCGGCGCGTCTTCACGAGCTCGGCGACAATGGCCACGGCGATCTCCTCGGGCGAGCGGGCTCCGATGGGAAGGCCGATCGGGCTGTGCGCTCTCTCGAGCTCTCCCTCGCTCCAGCCCTCGGCGCGAAGCTCGCCGTACAGCGCTTTGCGCTTCGCGTTGCTGCCCATCATTCCGAGGTAGGCCACCGGGACGCCGCGCAGCCGCCGGAACGCCCGCCCGTCCGTCACGTGGCCGCGCGAGACGATCGCCACGGAGTCGTCCGGCCCGGGCAGTGGGAGATCGGAGTAGTCCTCCCGGACGAGGACGAGCGCCGCGCCCCCGGGGAAGGCGGCGGGGTCGAGCTGCTCGGGCCGCTCGTCCGCCACGGTCACGGCCCAGCCCGTGAGAGCGGCCACGCGTGCGAGCGCGCGGCCGCAGTGTCCCGCGCCCACGACGAGGAGCCGCGGCATGCGCTCGAGCACCTCGACGAGGACGGTCGCCGTCCCTCCGCACACGGCGCCGAAGGTGTCGGGGCCCTCGGGCTGGAAGTCGTAGCGGCGCGTGAACGGGAGTCCGTGGCTGGCGAGGAGCTTCCGGGCGTCCGCGATCACGAGGGACTCGAACTTGCCGCCACCGATCGTGCCGCGGGTCGTACCGTCGGGAAGGACGAGCATGCGGGCCGTCGTCTCGCGGGGTGTGGAGCCCGTGGCGGAGACGACGGTCGCGAGGGCGGCGCGGCCGTGCGCCTCGAGGAGCGCCGGGAGGTCGAGCAGCACCTCTGCGCTCACGCCCGGCCTCCGGCGGCGGCCGCGGCGGCGGCGGCGGCGAGATCCTGCGGGCGGTCGACGTCGAGGAGGACGGTCTCGTCGAACCCTTCGAGATGCAGGACCTTCACGTCCGGCTCGGCGAAGAGGCGGTTGAGCCGCGCGTCCGTCGGCCACGAGAGGACGCGCGCGGCGAGCGCCGCCGGGATCAGGAGGGGATGGCCGCGCCGCCTCCCGCAGACAGGGACCAGCAGTGTGCGTGAGTCCGCTTCGGGGAGGTTCGTCGCGGCGAGGATAGTCCGAAGAGAAGATTCTCTGAGAAAGGGAAGATCGGCAGGGGAGAGAGCGACGTGAGTCGAGGAGCCTTCGAGCGCCGCCGCGAGGCCGTGGCGGACCGAAGAGAACATGCCGCTCTCCCAGTCGGAGTTCTCGACGAAGCGGACGGGGGGCTCCGCGCCGGTGCCGGGCATCCGCGCCGCCTCCCGGACCAGTCGCGCGTCCTTGCCGAGCACGACCACGATCTCCGCGAACCCTGCCCGGCTCCAGGTGTCGACGACGTGCGCGAGCATGGGCCGCCCGTCGGGCGGCACCGGCGCGAACATCTTGGGCGAGCCGAAGCGCGTCGATGCGCCGGCGGCGAGGAGGACTCCTGAGACGCTCACGGCCGGTGCCCTCAGTCTTCGCCCTCGAAGCAGGGGCGCCCGGCGCGGCAGTCGTCGAGGCACGCGGGCTGGCCGTCGGGTCCGACAGGCCCCATGACCTGCAGGCACCAGTAGGCGGCGGACGTGGACGGGTGCTCGCGCGCGTGCTCGTCCCAGTCGCCCGTCGCGACGAACATCGTCTTCGTGCGCAGGTGTCGGCAGCGCAGCGCCGGGTCGAGCGCGACGGCGTCCGACCCGTCGTAACCGGACGGCGCGCTCACGCGAATGCCTCCGTCCCGTCGGAGAGCCCCGCGGCCGCGAGGAGCGTCCGGCGGACGACCGCCGCGACCATCGGGAGCTTGTAGGCGTTCTTCTCGAGAGGCGTCGCGCCCTCGAGTGCGGCCCGGCCCGCCTGCGCGGCGAGCGCGGCGTCGATCCTCTTTCCCTCGACGAGGGCCTCGGCGCCCTTTGCGCGGAACGGGACCGGTGCCGCCGACCCGATCACGACCCTCACGTCCTTCGCGGCGCCGCCGTCGTCGCGGAACGCGACGGCCGCGTCCGCGAGCGGCCAGTCGAACGCCTGCTTCTGCTTGATCTTCCGGTAGGCCGAGCGCAGGCCCGGGCGCGTGTCGACATGGACCTCGACGATGAGCTCCCCGGGCTTCAGCGCGTTCTCCGAGAAGATGTCGAGCTCCGGCCGCTGGAAGAAGTCCGCGGCGAGGAGCGTGCGGCCGCCGCCGGCGGCGAGCGTCTCGATGCGGGCGTCGAGCGCCAGGAGGGCGACGCCGGCAGCCGAGGGATGGACGATCGCGCACGTGTTGTTGCCGAACACGGCGTGGAACTCGTTTTCGCCGGCCTTGGCGAGGCACTCGACGCCTCCCTTCTTGAGGCACTGGAAATCGGACGAGCGGAAATACCAGCAGCGCGGCCGCTGGCAGAGGTTGCCCGCGAGCGTGGCCGCGTTGCGGATCTGGGGCGTCGCGGCGCCGAGGCACGCGTCCGCGAGGGCGGGGAACTCGGATTTCAGGCCCTCTGCGATCGTCGAGAGGGTGACGAGCGCGCCGATGGAGACGGCGCCGGAAGAATTCCTTTGAATGGAAGAGTGGGAGGTCAGGCGCCTGAGGTCGACGACCCGGTCCGGGGCGAGGTTGTATTCCTTGAGGCGGTCCACGAGCTCCGTCCCGGCCCCCTTTGCTTCGGCGTGGACCTTGTCGCGCTTCGCGGTGGCCAGAAGCGCCGCCGCGTCGTCCCAGGACTTCGGCTGCAACCTTTCGAAGCTCTTCACGCTTTCACCTCCCGCCTCGCCACCTTCCCGAGCAGGTCGAGAATCCTCGCCGGCGTGATCGGAAGCGCCGTCGGGCGGACGCCTGTCGCGTGGGCGATCGCGTTGGCGACCGCGGCCGCCGTCGGCACGGTCGCCGGCTCGCCGATGCCGCGCGCGTGCGCGTTGTTCTTTCCGGGGTAGAAGTCGACGAGGAGCGGCACGATCTCCGGCGTGTCCTTGCTTCCGAGGACCTTGTAGAACTCGACGTTCGGGTTCAGGACGCGGCCGGAGCGCTCGTCCACGACGCGCTCCTCGAAGAGCGCATAGCTGATCCCCTGCAGGATCCCGCCGCGGATCTGGCTCTCGACGCCAGTCTTCCAGACGGGCTGGCCGCAATCGTGGACTGCGACGACCTTCTTCACGGCCACGACGCCGGTCTCGACGTCCACGACGACCTCGGCGAACTGCGCGCCGAAGAGGCGCGTGTCGGCCCCGTCGTAGTCCTTCGCGCGGTCGCCCGTCGCGACGAGCGTCTCGCCGGGGAGGCGCGAGCAGACTTTCCGGAACTCGACGGACTTTCCTCCCGCCGAGAAGGCGCCGTTCGCGAGGACGATTCCGGACGCGGGCGCGCCGAGCACCTTCGACGCGACGTCGAGGAGCTTTTCGCGCGCGTGGACGGCCGCCGCGCGCACCGCGGGGATGAGAGAGCCCGTCGTGACGGACCCGCCGGAAGCGGGCCCGAACGGATAGCGGGAGTCGCCGATCTTCACGCGGAGGCTCTCGACGGAAAGGCCGAGCTCCTCCGCGACGACCATGGCGATCGCGTTGCGCACGCCGCCCCCGATGTCCTGGACGCCGTTCTCGACTTCGACCGTGCCGTCGCGGTGGATCCGGACGAGAACCTGCGAGCCGGGCGCGACGAACGTGTACCAGAGGGAGGCCGCGCAGCCGATCCCGCGCCGGAGCGGGCTGCCGGCCGCGGCAGCGGCCTCGTTCGCCTTCGTGATCTGGGCCCGTCTCGACCAGCCGAACTCCTTCGCGCCGATCTCCCATTCGGCCCGGCGCACCTCGGACGGATCGTTCTTGAGGCGGAGGGCGAGCGGGTCCATCCCGAGGCGGGCCGCGAGCTCCTCGAGCGCCGTTTCGACCGCGAAGCAGCCCTGCGGATGGCCGGGCGCGCGCATCGCGCAGCCGGGGCCGAGGTGCGTGAAGACGTCGGATTCGGCGACCGTCACGGACGGGAAGCCGTAGGCCGCCTTCACGAAGCCGCCCGTGCCCGTGCCCGTCGCGACGCCGGCGGTCCCGAAGGACTCGTAGTCGGCGGCGGTGACGGTTCCGTCCTTGCGGTACGCGAGCTTCACGCGGTTCCACGAGTCGGGGCGGTTGCCGGCGGAGAGGCTCTCTTCCTTGCGGTCGAGCGCCATGAGGACGGGCTTTCCGGCCTTCTTCGCCAGCTTCGCGGCGAAGACCCCATAGTCGCCGGCGCCGAACTTCGACCCGAAGCCGCCGCCGGTGAACTCGGCGCGCACGCGCACCTTGTCCTTCGCGAGCTTGAAGACTTCGCTGAGCTCGTCGCGCACGCTGAACGTGCCCTGCGTCGAGGCCTGGACTTCGAGCGTGTCGCCCACCCACTCCGCGAACAGGGAGTGGGTCTCCATGCAGACGTGCGTCTGCACGGACGTCGTCGTCACGACTTCGAGAGTGCCGTCGGCCTCGGCGAACGCCTTCTCGACGGCGCCCGTGTCGCCCTTCTCAGAGGTCTTCGGTCCGCGGACGTTGCCCGTCTGCGGGAGAGCGGCCGCGGCGCCGGGCTCGTCGCCCGCGGTTCGCTTTTCTTCGACGGCTTTCTGGAAGACGAGGGGCGAGCCTTCCTTGCGGGCGGCCGCGAGGCTGACCGTGTGCGGCAGCACGTCGTACGCGACCTTGACGGCCCGGGCCGCGTCTTCGGCGCCGGCGGCCGTCGGAGCCGCGAGCGCGAGAACCGCCTCGCCGTGGTACCGGACGGCGCTCTTCTTCGGATTCTCGATCACGACGCCGGGGATCTTCTCGGCGGCGGAGGTGTCGATCGAGAGGATCTTCGCGTGGGCGTAGGGCGAGCGGACGACGCGCGCGTGGAGCATCCCGGGCTTCCGGACGTCGTGCGTGTAGAGGGCGCGGCCCGTGACCTTGATCGGGCCGTCGAGGCGCGGACGCCTCTTCCCGGTGACCGGCCGCTCGCCCACGGCATACGGAGCGGGGTCGCCCGGTGGGAGCACGACCTCGATCGTCTTCGTCTTTCCTGCGAGGCCGACGTCGATCTTCGTCTTGACGTCAGCCATGGTTCACCCCCGTCTTCCCGGTGGCCTCGCATGCGGCGAAGACGCCCGTGTAGGTTCCGCACCGGCAGAGGTTGCCGGCGACGGCCTCTTTCACGGCGTGGGGCGTCGGGTGCGGATCCTTCGCGAGGAGCCCGGCGCACGAGACCACCATGCCGGGCGTGCAGAAGCCGCACTGGAGGGCGTCGGCTTCGACGAACGCCTTCTGGATGGGCGACAGCGCCTCGGGCGACCCGAGTCCCTCGATCGTCGTGACCTTCCTGCCGTCCGCGTCGTGGACGAGCGTGAGGCAGGAGTTCACGGCGACGCCGTCGAGGAGGACCGTGCAGGCTCCGCAGGCGCCGCGGTCGCAGCCGACCTTCGTACCCAAGAGCCCCCACGAGTCGCGCAGCGCCTCGGCGAGCGTCGTGCGCGCCTCGAAGACGCCCTTCTTCGGAGCGCCGTTCAGCGTGAGGCTCACCGGGATGCCGCCCGCCGCAGACGCGTCGGCCTTCGCGCGCTCCTCGGCGAGGACGGCGGCGCCCGCGGCGGCGGACGCGACGGCGCTCGTCGCGAGGCCCTTGATGAGTCCGCGCCGGGTGAATCCGCGGGCGCCTTCGGGACGGTCTTTCTCGTCGGACATGACCCCTCCTCGAACGCCGGGAACTATACAGCTGCCCGCGTGAGACGAGGTCGCTTTCGTTGACTGGAAGTGCCTGAAAAGCCTATCCTTGCCGGAATTCCGGACACGGTCGGGAGGGCACCGATGCACATCAACGACCTCCTCAAGATCTCGGTGGAGCGGAAGGCTTCCGACCTCCACTTGAAGGTGGGGGCTCATCCGATCATCCGCGTGGACGGCGAGCTGATCCCGCTCGTCGACCTCAAGCGCCTCATGCAGGAAGACACGATCGCGATGGCGTTCTCGATCATGTCCGCCCGGCAGAAGGAAAAATTCAAGAACAACTTCGAGATCGACATCGCGTACTCGGTCCCGGGCCTCGGGCGCTTCCGCTGCAACATCTTCCAGCAGCGCGGCACAGTCGGCATGGTCTGCCGCGTCATCCCGGCCCGGATCCTGACGATCCGCGACCTGCTCCTCCCGCCCGTCCTCGAGAAGATCTGCGAGGAGACGCGCGGCCTCATCCTCGTGACCGGCACGACGGGCTCGGGCAAGTCGACGTCGCTCGCCGCGATGATCGACTACATCAACTCGAGCCGCGCCGAGCACATCATGACGATCGAGGACCCCGTGGAATTCCTCCACAGGGACAAGAAGTCGATCATCAACCAGCGCGAGCTCGAGGTGGACACGCGCTCGTTCGCGTCCGCGATCCGCGCGGCCCTCCGCCAGGACCCCGACGTCATCCTCGTGGGCGAGATGCGCGACTTCGAGACGGTCGAGACGGCGCTCGTCGCCGCCGAGACGGGCCACCTCGTCATGTCGACCCTCCACACGATGGACGCGACGGAGACCGTCAACCGCATCATCTCGGTCTTCCCGCCGCACCAGCAGAAGCAGATCCGCCTCCAGCTCGCGGCCGTCATCAAGGCGGTCTGCTCGATGCGCCTTCTCCCGCGTGCGGACGGCCTCGGCCGCGTGCCCGCCGTCGAGGTCATGATCGCGACGAACTACATCCGCGACTGCATCGAGAACAAGGAAAAGACCAAGTACATCCGCGAGCAGATCGCGCTCGGCACCAGCCAGTACGGCATGCAGACCTTCGATCAGTCCTTGTATCAGCTGTACAAGGCGGGCCTGATCACGCTGGAGGAAGCCATTCGGCGGGCCAGCAACGCGGACGAATTCAAGCTGCGCATCGAAGGCGTGCAGTTCACCGCCGACGTCTCGCGCGGCCAGATGGAAGAGTCGCTCGATCTCGGCGTGGACGCCGGGCCGGGCGTGCTCGAACAGGAGAGTCCATTCGAGATCGAGCGCATCGAGCGCCCGAAGGGTTGACGCGCGCCACCGAGCGCCGGGAGACGAAATTGTTCGAGGGCCTGTTTCAACCGATGCATCTGCTGTTCATCATGGGCATCGCCCTGATTTTCTTCGGTCCGAGCAAGCTGCCCGCCCTGGGCAAGGGGCTCGGTG
>JBBQDQ010000009.1:0-40532 GCA_038319835.1 Thermoanaerobaculia bacterium | reverse complement strand
GCTCATGCCGTGCGGCAAGTCGCCTCACGGCGTGGACGTCTCGCCCGACGGCAAGTACATCGTCGGCTCGGGCAAGCTCCAGGGTGTCACGACCGTCTTCAACTTCGAGAAGATCCAGACGGCGATCCGCAACAAGGACCTCACCGGCGACGAGGACGGGATCCCCGTCCTGAAATACGAGTCCATCAAGGACGCCGAGGTTCCCGTGGGTCTCGGGCCGCTCCACACGCAGTTCGGACCCGATGGGTACGCCTACACGTCCCTCTTCGTCGACAGCGCGATCGCGAAGTGGAAGCTCGGGACGTGGGAGGTCGTGGACAAGATCCCGATGTCCTACTCCATCGGTCACCTCTGTGCGGCCGAGGGTGACACCTGCTCGCCGAAGGGCAAGTATCTCGTCGGTCTCAACAAGCTCTCGCATGGGCGGCACCTTTCGGTAGGGCCGGGACAGCCGGAGTCGTCACAGCTCGTGGACATCTCCGAGGAGAAGATGAAGCTGATCTACGACGCATTCACCGAGCCGGAGCCGCACTACGCACAGATGATCGAGGCGAAGAAGCTCCACCCGATCGAGGTCTACCCGAAGGAGGAGAACAAGCACCCGCTCGCGATCTGGGACGTCAAGGACGCGGGCGTCACGCGCCAGGGGTCGAACGTCACGGTGAAGGTGGTCCTCGTGCGCTCCACGATCACGCCTCAGGCCATCGAGGTGAACCAGGGTGACACGGTCAAGATCGCGCTGACGAACATCGAGCAGACGACCGACGAGCTGCACGGCTTCGGCCTGCTCGACTACAACATCAACATCGTTTGCGATCCGGGCGAGACCAAGGTCGTCACGTTCAAGGCCGACAAGGCGGGCGTCTATCCCTATTACTGCACGAACTTCTGCTCCGCGCTCCACCAGGAGATGCAGGGCTACCTCATCGTGAAAGGCAAGAGCTAGGGGAGGGGTTGGGGAGGGCCGCGGAACGACCCTCCCCAGCCGCATCATGAAAAACATCCTTGAACGCAGCAATCGGTTTCTCGAGGCCCGGCTCGACCTCGGCCCGCGGGGACTCCTCGTCGTGGCCGTGCTCCTCCTCATCCCGTCGTACCTGTTCCCGCTCTGGACCCTGACGATGTTCGCGCCCCAGTACGGCGACGGCCTACGCATGCAGATTTACAGCTGGAGGCTGGACGGCGGGAACGGCGGGCAGGACATCAGGGAAATCAACGTCCTCAACCACTACATCGGCATGCGCGACCTCACGACGGCCGACTTCACGGAATTCAAATGGATCCCCTTCGTCGTGGGGATCATGGCCCTCCTCATGCTGCGGACGGCCGTCCTCGGGAAGATGTCGCACCTCGTGGACAACGTCGTCCTCTACCTCTACTTCGGCGCGTTCTCTCTCTGGTCGTTCGCGTTCAAACTCTGGAGCTACGGGCACAGCCTCGCCCCGACGGCGGCCGTGAAAGTCGACCCCTTCATGCCCCCGATGTTCGGCTACAAGAAGCTCGCGAACTTCGAGGTCTATTCGTACCCGGGCGTCGGGTCGTATGCCCTCGGCCTCGTCGCGGTCGTCCTCATCGCGGCGATGGTGCTCGCCTGGCGCGAGAACAAGCACGCGTCCGCGCGCGCCGTCGGCTCATCATGATCGCGTTGCCCTTCGTCCTTCTCCTTCAAGTCACCGGCGACATGGCGCCGGTGACGCCAGGGGGACTCGAGGGGCGTCCGCCCGCGGCGGAAACGTCTTCGTTGCAGGCGCGCGTGGATCGCGCGTCGCCGGGAGAGACTGTCGTCGTCGAGCCGGGGACCTATGCGGGCGATCTCGTGCTGGACCGTCCCATGCGTCTCGTGGGACGGGGGCGGCCTCTCCTCACGGGCTCCGGGAAGGGCAGTGTCGTGCGGGTACGTGCGGACAACGTCGTTCTCGAGGGGTTCGACATCGACGGGCGGAGAGGCGGCGACCTCGGGAGGGATTCCTCGGGCGTCCACGTCGCGGCCCGGAACGTCGTCGTGCGCGACTGCCGGATCTCGGAGGCCCTGTTCGGCATCTACCTCCGGCAGGCGGACGGCGTCTTCGTGGAGCGCTGCCGCGTCCGCGGCATCCACGGGAAGGACCCGGGAGAGAAGGGCTCGGGCCTCCACGTCTGGGACACGAAGGGATTCACGTTCAAGGACAACGTCATCGAGGATGTGCGCGACGGCTTCTACATCCAGTCCTCCTCGGGCGGGACGATTACCGGCAACGTGGCCCGGGACCTCCGATACGGCCTCCACTACATGTTTTCGGACGACAACACGTTCGAGGACAACACCTTCGAGAATGGTGCGGCCGGCGCGGCGCTCATGTACAGCAAGCGCATCGTTTTCCGGCGCAACCGCTTCGTGAGGAACCGCGGATTCGCGTCGGTCGGGTTGCTGCTCAAGGCCTGCGACGACGTCCTCGCCGAGGACAACCTCGTCGCGGACAACGCGCGCGGGATCTTCCTCGAGGGCTCATACCGGAACATCTTCCGGGGAAACATCGTGGCGCTCTCCGACGCCGCGATCGTCCTCTACGACTCGTGCGGCCAGAACCGCTTCGAGGGCAACTCGTTCGTCGGAAACCTGACGCCGCTCGCGCTCGTCGGGCATCGAACGGACACCGTCTTCGACGGGAACTACTGGTCGGACAACGGCGAGCCGGATCTCGACGGGGATGGCCGCTCGGACCGGCCGTTCCCGCTCTCGAGCGTCTTCGACCACCTGCGAGGAAACCTCACAGCTGCGGACCTCTTTTCGCGGAGCGTCGCGGCTCGCGCTCTCGGAGCCGCGGAGCGTGGCTTTCCCGTGCTCCGGGAGGTCGAAGTCTTCGACCACACGCCGCTCGCGCACCCGCCGGCGCTCCCGCGCGTTCCGCAGCCCGAGAGACCGCCCGCGGGGCGCGGGACGCTGGCGCTCGCCGTGTCCGGCCTCTCGCTCCTCGGCGGCGCCGGTGTGCTCCTCACGGGACGGAGGCAGGCGTGATCCGCTTCGAGTCCTTCTCGAAGAGCTTCGGCGCCCAGCGCGCCGTCTCGGACCTGACTCTCGCGATCGCGCCCGGAGAGATCGTCGCGCTCCTGGGACCGAACGGCTCGGGGAAAACGACGTCGCTGAAGGCCGCCGCGGGCCTGATCCATCCGACGAAGGGCGGCGTCACCGTGGGCGAGGCCCGGCGGCCCGCGACCGAGCCCGCGGCGCGGCTCTCGCTCTCCTTCCTTCCGCAAAAGGTCACGTTTCCCGACTCCCTGACGGGGCGCGAGGTCATCTAATTCTACCGCGCTCTCAGGGACGTGCCGCCGGGGCGTTTCGACGCCGTTCTCAGGATGTCATCCCTGAACGGCGCGTCCGCACGCGCGGTGGGAACATACTCGGGCGGCATGACGCAGCGGCTTGGGCTCGCCGTCGCCGCGCTGCCCGACACGCCGGTACTTCTCCTCGACGAGCCGACGGCCGCGCTCGACCCCGACGGGCTCCGCGCGTTCTACACGCTCGCGGAGGAACGCCGCCGCGAGGGCAAGACCGTCCTCTTCACGACGCACCAGCTCGGGGACGTCGAGCGCCTCGCGGACCGTGTCGCGATCCTCGTGAGCGGGAGGCTCGTCGCGCTCCTGACGCGGCGCGCGCTCGAGGACTGGCTCCTGGCGCACGGAGTTCCGCTCGTACGCGCCGAGACGAGCCCGCTCGAGGACCTCTATCGGGAGCTCGTCGGAGGAGACGCATGAAGGTCCGCGGAGTCCCGGCCGCCCTCCTTCTCGCGGTTCTCGCGGGCTGCTCGCGAGGCCCGGCGGCGCCCGTTGCGCTCGACACGAAGAACGATCGCTGCGGCTGGTGCCGGATGGCCGTCTCGGACGCGCGCTTCGCCGCGCAGCTCGTGTCGCCGTCGGAGGAGCCCCGCGCGTTCGACGACATCGGATGCCTCGCGACGTTCCTGAAATCGGGCGGCGCTCCCGCTAAGGGCCAGATCGCCTACGTGGCCGACCATCGCACAAAGGCGTGGGTGCGCGCGGCGGGGGCGGTCTACACGAAGAAGCCCGGCCTCGCGACACCGATGGGATCGGGCGTCGTCGCGCACGCGGACGCCGCGTCCCGCGACGCGGACCCCGAGGCTGCGGGCGGGAAACCCGCTTCCCTCGAGGACGTGTTCGGCCCGAATGGCGTCCCGGACGGCGGCCGGTGAGCGCGACATGAGCTCTCCCGGCCCCTTCCTCCTCTGCGCGCGGCAGGAGCTCCTTCTCGCGGTCCGCTCTCGCTGGACCCAGATCTTCGCGGCCGTCTTCGCGGTGCTCGCTCTCGCCGTCGCGTCCTCTGGCTACGTGCTCTCGGGCGGCCACGGCGTGCAGGACTTCGCACGCACGGCGGCGTCGCTCGTCGAGCTCGTGCTGCTCCTCGTGCCCCTCACCGCGCTCCTCATCGGCGTCCTCGCGCTCGCTCCCGAGCGCGGCGCGGCGGAGTTGCTCTTCTCGCAGCCGGTCGCGCGGCACGCGATCCTCTTCGGCAAGGTCATGGGGCTGTTCGGCGCGCTCGCCGCGGCGCAGGCCCTCGGGTTCGGCGCGGCCGGCCTCGTCATTTTCTCGAGGGCCGGGGGCTCCGGGCTTGGGGGCTTCGCCCTTCTCGTCCTCGGGTCGTTCGTCCTGACGGCCGTCTTTCTCGTCCTGGCGGCTCTCGTCTCGTCCGGAACCGTGGGCCGGCGGACGCGGGCGCTCGCGATCGCGCTCGTCGTGTGGTTCGGCGCCGTCGTGCTGTTCGACGTGGCGGCGCTCGGAGTGGCCTCGCTCCTCCCGTCCGGTCCCGCCTCGCGCGTCCTCATCATCTCGGTGCTCGCGAATCCCGCGGACGCGGTCCGGACGGGAGCGCTTCTGGGGATCGAGGGAAGCGGCGCCTTCGGTGCGGCATCCCTTGCGCTTCTCCGCTTCACGCGCGGTCCCGTCGGCGCCGCGATCCTCCTCGCCGCTTCTCTCCTCGTCTGGATGGTCGTGCCGGCTCTCCTCGCCGCACGCCGGCTGGACCGTGCGGACCTCTGAGAAAGGGAATCATCATGCTGGTTTTCGTACGAACGTCCGTTGCCGTCGCTTTTGCTCTGGGGACGATCCTGTCTTCCCGTCCGGCTCTGGCCCACTGCGACACGGCCGACGGTCCCGTCGTCGCCGACGCAAAGGTCGCGCTCGAAAAGGGAGACGTCACGCCCGTTCTCAAGTGGGTCAGGCCGGCGGCGGAAGCCGAGATCAAGGCGGCCTTCGCGCGCGCGCTTGCGGCACGCGGGAAGGGCCCTGAGGTCCGGGCGCTGGCCGACGAGTACTTCTTCGAGAACCTCGTGAGGATCCACCGGGCCGGAGAGGGGGCGCCGTACACGGGCATCCTGCCCGCCGGAACGCCCATCGAGCCGGCGATCGCGCTGGCCGACGAGGCCATCGGCAGCGGCAGCGCCGACAAGCTCGTGAAAGCCATCGCGCACCACGTCGAGGAGGGGATCCGCGAACGATTCGCGCGCGCCTCGGCCGCGAAGAAACAGGCCGGCGCGAGCGTGGCCGCCGGCCGGGAGTTCGTTGAAGCGTACGTAGAGCTCACGCACTACGTCGAGCGCCTGCACCTCGACGCCACGACGTCGGCCTCGCACGGCGCTGGGGCACCCGCGGCCGAGCACAAGCACTGAACGACGTGGAGGGCCGCTGGCGGGACGCGGGGGTCGTCCGGGGGCAAGGCAGCACCGATGGCCTTGCTCGGCGCCACGGTCGTCGGCGCCGACACGGCCTGGCCCATGCTGGAGGCGGCAGGGCGCCGGGCCGTCTCGGAAGGCGTCGCCGGGCGGGTCGCATGTGTGGAGCGGCCCCGTGATTTACGAGGGGACCTTTCGCCTCAGCGCGGCGGTGACTCCAGGACCGGTAGCGTAGGGTTCGGCGCCGGCGCGGCCGCGATCTTCTGGAAGAAGTCGTTTCCCTTGTCGTCCACGAGGATGAACGCGGGGAAGTCGACGACGTCGATCGCGAAGATCGCCTCCATGCCGAGCTCGGGATACTCGACGACCTCGACCTTCTTGATGTTCTCCTGCGCGAGGATCGCGGCCGGGCCGCCTGGCGAGCCGAGGTAGAAGCCGCCCCACTTCTTGCACGCCTCGGTCACCTTCGGGCTGCGGTTGCCCTTGGCGATCATGACCATCGACCCGCCCTTCGACTGGAAAAGGTCGACGTACGAGTCCATGCGTCCCGCCGTCGTCGGCCCGAACGAACCGGAGGGTTTGCTCTTCGGCGTCTTCGCGGGCCCGGCGTAGTAGATGGGGTGGTCCTTGACGTACTGCGGGAGGTCCTGACCCTTGTCGAGGCGCTCCTTGAGCTTCGCGTGCGCGATGTCGCGCCCCACGATGAGCCGCCCCGTGAGGGCGAGAGGCGTCGACACGGGGTGCTTCGAGAGCTCCGCGAGGATTTCCTTCATCGGCCGGTTGAGGTCGATCTTCACGATCCCCGCGTGCTCCTTCGCGCCGGTCGAGGCCGGGAGAAGCGCCTCGGGGTTCCTCTCGAGCTCCTCGAGCCAGAGGCCCTTCGCGTCGATCCTCGCGAAAACGTTGCGGTCGGCCGAGCACGAGACGCCCATCCCGACGGGGCAGGATGCGCCGTGGCGCGGGAGGCGGACGACGCGGACGTCGTGCGCGAAGTACTTGCCGCCAAACTGCGCGCCGAACCCGAGGCCCTGCGCCCTTTCGAGGAGCTTCTTCTCGAGCGCGGGATCGCGGAACGCGCGGCCGAACTTGTCCCCCGTCGTGGGCAGCGTGTCGTAGTAGCCGGCCGAGGCGAGCTTGACGGTCTTGAGGCAGGCCTCGGCGGACGTACCGCCAACGACGAAAACGATGTGGTACGGCGGGCACGCGGCCGTGCCGAGCGACTTCATCTTCTCGACGAGAAACGTCTCGAGGCTCTCGGGGTTCAGGAGCGCCTTCGTCTCCTGGAACAGATAGCTCTTGTTCGCCGAGCCGCCGCCCTTGGCGACGAAGAGGAACTTGTATGCGTCGCCCTTCGTCGCGTAGACGTCGATCTGCGCGGGGAGGTTGTTTCCCGTGTTGACCTCGTCGTACATGTTCAGCGCGGCCGTCTGCGAGTAGCGGAGGTTCTCCTCCGTGTACGTCTGCCAGACACCCTTCGAGATCGCAGCCGCGTCGTTGCCGCCCGTCCAGATCTGCTGGCCCTTCCACGCAACGACGGTCGCGGTGCCCGTGTCCTGGCAGAAGGGGAGCTCGAACTTCGAGGAGACGACCGCGTTGCGGAGGAGCGTCGTCGCCATGAAACGGTCGTTGGGCGAAGCGTCGGGATCGTGGAGGATGGCCGCGACCTGCTGCTGGTGCTTCGGGCGAAGGAGAAACGAGACGTCCCGCATCGCCTCGTGCGCGAGGACCGTGAGCGCCTTGGGGTCCACGACGAGAACGGGCTTGCCCGCGAACTTCGCCTTCTTCACGAAGCCCTTCGGCCCGGCGACGAGGCGGTACTTCGTCTCGTCCTTCCCGTGCGGGAACGGGTCCGACCAGACGAAGCCGTTTTTGGAGACGGCCTTCTTCGCGGGCTTCATCGGCGCGGTCTTCTTCTTCGCGGGCATGGGACGGTCCTCCAGTGTGCGACCTTACCGAATCCGCGCTTCTCCAGCCTCTGATGCGGATGAACCAGCCAGAGTTAGCCGCCCGACCGCGCGGGCACTACGTTGGAAGAACGAGAAGGGAGATCCCATGCGCCGAGTCGCTCTTGTCCTCGTCGCGGCCGCTCTTCCCGCCATCGCCGGGAGCGATCCGTGGAAACCCGCCCCGGGCCTGACCTCCGGATCGGTCACCGTCGTGAGGTCGAACGATGCGGATCCCCGCGTCCTTTGGGCCGGCGGGTCGGGCGGTGTCTACCGGTCGGCAGACGGCGGAAGGACGTGGACGCTGAAGAGCGCCGCGATCCCCGATCCGCAGGGGCTGGGAGTCGTCCAACGTGGGCTGGACGTCTTTCGAAGGAACCCGAACGTGGTCGTGACCGGTGTCGGCGGCGCGGTCCATCGCTCCGATGATGGCGGCGCGACGTGGACGGGGGATTCCGCGAGTGCGAGCCGGATACTCATGCTCGCCTTCGACCCCGACGCATCGAACCTCTATTACGGCGTCTCGGACGTGTACGACGGCACGTGTTGGTGGAGTTCGGTTGGAGCCTCGAACTGCCGTCAGGACCAGCAGATCGGCACGGCGTTCGCGATCGACCCGGGACACCCGGACGTCCTCTACGGAGGCAGCCTTCTGAGATCGCTGAACCGGGGGGTCGCTTGGGAGCGGCTCTCGCCGCCCTTCACCGTCGGCTTTCTGCGCGCCGACCAGATGGGCGGGCTCTGGGCCGGATCGGCCCCTCACGTCCGCGCGCGCGTCGCCTTCAGCGCCGATGGCGGCGCGACGTGGAGCGAGCGTTCATACGGCCTTCCGGCGAGCCCCTTCGGCAACGTCGGCATCGTGGACCTCACGCTCGACGCGAAGGACCCGAACGCCCTCGTCGCCGCGGTCGGCCCGGGCTACCTGTTCGAGGCGGGCAGCGACGAGAACTCCGTCCGGGGGTTCTATCGCTCGGTGGATGCCGGCCGCCACTGGTACCGGGTCGGCGATCACCACGAGGCGCTCGCTGTAGCTTTTGGAGGAGTAGAGGCCGAGGTCCTCGTGGGAGGCGTCGTCGGGGGCGGCGTTCTCACGTCGGACGCGCGACCCTCAGCGACACCGATCGCGATCGGCTCCGTCTTCCCGGATTCCGGCTCGATTGACGGTGGCACGCTCCTCATGATCTACGGCGACGGATTCACGCCGTGGACGTGGGTGACCGTCGGAGGAAGCGAAGCGACGGACTTCACGTACTTCGACGCGCGGACGATCAGAGTGAGGACTCCGCCCGGCTCGGGGGTCGCGGACGTGACGGTGCACAGCGCGACGGGCAGCGCTCAGGCGCTCCCGGGGGCGTTCCGGTCCGTTGACTGGGCGGCGATCCCCGTCGGCGCCGGAGACGGGGCGGCCGCGCTCGAGAACGGTCGTTTCCTCGTCTCGGTCAGCTGGGGAGACGCGCCCATGGCCGCCGCCCACCCCGTCGTTCTCTCGCAGAAATCCGCCTACTTCTGGTTCGACTTCGCGCCCGCGATGGAAGTTGCCGTCAAGATCCTCGATGGGAGGACGATCGACGGCCACTACTGGTTCCACTGGTCCGCGCTCACGGAGAAGGCGGTCGTGATCCGCGTCCTCGACCGGGCGAATCCGCTGAACCAGCGGATCTACGCGAAGCCCGCCGGTGCGCTTGCCGCGGGCATCGACAAGACGTCGTTCTGAGCGCTCACCCCCGCGGCCGCGGCGCTCAGCGCCCCGCGGCCGCCGGCGGGTCGGCGATCGTCTCCGGGACGCCGCTCAGCTTGATGTCGACGGCCTTTCCGTCCTCGGTGATCACGACCGACCGGACATTCCACGTGCCGACCCATTCCCCTTCTCCGTCCGGCCGGATCCACGAGATCCAGGAAGAGACGAACCATGTGCCCGGAGCGACGTTCTCGAACGCAAACCGGCCGTCCGCGTCGGCCTTGATGGTGCGCCGGCACTTGAGGATCACGGGGTCGGGCGTGACCGTCTGGCTCTCCTTCTCGGCCTTGAAGAAGTCGGACCTGTTCTGCTTGTCGACGATCGCGCGATAGACCGCGGCCGAGTACTTCGTCGCGGGGTCGAGATAGATCGACCGCCCGGCCCCGTAGACCATGCGCCCGTTCTTCTGTCGCGAGAAGGTCTCGCCCGCGATCCGGCCCTTTCCATCGGCCGGGCACGAGGAATAGGCCGACGCGTCCGCGGCGCCCTTGATCTCGACGGGATGCGAACCGCACCCGATCGTCGCGAGCGACGCGGCCAGAAAGCTCGACCACAGGATCTTCTTCACGGGCAGGTCCTCCTTGTCACGTTCAATCCCTCGGGATGTCGACCGGCTGCTTCACGGCCCAGTCGATCGCCGCCGGAATCGCGTCCGGTGCGATTCCCTTCCAGTAGACGGTCCAGTCCTCGAACCGCGCGAGCCCGTCGCACAGCTTCACATACCACTCGCTGATCGGGTTCGTCCGTCGCGCGCGCCAGAAGACGACGGGCGTGTCCGCCACGAGCGCCTCCCAGAGGTCCCGCGCCATGCCCTCGCCCTGCGCCTCCGCGGAGACCGCGAATTTCGTGAGATAGGCGCCCAGCGGCGTCTCGACGAGGATCGCGCAGCCGCGGTAGTTCTCCTCGAGGTAGACGCGGGCCGGCGTCGTGCGGAAGAAGGCGTCCGTCGGAGGGCGGCCGAAGCTCGAGGTCAGCAGCTCCCGGATGCGCGGCACGTCCACGCCCTCCCAGCTCTCGCGCCGCACGATTCGCGCGCCGCGGCGGAGGAGCGTGCCGGCGCCCTTGACCGTGAAGAGCTCGCGGAGGAGGTTCAGCGGGGACGTGATCGCGACCGTGAACGGGAGCGGCGCCATGCGCTCGCAGAGAGCGCGCGCGTGCTCGAGGATGAGGGCTTCCTTCCGCGAGATCTCCTTCGTCGCGACGAGCCCAGGCACATCCGTCGTGAGGTTCACGATCGGGACGAGGACGCCCCCCTGCCGCAAGCCGCCGGGCCGGTGGAGGAACAGGAGCTTTCGCGTCTGGAGCTCCGCGAGGAGGCCGCCGAGCCGCGCGAGCCGGTCGGCGGGCTGCTCGTCCGCCGCCGGTGCGAAGGCAAGCACGGGCACGCGGCCGGCGGCGACGCACGCGACGAGGCGCGCCGCGAGACCGGGCTCCGCGGCAGGCAGCTCCTCGATGCCGACTCCTCCGGCCTCGAGGTGGCGGCGCAGGAGGCGCGCGTGGGCCGCCGCGTCGGAGGGCTGGAAGATCCCGAGGACGACCGTCGGAAAGAGGTCGAGCGCGGCGAGGAACCGGAGGTCCTGGACGACGGCGTCCGCGGCGCCCGCCATGACGTTCGCGTCGATTGCGATCGCCGCGAACTGCTCGCGCGCTCGCGCGCGGAACAGGTCGAGGTAGAGCCGCGCTTCCGACGGGCGGCCCGTGCTCTCGAGGAAGCGGAGGACGACGTCCTGCGGAGCGAGCTCCGGAGGGGCCGCGGGGGCGGGTCGGTCGGGGCTCATCGCCGTCGAAGGATACGGGCGAGCCGCTTCGGAGCAAAGAAGACGGGCCGGCTCTCAAGAGCCGGCCCGAGGGTCGTAATTGGTTGCGGGGGCAAGATTTGAACTTGCGACCTTTGGGTTATGAGCCCAACGAGCTACCAGGCTGCTCCACCCCGCGTCAGGGAGGGGGACCATAACGGCTCGGGCCCTGCGAGTCAAGTCGGCGGCAGGTTACAGTGGCGGCCGGAGGGCGACATGGGACTCTTCTCGGGCACCACTTTGAAGGCGGGTGACGCCGCTCCGGACTTCACGCTGAAGGATCAGACGGGGAAGGACGTGTCCCTCGGCTCGCTCGAGGGCAAGCGCGTCGTCCTCTATTTCTTCCCGAAGGCCGACACACCCGGTTGAACCGTGGAAGCCCAGGCCTTCCGTGACGAAGGCCCGAAGCTCCCGAAGGACGTCGTCGTTCTCGGCGTGTCGAAAGATTCCGTCGAGGCCCAGGCGAAGTTCGCGGCGAAGAACCGGCTGACGTTCCGCCTCCTCGCGGACTCCGACGGCGAGGTCATCACGCGCTACGGCGTCGCCCTCGCGTTCGGGATCGCGAAACGGAAGTCGTTCCTGATCGACTCGAAGGGGAAGATCGCGAAGGTCTACGAATCGGTCGCGCCCGCCAGGCACGCGGGCGAAGTCGCGCGCGACCTCGAGGCCGTGCCCTGAGCGCGGCGTAAACCGCGCCCGTCAGGGACGCGTCGAAGCGGGACATGCACGAGCGCCGACGGACCGTCCGGATCACAACGCTGTTCGCCGCGCTCACGGCGCTCGCCGCGGCGATTCCCGCACGCGCCGAGGAGAGACTCGTTCTCCCCGGGCTCGCGAGTACGGCCGGGATCGCGGGCACGCGCTTCGTTTCGACGGTGTGGATCGCGAACCCGTCCGACGCCGAGGTCGCGGCGGACCTCGGCCTCCTGACGCCCGCGGGCCCCGCGCCGGCGACCCCGCGCGTGACGATTCCGCCGCGCGCGACGCTCCGCCTCGACGATCCCGTGGCGGGCCTTTTCGGGGCCGCGCCCGGCGCGGGAACGCTCACGGTGCGCTCCGCCGCGCCGGTCCTCGTGCGCGGCGTGACGGCGAACGTCGCCGACCCGCGCGGGACGTTCGGCCTCGCCCTGACGGCGTCGCGCGCCCCCGACGCGCTCCGCGCCGGCGAGACCGGCGTCGCCGCCTGGCTCTCGCACACGGCCGCGGCGGGTACGGGGTCCCGCACGAACGTCGCCGTGACGCTGCTCGAGGCCGGGAGCGTCGTGCGCGTGACGATCGTCGACGACAGCGGCCTCGTTCGGGGCGAGGAGCGCGTCGCGGGCGACGCCCTCTTCTGGCAGCGGTCGGTGGGCGAGCTCGCAGCCGACCCGGAGATCCCGCTCGGGCGCGTCGAGGTGACCGTCCTCAGCGGCTCGGCGGTCGCCTACGCGGCCGTCGTCGACAACGTCACGGGCGACGGGATCCTCTCGCCGGCGCGGCGGATCGAGAGCCCGGCCGGTCCGCCCTTCGCGCTCCTCGCGGACGGCGTCGCGCGGTCTCCGGGCGCGAACGGGACGCTCTGGCGAACGGCGCTGCGCCTCGTGAACCCCGGATTCGCCTCCGTCGAGGCGGCGCTCGAGAGCGCCGGGATCGGCGCGGCCGTCCGCACGACGCGGGTCGTTCCGCCGCGCGGCATTCTCGAGGTCGACGACGTCCTCGGCGCGCTCGGCCTGCCGGAAGGGAGCGCGGGCGCCGTGCGGGTGACGTCCTCGGAGCGGCTCGCCGCGCTTGCGTCGACGCGCAACGTGGATCCGGCGGGTCGCTCGGGCACGTTCGCCGCCGCGCAGGAGCCGGCGCCCGCCGGGAATCTCGCCCTGCCGGGCGCGCGGCTTCTCTTCGCAGGTCTGGCGCAGGCGACCGGCGCGACGGGCTTCCGGACGAACCTCGCGTTTCTCGCGGGCGACGGCGGCGCGCACGCGGCGCTGCGGCTGCGCTCGGCCGCGGGCGCGGTCCTCGCCGACGGAACGGCCGATCTCGCGCCCGGGGCGTGGGAGCAGCGCGTGCTCGCAGGCTGGTTCTCCGGCGCCGGCGTGCCGCCGGACGCGGCGGTCGAGGTCGCCGTCGTCTCCGGTTCGCTGGACGTGTACGCGAGCGTGATCGACAACGGGACGGGCGACCCGGTCCTCCTCCGGCCGTGGAGCGTCCCCGCGTCCGGCTGCGCTTCCGCGCCCGTCCTCACGCCGTCGGCGACACGCGTCGACGCGGGCGCTTTTGTGATGCTGCGGCTGGACGCGGCGGCCGGGACCGGCCGTGTCGTGCCGGGCGACGTCGCGCTCGCGGCGGGCGGGAGCGTGACCGTGACCCCCTCCGTCACGACGACGTATCGCTGGCTTCCGGACGGCGCGTGCGCCGGGGCTGCGGCTGCGGCCACGACCGTCGAGGTCGGAGCACCCGCGGGCGCCGTCCTCACGGAGTCGGGCGCCGTGCGGGGCGCCGCGGGGACCGGCTTCGTCGCGTACCGCGGGATTCCGTTCGCGGCGCCGCCGGCAGGCGACCTGCGCTGGCGGCCGCCCGCGCCGTTGGCACCGTGGACCGGCGCGCGGGACGCGACCGCGTTCGGCCCGATCTGTCCGCAGCTCGCCGACGCGGGCGTCGCGACGGGCGCCGAAGGCTGTCTCTTTCTAAACGTCTGGACGCCGTCGGCCGCACCAGCGTCGCCGCTGCCCGTCCTCTTCTTCATTCACGGCGGCGGGAACGCGCAGGGTGCGGGCTCCTGGGACACTTACGACGGCAGCGTCTTCGCGAGCCGCGGCCGCGCGGTCGTCGTCACGACGAACTACCGGCTGAGCTCCCTCGGCTGGCTCGCGCAGCCTTTCCTTTCGGCCGAGAACCGCCGCGGCAGCGCGGGGAACTACGGGCTCTTCGACCTCCTCGCCGCGCTGCGGTGGGTGAAACGGAATGCCGCCGCGGTCGGCGGCGACCCGGCTCGCGTCACGATCTTCGGCGAGTCTGCGGGCGCGGTGAACGTCTGCAGCCTCGTCGCGTCGCCGCTCGCGAAGGAACTCTTCGCGGGCGGGCTCATGGAAAGCGGCGGATGCAACCAGAAGCCCATCGCCGACTTCGTCACGTTCGGGTCGACGATCACCGCGAACGCCGGCTGCGCCGCCGCGCCGGATCCCGCGGCGTGTATGCGCGGGAGGAACCCGGAGGCGCTTCTCGCGGCGATGCCGCCCGACGTCTCGGTCGTCTCGCCCACCGGCCAGCTCTGGGGGCCCGCGGTGGACGGCTTCGCGCTGCCCGAGTCGCCCGAGGCCGCGCTCGCGCACGGGACGCACAACCGGGTGCCCTTCGCCGTCGGCGCGAACGCTGACGAAACGGGCTCCGCGGCGCCGCCGGTCGCGACCGAAGCCGAGTACCGCGCGCTCGTCGCCTCGCAGGCCGGGGTCCTCGCGCCGCTCGTTCTCGCGCAGTACCCGGCGAGCGCCTACCCGACGCCGCGCAAGGCCTACGTCGCGCTCACGACGGACTCGCGCTTCGTCTGTCCCGCCCGGCGCATCGCGCGCGCGGCCGCCGCGGGCGGGAGCGCGGCCGTGTACCGGTACTTTTTCTCGTACCCTGCGAACCGACTCTACGGCGCGATCCACGGCGTCGAGCTGCCGTTCGTCTTCGGCAGTTTTTCCGCGATCCCGGGTTACACGCCGGACGCGTCCGCGCGCGCCCTCTCGGAGTCCATGAACGCGGCCTGGAGCCGGTTCGCGGCCGCGGGAGACCCGAACGGCGTGGGCGTTCCCGCGTGGCCGCGCTACGACCCGGCGCGCGACGCGACGCTCGTGTGGGACGCCCCGGCCTTCGCCCGCGACGGGATCCGCACGGCCGCGTGCGACTTCTGGGACTCGCTGACTCCGGACCCGTGAGGCGCGGGCGCTCGAGACGCTCGCAGAGGCTTACTGGAGGCCGATCTACACGTACGTGCGCCTGAAGGCGGGGCGGACGCACGAGGATGCGGCGGACCTGACGCAGGAGTTCTTCGCGCGGCTCGTGGAGAAGGACGGGCTGGCCCGGTTCGACCCTTCGAAGGCCCGGCTCCGGACGTACCTGCGCGTCCTCGTGGACGGGCTCTCCGCGAACGAGTGGAAGGCGGAAACACGCCTCAAACGCGGCGGCGGGCTGGGGGCCCTGTCGCTGGACGCCGACGCCGTTCGGGCGGAGTTCGAGAGGTCAGCCGCCAGCGCGGGGAATTCGCCGGAAGACCTCTTCGAAAAGGAATGGGTGCGGAGCGTGTTTTCGATGGCGGTCGAGCGTTTCCGCGCGGCCTCTCTCGCCGACGGGAAGGACCTCAGGTTCGCGCTCTTTTCGGCCTACGACCTCGAAGGTGATGCGGGCGTGGAGCGGCCGCGCTACGAGGACCTCGCGCGCAGGCACGGCACGACCGCCGTTGACGGACTCACGGCCTGGTTCACCCCGGAGGTCAGGTCCCAGATCGTGACCATCGTGCTCGGATCCACGTTCAAGGGCCTGGTCGCAGGGATACTGATCGGGCTCTTCGCGCGAAAGGTCGAGTCCGTGCCGGCCACGCTGGTCGTCGGGACGACGCTCGGCCTCCTCTTCGCGTACCTCGTCGCGAACATGCAGGGCAAGTACTACTTCGAGATCATGCTGCCCGGCGCGATCGTCGGCCTTCTGACGGGGTACGCGACGCAGCGCTACGGACGCGGGCCGGAACGCGCGGCGGCCCCGCGAACGCCGGCCGGCGCCTAGCGAGACGTCGGCGCCGGGGCGGAGGGCGCGGCCGGCTTCACGCGCTTCTCCCACCCGTCGGGCAGGACGAGGACGATCTCGCCGGGGCGCACGAGGTTGAGCTGCTCGCGCGCGACCTTCTCGATGGCGCGCGGGTCGCTCTTGAGCGCCGCGACCTCGGCCTCGAGGCGCCTGGTGTCGGCGGCGAGCTGCTCGACCTCTTCGGCGGCCCTCGCGAGCTGGACGCGCTGCTTGCGCACCTGCAGAAGGCCGCGGTCGCTCACGAGGAAGATGGCGAAGACGAGCGCCGAGAGGAGCGCCGACACGACGACGTACGAGGCCGGCCGGACGCGCCGGCCCTCGGGACGGGCGGCGGGCGCCTCCTCGCCATGATCGGTCCGCGCGCGGCGCGGAGGCGGCTCCGGCTCGCGCGCCGGCAGCGGCCGGGACGGGTGCTGTGAGATCCGCTTGATCCCGACGAGGCGGGGCGGGCCCTCACCTCCGACGATTCGTTCGAAGCGCACCGCCCATTTTCGCTCAATTCGGGCGGAGCGGAGCGAGTTTGAGGGCCCTTAGGCCTTCTTCGCGTGGAGCCCAGGGTAGACGCCGGTCTCCCCGAGGTCCTCTTCGATGCGCAGGAGGCGGTTGTACTTCGCGATCCGCTCCGAGCGGCAGAGAGAGCCCGTCTTGATGAAGCCGGCGTTCGTCGCGACCGCGAGGTCGGCGATCGTCGTGTCCTCGGTCTCGCCCGACCGATGCGAGATGACGGTGACGTAGCCTGCGGTCTGGGCCATGCGCACGGCCTCGAGCGTCTCGGTGATCGTGCCGATCTGGTTCAGCTTCACGAGAAGCCCGTTCGCGATCCCGTCCCGGATCCCCGCCGCGAGGATCTTCGGGTTCGTGACGAAGTTGTCGTCGCCGATGAGGTGGATCTTCGAGCCGAGCCTCTCCGTCAGGAGCTTCCAGCCCGTCTTGTCGCCCTCCGCACAGCCGTCCTCGATCGAGGCGATCGGGTAGTCGTTGGCGATTTCCTCGTAGAAGGAGACGATCTCGGCGGAGGAGAGCTTCTTGCCTTCGAGGGCGTAGTGACCCTTGTCGAAGAACTCGCTCGCGGCGCAATCAAGGGCGAGGAAGACGTCCTTGCCCGCCTTGTATCCGGCCTTGGCGATCGCGTCGACGATGAAGTCGAGCGTCGCGCGCGTGGACTCGATGTCCGGGGCGAAGCCGCCCTCGTCGCCGACGCCCGTCGCGAGCCCCTTCGCCTTCAGGAGCCCCTTGAGCGCGTGGAAGACCTCGGAGCCGGCGCGCAGCGCCTCGCGGAAGCTCCCGAAGCCCGCCGGGACGAGCATGAACTCCTGGATGTCGAGCGGATTGTCCGCGTGCGCGCCGCCGTTCACGACGTTCATGAGCGGGACAGGGAGCGTCACGGCGCCCGTTCCGCCGATGTAGCGGAAGAGCGGGAGCGCGCAGGCCTCGGCCGCGGCGCGGCAGACGGCCATCGAGTCGCCGAGGATCGCATTGGCGCCGAGGGCCGTCTTCATCTCGGTGCCGTCGAGCTCGATCATGAGTCGGTCGATCTCGGCCTGCTGGCGCGCGTCCATCCCGAGGACCTCGGGCGCGATCGTCTCGTTCACGTTCTTGACGGCCTTGAGGACGCCCTTGCCGCCGTAGCGCTTCTTGTCGCCGTCGCGCAGCTCCAAAGCCTCGCGCGAGCCGGTGGACGCGCCGGAGGGAACGCCCGCGCGCGCGGACGCGCCGCCCTCGAGCAGGCACTCGACTTCGACGGTGGGGTTGCCGCGCGAGTCGAGGATCTCGCGGGCGTGGATGCTTTCGATTGCGTACATCTACTTACCCTCTCAGAACATATTCTTTGGCCTTCGTCAGAAGGCGATTCGTCTCTCTCTTGTCGGGCGATTCCGCGTAGATCCGAACGACGGGCTCCGTGCCGGAGGCGCGGAAGAGGATCCAGCGGCCGTCGCCGAGGAGCAGCTTCTGCCCGTCGGTCCGGTCGATGCCCTGCACCTTCAGGCCCGCGAACGTGCCCGGATTCTCGGCGAGGCGCTTGGCGATCGACGCCGCGAGCGCGGGATCGAGGCGCGCGTCCGCCCGGTCGGGCCAGAAGGGCCCGACGCGCGCGAAGAGGTCGAGGAGGAGCGCCCCGACGCTTCGGCCGCTCGTCGCGACGAGCTCGGCGAGGAGGAGGCAGGCGAGCGGGCCGTCCTTCTCGGGGACGTGGCCCTCCATCGTGAAGCCGGCCGATTCCTCGCCGCCCATCACGATCTTGTCCTGGAGGAGCAGCTCGCCGATGTACTTGAATCCGACGGCCGTCTCGAAGACGGGCGCGCCGCAGGCCCTCGCGACGGCGTCGAGGCCGTGCGTCGTGGCGACCGAGCGCGCGATTCCGCGCACGTCGCCCGGTTTGCGGCGCGGGAGGAGGCGGTCCGCGAGGAGCATCAGGCAGTGATTGGGGTTCACGTACGACCCGTCGGCGTCGAGGATGCCGAAACGGTCCGCGTCGCCGTCCGTCGCGAGGCCGATCGCGCGCTTCTCCGAGACGACGACCTTCTTGAGCGCGACGAGGTTTGGCGCGTCGCACTGCGGCGAGAGACCCCCGAAATAGGGGTCGCGGTGGCCGTTGATGAGCGCGACGTCGACGCCGGCGCGCGTCAGGAACACGTCGAGGTATCCCCTGGAAGTCCCGAAGCGCGGGTCGACCGCGACGCGTAGCCCGGCCCTCTTCATTGCGGCGCCGTCCACGCGCCGGGCGAGCTCGGCGAGGTAGGGCTCCTTCGGGTCGAACGTGGGCGTGTCCGCGGCCGGCGCGGAAGCGGCGTCCGCGGAGGAGGTCTTCGCGATCTCCTCCTCGATCCGCGCGGTCACGTCCGGCAGCGCCGGCGCGCCGTCGGCGGTCGAGAACTTGATGCCGTTGTATTCGGGCGGATTGTGCGAGGCCGTGAAGTTGATCGCGCCGAGAGCCTTCATCTCGCGGATCGTGAAGGCGACGACCGGCGTTGGCGCGTCGCGGTCTGCGCGGAGCGGCCGAACGCCTTCGCGCGCGAGGACGCGGGAGGCCTCGTCCACGAACCGCTCGTTCAGGAAGCGCGTGTCCGAGGCGACGACGAGGCCCCGGAGCGGGTCGCCCGACGCCTTCGCGACTCGCGCGATCGCGGTCACGACGCGCCGCGCGTTCGGGAACGTGAATTCCTCGCCGAGAACCGAGCGCCAGCCGGACGTTCCGAAGCGGATCATGGGCCGGTTAGCATTCTACGGTGCGGGCCCGCGTTGCTGTCGCGCTTCTGTTTCTTGCCGCGGGCTGCGCGTCCCGGCCGCCCGCGGACGGGCCGGTTGCGATGGCGCGCTCCGGCCCCGACCGGGCGGCGGCGCCGTACGCGGAGCCAGAGCGCGACGCGAAGGCCGCGCTCCTCGCGCGGATCAACGCGGACCGCGCGGCCGCGGGCGTCGGGCCGGTCGCGACGGACCTCGTCGCGGCGAGGGCGGGGGACGCGTTCTGCCTCGATGCGGCGCGGACGAGCGTCATGGGCCACTGGGACCTCTCGGGCCGTGCGCCGTACGACCGCTTCGCGGACGCGGGCGGTGTCGACTGGCACGGCGAGAACTTCAGCGGCGAGTCGCGTCGAGGACGGACGATCCCCCATGGCGAGCTCGTCGGCCTCCTCCTCGAGGCGCACGGCCGGATGATGGCCGAGAAGCCGCCCGACGACGGCCACCGCAAGGCGATCCTCGACCCGAACTGGACGCACGTCGGGATCGGCGTCGCCCTGGAGGGCGGCGAGTTTCGGATGACGGAGGAGTTCACGCGGCACGCGGCGGTCTGGGTGGAGGCGCCGGCCGGGCGCGTGCGCGCGGGCCGGACGGTGCCCGTGAACGTCCAGCTGCCGAAGGGGTGGAACCTCGCGGCCTTGGAGATCGCGTACGAGAGGTCTCCGCGTCCGTTGACGGCCGCGGAGATCCGGCGGCGCGCGTCGTACGCGTTTCCGCCGGCCGTACGGAAGCTCCTTCCGCGCCTCGGCCCCGGGTACCGGTACCCGGACGGCTCCGCCGGCGACGTGACCGTCGCCGGCGGTATCGTGCGGGCGAAGGTCCCGCTCCTTTCGGGCTCCGGCAGCTACTGGGCCGTCGTCTTCGCGGCCCCGGGCGACGCTCAGGGAAAAGCCCTGAGTCCGATCACGGCCGTGCGGATCCTCGCCGACTGACGGTCTAAGATCGCGGGAGCATGACGGCGGAGTTCACGCGGGACGAGGCGAAGGTCCTGCAGCGCTTCTTCACGAACGTGGACGCTCCCGTCTTCGGCCTCCGGCTCCCGCAGGAAGTCTCGGGCGCGCTCTTCTCGCGTTACAGCCGCACGGGGAAGAGCCTCCGGCGCGTCTTCCTCGACGAGTTCGTCGGAGAGCAGGGCCTGGCCGAGGGTCTCCTCGGGGGCGGAGCCGCCGCGGACGACGGCGAGTCGCTTCGGCGCGCGCGCGCCTTCTACGACCGCGTCCTCGTCGGCTACGGCGACGACTCCGTCGCGCAGCTCGGCGCGGCCCATGTCGCGGTCGAGCGCGCCTCGAACGTCGCGGCCCAGACGCTGGAGGACGCGCGCGTCGGGATCTCGTTCCTCGAGAAGTCGACGCGCTACGTGCGCTTCGACCAGCGCGACGCCGGCGGAGACTTCCTCTGGCACCGCGAGGAGACGCTTCTCGCCTCGCGCCACGGAGCCGCCTTTGCGGCGCTCATGGACCGCCTCTTCGCAACCTACGCCGCGCAGATCGACCCGATGATCCGGCACATCGAGGCGATCCTCCCGATCGAGACCGTCGACGTCCGCCACCCGAAGACGGGGGAGCCGCTCCCCTGGAAGGACGTCGCGAAGGACGACGATCTTCTCAAGGCGGCGAAGAGGGCCTACGGCGCCACCGTGCGGGCGCACGCGTGCGACGTGATGCGGAGCTATCTCCCGGGCGCGACGCGCACGAACCTCGGCGTCTTCGCGACGGGCCAGGCCTTCGAGCATCTCCTGAACCGCCTCTACGCGAGCCCGCTCGCCGAATGCCGCGGCCTCGGCGGCGCGATGCACGGCGAGCTCGAGCGCCTCATCCCTTCGTTCGTGAAGCGCGCGAAGAAGAGCGACTGGCTGGCGGATCTGGACGCGCGCGCGCGCAGCGCGGCCGCTCGCGTCGTCCCGCCCGGCACGGCGCCGGCGGGCCCCGTCACGCTTCTCGACTTCGACCCCGACGGCGAGGCGAAGGTGCTCGCGGCCCTCCTCTATCCCTACGGCGACCGGCCGCTCGCCGAGGCGCGGGCTCGCGTCGCCGCGCTGCCGCCCGGCACGCGCGCCGCGCTCCACGCCGAGCTCGGCGGCGCGCGCCGCAACCGCCGCGACAAGCCGCCCCGCGCGCTCGAGGAGACGTCCTACACGTTCGACCTCGTCGGGAACTTCGGGATCTACCGCGACCTCCACCGGCACCGCCTCCTCTCGCAGGAGCGCCAGTCGTTCACGACGGCGAACGGCTTCGAGACGCCGCCCGAGATCGTCGAGTCCGGGTGCGGGCCGGAGTTCCGGGCGCGGATGGAGGAGGCGCACGAGCTCTTCGAGGCGGTCGTGCGCGAACACCCGCACGAAGCGCAGTACGTCGTGCCGTTCGCGTTCAAGGTGCGCTGGCGCGTGACGCTGAACCTGCGCGAGGCCGTCCACCTCTGCGAGCTGCGCTCGATGCCGCAGGGGCACCCGGACTACCGCCTCCTCGTGCAGGAGATGTGGCGCTGCATCGAGGCCGCCCACCCGGCGCTCGCCGTGTGGGGAAAGTTCGTGAACCGCGACACGTACCGCCTCGGCCGTCTCCAGTCCGAGATGCGGACGGAGTACAAGCGGGCCGCGGAGTCGGGCGCTTAGCCCGCCGTCAGCTCGTCAAGGCCCGCAAGGACTGCGGCGGCCTCTTCGTCAGGCCGCGCGAGGTAGACGGGGATTGCGCCGGGGATCTCGTGGAAGATCTCCGTGACCATCTCGGGGTCGTCCGTGATCACGGCGTCCAGCCGCGCCGAGCGCCCGAGGCGCTCGAGGACGTTCTCGAGCCCCCGTTCGCCGAGAAACGTCGTCGACGGCGGCGCAAGGGCGCGCAGGGCGTCGAGGAGGTCATGGCGCTCGCTGGTCGCGACGAGGACGTGGCGCATGGTTCTCCGTCTTGCAATCGTTTGGCAGCAGGCCGACCATGGGGCGTGGCCCCGCGCCTTCCGGTGTACCTCGATTATCACGCGACGACGCCCGTCGACCCGCGCGTCTTCGAGGCGATGCGCCCCTACTTCACGGAGCTCTTCGGGAATGCAGCGTCCCGGAGCCACGTTTTCGGGATGCGCGCCGCCGCCGCCGTCGAGAAGGCGCGCGAAGACGTGGCGGATCTCGTCGGCGCCAACGCGAAGGAGATCGTCTTCACGTCGGGCGCGACCGAGGCGGACAACCTCGCCGTCCTGGGCGCCGCCCGGGCGCGCCGCGCGAGGGGGACGCACGTCGTCGCCTCGGCGATCGAGCACCGCGCCGTTCTCGACCCCTGCCGCCGCCTCGAGACGGAAGGCTTCTCCGTCACGTACCTCGTGCCCGACCGGTCCGGACGGACGTCCGCGGCCGCCGTCGCCGACGCGCTCGGGGGCGACACGATCCTCGTGGCGGTCATGGCGGCGAACAACGAGGTCGGGACCGTGAACCCCGTGGCGGAGATTGCGGCCCTCTGCAAGGAGAGGGGCGTCCTCTTCCACACGGACGCCGTCCAGGCCGCCGGGAAGGTTCCTCTCGACGTCCACGCCTCCGGCGTCGACCTCCTCTCCCTCTCGGCGCACAAGCTCTGCGGGCCGAAAGGCGTCGGGGCGCTCTTCGTCCGCGCGTCGAACCCGCGCGTGTCGCTCGACCCGATCCTCTTCGGGGGCGGCCACGAGCGGGGCCTGAGGCCCGGGACGCTCGACGTGCCGGGCATCGTCGGCTTCGGCGCGGCCGCGGCGATCGCGAAGGCCGAGGGTGCGGCCGAGTCCGCGCGCGTCGCGGCCCTCCGCGACCGGCTCTGGGAACGGCTGAAGGCGGGAGTCCCGGGCGCGTCGCGCAACGGCGACGCTGCCGCGTGCCTCCCGGGAAACCTCAACGTGCGCTTCCCCGGCGCGCCCTCGGACACCGTGATGATGGAGACGCGCGACCTTGCCGTGTCCGCGGGCTCGGCCTGCACGTCCGCCTCGGTGGAGCCGAGCCACGTCCTCCTCGGCATCGGCCTGACGAAAGAGGAGGCGCACGAGTGCCTCCGCTTCGGCCTCGGGCGTTTCACGACGGAGGAGGAGGTGGACTGGGCGGCGGCGGCGGTCGCGTCCGCCGTCCTTCGGGTGCGCGCGGCCCGGGGGACCACGCCTCGCGACTAGAATCGGTCTCACCCGTGCGGCGCCAGACGCTTTCCTCCGCCGCGGGCCTCGCAATCGCGTGCGCCCTCCTCGCCGGCCCGGCTTTTGCCGGCGACATCCGGCTGACGGTGTCGGTCGTCACCCCCGAAAAGAAGACGGTTCCGGGCGCGGGCGCCGTCGTGTGGGTCGTAGATGCCGCGGCCGCGAAACAGGCCGCGGCGTCGGCCCGGCCGAAGATCGCCTCGAAGAGCAAGCGGTTCGACCCGCACGTCACCGCCGTGCCGGCGGGTGGCACGGTCGAGTTTCCGAACCTCGACGGGATCTACCACAACGTCTTCAGCCTCTCGGAGAAGGCGCGCTTCGACCTCGGCCTCTACCGCAACGGCGCCTCGCGCAAGATGACGTTCGAGAACGCCGGCCCCGTGAAGATCTACTGCAACATCCACCCGCAGATGGCGGCCGTCCTCCTCGTGATCGACGGTGCGATCTGGGCGCAGACCGGAGCGAACGGGACGGCCGTGCTCGCGGGCGTGCCGGCGGGCCCGGCGACGGTGCGCGCCTGGGACGAGAAGGGCGGAGAGTCGACTGCGGTCGTCGACGTCCCCGCGTCCGGCGCGGTCCCGCTCGCGGTCTCGCTGGACGGCTCGGGGTGGCGCGAGACCTCTCACAAGAACAAGTACGGGAAGGATTACCCTCCTCCCGACGACGATGGCAACCGGTACTGACGGCACGCAACGCTCCGTTTCGTCGGAAGCGACGCGCGTGACGATCGCGGGCGACGAGGCGACGCGCGTCACCGGCGGGTCGGCCGAGCCGACGTTCGTCGCGCCTCCGACGCCCCCTGCGTCGGGCCGGACGGCACCGCGCGGGCCGGGCCTCGCAACGCAGTTCTTCGCGGCGGCGGCGGTGCTCGTCGTCGCGACGCTCGGCGCCGCGATCGCCGTCGGGACGTGGCGCGCGAACGACGCCGCCGAGAAGAGCATCCGCGAGAGCCTGCGCGACCTGCCGGGCGTCGTCGGGTCCTACCAGATCAGCCTCGAGGAAGGCCTGCGGCGGCAGCTCACGAGCGTCGCGGACGAGCCCGGGACGAAGGGACTCTTCGCCCTGCGAGACCAGAAGACGCTCCACGACTGGACGGCCGACAAGGCGAGGCCCGGCAAGCTCGACGCGGGCGTGGTCTTCCTCTTCGACGAGCGCGGCGTGCTCCTCGATCGCAGCGACCAGGAGGTCACGGACGAGAACCGGCGCTCCTTCGCGTCGATCAAGTGGGTCGCCGACGCGCTGAAGGGCGTGCCGGCGACCGCCGTCATCCGGGAGAAAGCGCGACTCTCGTACGTCGCGTCGGTGCCCGTGCTCTCGGGCGACGCCTCGGTCGGCGAGGGGCGCCTCGCGGGCGTGCTCGCGGCGGCCGTCCCCCTCGACGCGGCGCGGGCCCGGACGCTGCAGGGCATCACGAAGGGTCAAGCCGGATTCGTGGCGAACGTCGGTCGGCGCGGCGAGGAGCCCACCCTCGAGCTTTCCGCGTCCACCGAAGGCTTCCGGGGCGACGCGCTCGTGCCCGCTCTCGCGGCGCAGCCCGCCGCGGTGGACACGCTCTTCTCCCGCGGCCTCCCCGTGGGCCCCCTCGACGTCTTCGTCGCCGGCGACCGCCGCATCCTCGGCGCCGTCCCCCTCAAGAGCGCCTCGGGGGAGACGCTCGGCGCGTTCGTCGTCTCCCGTTCGCGGGAGGAGGAGACGGCCGCCTTCCGGCGCATCCGCGACACGCTCCTGTGGGTGGGCGCTCTCGCCCTGCTCGTCGCGCTGCCCGTGTCCTTTGCGCTCGGGCGGCGCATCGCACGGCCCCTCGAGGAGCTCGCGGGCAGCGCCGCGGCGATCCGCGAAGGGAACCTCGACGTGCCGCTCCCCGAGGCGGGCGGCGGCGAAGTGGGCGCCCTCGCGCGCGCGTTCTCCGCGATGGTCGGCGAGCTCAAGGAGAAGGCCGCGCTCGAGCAGATGGTCGCGGGGATCCGCCGCGACCCGAACGCGACGCGGGGCGAGACGCTCGTGGCCCGCGTTCCGGCGCCAGACGCCGCCGCGCGCGCCTTCGCGGGGCCGCGCGTCGGGACGCTCTTCGCGTCGCGCTACGACGTCGCCGCGCTCCTCGGGAAGGGCGGGATGGGAACCGTCTACCGCGCGATCGACCGCGAGCTCGACGACGAGGTCGCGCTCAAGGTCCTGCTTCCGGACGCGTTCGACGAGGGCTCGGGGGCCACGCAGACGCTCAAGCAGGAGATCCGACTCGCCCGCAAGATCACGCACCGCAATGTCGTCCGCACGCACGACCTCGGCGAAGTCGACGGCGTCCGCTTCCTCACGATGGAGTACGTGCCCGGGACGACGCTCCGCGACATCCTCGACCGGCGCGGCGTCGTCGCGCTCGCCCCGGGGCTCCAGATCGCCAAGCAGCTCTGCCGCGGCCTCGCGGCCGTGCACGAGGCCGGCATCGTCCACCGGGACATCAAGCCGCCGAACATCATGGTCCTCCCGAACGGCCTCGTGAAGCTCATGGATTTCGGGATCGCGCGCGCCGCGGGCGGTGACGACCCGGGCGACGGCGCGACGGCCGGGACCCCGTATTACATGAGCCCGGAGCAGGCGCGCGGCGACGCCGTGGACGAGCGCAGTGACATCTATTCGGTCGGAGTCGTCCTCTACGAGATGTTCACGGGCACGCGGCCGATCGGAGGCGCGACGCCGGGCGAGGTCATGCGCCGGCACCTCTCGGACGAGCCGCGGCCGATCACGGTGCTGAGACCCGACCTGCCCGCGCTTCTCGAGCGCCTCGTTGCGGCGTGCCTCGCGAAGAGCCCCGAACGCCGCCCGCCCTCGGCGAGCGACCTCGCGGACGCGCTCATGCGCCTGGGCGAGTAGGCGGTCTCAGCTCTTCGCGATGAAGCCCCACGGCGCGCTCTGGCGCGCGTGGGGATCGAAGGCACCGCGCGGCTGGTCCGGGCTCCCATCGACGTGCGGGACGTGCGCAGGCCTCACGACGGAAAGAAGAGTATCCCGGTGGTTCTTCACGAGCTTGCGTACGGGCGCGCCTGCGGCGGCCTCGAGGAGGATCGGCGTCGACTCGGGACCCATCTTCGCGAGCCACGCTTCCCAGATCGCCTCGACGACGGGCATCCCGCGGAACGAGACGTTCGGCATCTTCTTGAACGCCGTCTCGAGGCGCTTCATCTTCTCCTCGAGCGCCGCGGGCTCGCCGAGGCTCTCGTTCTCGAACGGCGTGTGCGGCTTCGGGATGAACGCGTTCACGGTCGGGACGAGTGTCCCGACGCGCCCGCGGAGGCGCCCTTCTTCGAGGAAGACCTGCCGGAGCGCGTCGACGAGCTTCGGAATGTCGTCGACGTCCGCGTCCGTCTCGCCGGGGAGCCCGACCTGCAGGTAGAGCTTGAGCTGCGTGATCCCCGAGCGCGCGACGAGGCGCACCTTCTCGAGGAGCATCTCGTCGGAGACCTTCTTGTTGATCGCGCGGCGGAGGCGCTCGTTGCCGGCCTCGGGCGCGATCGCGAGCGCGCGCTCGCCTTGCGCCGTCAGGATCGCGAGAATCTCCTCGGAGATCGCGTCGATCTTCACGGACGAGAGGGCGATGTGGTAGTCGAGGCCCGCGAGCCCCCTCAGGATCGGGAGGATCTCGGGATGATCGGCGACGGCCGTCGCGATGAGGCCGACGCGGCTCGTGAGCGGCCGGTTCCTGCGCGCGACCTCGAGGACGTGCTCGGCCGAGACGCGCACCTGCGGTGCCATCGCGTACGCGGCCCCGCAGAAGCGGCACATCTCCGAGCAGCCGCGCGCGATCTCGATCAGGAGCTTGTCCGAGAGCTCCGTGTGCGGGGTCAGGATCGTCGTGTGCGGGGGTTCGCGGTCGGGGCCGTCGGCCGCCTTGAACTGCTGGACGACGATCTTCCCGTCCTCGGCGGCCTCGGCGCGGGCGCCGTGGACGGCCGGCACGTAGAGGCCCTTGACGTCCGCGAGGGCGGCGAGCGTCGCGTCGCGCGTCAGGTCGCGCCGGAGGATCTCCGCGATCCGAGGGACGATCTTCTCGCCGTCGCCCATCGCGAAGACGTCCACCCATCCCGCCAGCGGCGCCGGGTTGATGCGCGCGCAGTCCCCGCCGACGAGGACGATCGGATCGCCTTCGCCGCGGTCCGCCCGGTCGAGCGGGATGCGTGCCGCGGGCAGGAGCCTCAGGAAGTTGACGTAGTCCATCTCCCACGAGATCGAGAACGCGACGAGCGGGAAGTCGCCGAGCGGCGTGTCCGTCTCGAACGTGCGCGGGCCGCGCAGGTCGCCGTCGTCCTCGACGAAGAAGCGGTCGCACGAGACGTCGTCCTCGCGGTTGAACAGGCGGTAGACCCACTGGAACCCGAGGTTCGACATCCCGATCTCGTACGAGTTCGGGAAGCCGAGCGCGACGCGCGTGCGGCCGTGCCGGGACAGGCTCTCCGTGGCCCGCTCGGAGGCGAGCAGCGTCCGGCGCCGGTCAGGTCGGAATGGCGTCACTCTCCTCCGTGATCCCCTCGAACAGTATGGTCGAGAGGTACCGCTCGCCGGTATCCGGGAGCATTGCGAGGAGGACGGAGCCCTTCGGGGCCTTCTCGGCGACCCTCACCGCGGCCGCGAACGTCGCGCCGGAGGAGAGACCGCAGAAGATCCCTTCCTTCTGCGCGAGAGCCCGCGCCGCATCGCGCGACTCGACGTCGTTCACGAGGACGGCCTCGTCGTAGATCTTCGTGTTGAAGACGCCGGGAACGAAGTCGGCGTTCCAGCCCTGGATCTTGTGTGGCGCCCACGTTCCCTTCGTGACGAGGGGTGCGCCCTCGGGCTCCGTGTAGACGATCTTCACGTCGGGCCGCGCGGCCTTGATGATCTCGGCCGTGCCCGTGAGCGTCCCGCCCGTCCCGATGCCCGAGACGAAGTAGTCGAGGCGCTTGCCCGCGAAGTCGCGCAGGATCTCGGGCCCCGTCGTCTGGCGGTGGTACGCGGGGTTCGCGGGGTTCTCGAACTGGTCCGGCATGTACCAGCCGTGCTTTTTCGCGAGCTCCCGAGCCTGCTCGACCATTCCGGACGCACGCTTCGCGGCCGGGCTGAGAATGACCCTCGCTCCGAGGCCTTTCATGAGCTTGCGGCGCTCCACCGAGAAGGAGTCGGCCATGATCGCGACGAACGGGTAGCCCTTGACGGCGCAGACCATCGCGAGCGCGATTCCCGTGTTGCCGGAGGTCGGCTCGACGACGGTCTGTCCGGGCTTGAGGACTCCGCGTCGCTCGGCGTCCTCGATCAGCGCAATCGCGAGGCGGTCCTTCACCGAGCTCATCGGATTGAAGGCCTCCACCTTGACGTAGATCGTCGTCCCGGCCGGGGCGAGGCGGTTGATACGGACGACGGGGGTGTTGCCGATGGTGCCGAGGATGCTGTCGTGGATCACGGTCGCCTCCGAGGGCGCATCATAGGAAGGGGAGAGCGAAATGAAATCTAGAGTCTCAATCTCGACTTTCATCCTGGTCGCGTCGCTCGCCGTCGCGGGCCGGGCCCTTGCGCAGGGGGCCGTCTCCGAGTGGCCGCGCGAACTCACGACGCCCAAGGGCCATACGATCGTCGTCTACCAGCCCCAGGCCGAGACGTTCTCGGGCGACCGCGCGAGCGGCCGCGCGGCGGTCTCCTTCACGAAGAAGGGCGAGGCGGCGCCGAAGTTCGGCGTCATCTTCTTCACGGCCCGCGTCTCGGTGGACCGCGACGCGCGACTGGTCTCCGTCCTCAACATGAAGGTGAGCCGCGTGCGGTTCCCGGGCATCACGCCCGAGAACGAGAAGAAGTTCACGGAGAGCCTCGAGTCTGAGGTCCCGAAATGGGATCTCGTCTTCTCGTACGACCGCCTTCTCGAGAACGTGAAGGTGGCCGAACGCGAGAAGAAGAGCGCCGAGGGCCTCAAGCACGATCCCCCGAAGATCGTCTTCGCCGAGGAGCCGAGCGTCCTCCTGTCGTTCGACGGCGAGCCGTCCTTCCGCGAGGTCGAGGACGCGCCGGTGAAGGTGGCCGTCAACACGTCTCTCCTCGTCGTGAGTGACACGCGGAACGGGAAGTACTACCTCTCGGGCGGCCGGAAGTGGTGGTACGAGGCCGCGAACCCGCTCGGCCCGTGGCGGCCCGTGGGCGGCCCGCCGGCCGACATCGCGGAGTTCGCCGCGAAGGCCGAGGCCGAGCAGAAGAAGGCCGACAAGGACGCCGGGGGCGACGACGGCACGCAAGCCGCCGCGCCGCCCAGGGTCGTCGTCGCGACCGAGCCCACCGAGCTCGTCGTCACCGAGGGCAAACCGGCGTTCAAGCCGGTCGCGGGCACGGACGGCAACCTCCTCGCGATCGACAACACGGAGGCCGACGTCCTCCTCGACGTCCCGAAGCAGGACTACTACGTCCTCCTCTCGGGCCGCTGGTTCCGGAGCAAGTCGCTCCATGGCCCGTGGGCCTACGCCGCGCCGGACGCTCTCCCCGACAGCTTCGCGAAGATCCCGCCGGAGTCCGACTCGGGCGACGTGCGCGCGGCCGTCGCGGGGACCGACGAGGCCGAGGAAGCGGTCCTCGACGCGCAGATCCCGCAGACGACCGCCGTGAAGCGCGCCGAGGCGACGCTCGACGTCAAGTGGGACGGCGAGCCGAAGTTCATCGGCATCGACGGATCGGCGACGTCGTACGCGGCGAACGCGTCGACGTCGGTCCTCCTCATCCGCGGCCAGTACTACGCGTGCGAGAACGCGGTGTGGTACGTCTCCGCCTCGCCGGACGGCCCGTGGGCGCTCGCCGATTCCGTTCCGTCCGACGACATCGACGCGATCCCGCCGAGCGCGCCCGTCTACAACGTCAAGTACGTCCGGATCTACGACGCGACGCCAGACGTCGTCTACGTCGGGTACACGCCGGGCTACACCGGCGTCTACCCGTGGCACGGCACCGCCGTCTGGGGCACCGGCTGGTACTACCGGCCGTGGATCGGCCCGACCTACTGGTGGCCGCGCCCCTACACGTGGGGCCTGTGCGCCCGCTACAACCCGTGGACGGGATGGGGCTTCGGCACCTCGTGGAGCTATCCGTTCATCAACGTGAGCTTCGGCTGGGGCGGCTGGTTCCGGCCGCGCGGCTGGTACCGGCCTCCTTACTACGGCGGCGGCGGCTGGCACCGTTCCGGCGGCGGGGGCTGGTATGGGCCCGGCGGCTATCGCCCGCCGGCGGTCATCTCGGGCAACTACTGGGGAGCCCACGGCGGCGGCTCCTGGAACCGCCCGCTGCCCGGGCCGCGCCCCGGCGCGCTCCGACCCGCGATGCGGCCGATGCCGGGCGTCCGTCCGAACATCGGCTTCCGTCCGCCGCCGCGGGACATCCGCCGGCCGGCGCAGTCGAACATCTACAACCGCCTCCCGGCGAAGACGCGTGACGTCCCGCGCGCGCCGTCCTCGATCGAACGGCCGAGACCCGCGACGGGCCGCCCCAACAACGTTTACGCCGACCGGAACGGCGAGGTCTACCGCCGCACGAGGGAAGGGCAATGGCAGCAGCGCGACGCCGGCCGCTGGAAGCCCAGCGACGGCGGTGCGACGGCAAAGCCCGGTGGAAAGCCGTCTGTGACGACGCGCCCCTCGATGGACCGGCGGCCCGGCGTGACGACGAAGCCCTCGACGGGCTTCTCCCGCCCCGCGCCGCGTCCGGAGCTCGATCGCGACTTCTCGGCGCGCCAGCGCGGCGACGACCGGATGCGCGAGCGGTCCTTCCAGCAGAACTCCAACCGGGGCAACGTCTCCCGCCCGGCCCCGCAGCCGCAAGCCCGCCCGGTCCCGCAGTCGCGGCCCTCGGCGCAGCCGGCTCCGGCGAGGGGCGCCGAGAAGAGGCGCTGAGAGAGAGGGTTAGCATCCTCCGGCCCCGGAGGGAGAACTTCCGGGGCCGGAATCCGTTTCAAGGGGTTGAGGAGCAACGATGTACTACGTCATCGGGGCCAACGGCAGTCAATACGGTCCGGTCGACGAAGCCACCCTTCGGGCGTGGATCGCCGAGGGCCGCGTCGGCGCGCCCAGTCTCTCGTTCAAGACCGGCGAGGCGTCCTGGGCGCCGATCTCGACGCGCGACGAGTTCCGGGACCTTCTCGCGTCCCCGGCCGCGGTTCCGGCCGCCGGTGCGCCGCCCGCCGCGCCGCCGCCGTATCCCGGCCAACAGGCGCCCCTCGCGCCCGGCGAGCGCGACTGGCTCGTCGTTCTCCTGCTCTCGATCTTCCTCGGGACGTTCGGCGTGGACCGCTTCTACCTCGGCCAGGTCGGTCTCGGCCTCGTGAAGCTCTTCACGCTCGGCGGCTGCGGAATCTGGTGGCTCGTGGACGTCATCCTGATCGCGACGAACTCGCTTCGCGACGTCAACGGAATGCTGCCCGTCAAGCGGCTCTAGCCGGCCGGCGTCGGAGACGCCGGCACGGCCGAGCCCCCGACCGTCACCTCCGCCGTCCAGCCGAACGCAGCGGCCGCGTCCGCGAAGACGTCGCGCGCGTGGCGGGCGGCGGCGTCGTAGAGGCCCGCGTCCTTCGCGTTCCTCGCGAGCGCGGCACGCGCCCAGGCGGTCCAGCGCGTGCGGTCTTCGGGCGTGATCGGATTCAGGAACCCCGACTTCTCGTCGAACCACTCCAGCCGGTCGTCCACGGAGAGGACCTGCGGAGCCGGGAGCCGGACCTTCACGAGCCGGCGCGTCTCGTCGGCCGAGACGTCGAAGCCCTTGTCGAGGTCGAACCCGCCCATGACGCGGCCCCTCAGGCGCAGGGTCGCGTTCTTCGGCACGTCGAAGACGAAGATCGTCCGCACCTCCTCGACCCTGAGGACGTCGGAGATCTCCATCTGGACGGTTGCGAGCCGGGCGATCTTCCGGACGGCGGTCACGACCGGCGCCGCGCCGGGCCCGCGCGGGGCGGCCTTCCCGGCGAAAAAGCCGAGGGCGAAGAGGAGGACGGCCGCGAAAACGGCCGCGAGGAGGCCGAGAATCAGGCGCCGGCGCATGAAGCAGGAAGACTAGTCCCGTCCGGCCCGGTTTGGTGCGAAAGTGACCCGAAAACGTCGCCCGAACCGCGTGGGCGGACCGCCGCCGGGCGATAGAATCGGGCACCCGAAATGCAGGTAGAAGTCCGGGAAGGACTCGGAGGACGCATGACGAAGAATCTCTCGAAGACCGCACTGGGCACGGCCCTCGCGCTGCTCATCGCGGCCGGCGCCGCTCTGGCCGGGCCGCAGGCCCGCGTCACGGGCCGGACGACGGACGGCAAGGGCGTGCCGCTTGCGGACGTCAAGATCACGGTGACGACGAAGTCGCTCTCGAACTTCAAGCTCGAGCTGAAGTCCGACAAGGACGGCAAGTGGGGGACGGTCCTCAACGACTCGACGATTCCCTACCACTACAAGTTCGAGAAGCAGGGCTACATCGGCGTCGAACAGGACAAGAAGATCCCGATCGGCGACTCGCAGGCCCTCGACGTCCAGCTCCTCACGCAGCAGCAGGCGATCGAGTCCGGCGTCGTCAAGCAGGTCGACGACCCCTTCGTGACCGCCTACAACGCGGCCGTCGAGGCCTACCAGGCCGACAACCTCGACGTGGCGTGGACGAAGGCGCAGGAAGCCGTGAAGGCCGGGCCCGAGAAGGCGAACGGCTACGACCTCGCCGCGAAGGTCGCGCTCAAACGGAAGGACTGGGACAACGTCGTCGCGATGGGGGAGAAATCGCTCTCCCTCGAGGCCGATAATCCACCGCTCATCGGCACGCTCATGGAGGCGTACCGCGCCAAGGGCGACAAGGCGAAGTTCGCCGAGTACGAGAAGAGGTACATCGCGGCGAACCCCGACCAGCCTGACGTGATCTACAACCAGGCCGTCGAGCTCTACAACAAGGGAAAGTTCAAGGAAGCAGCGCCGATTCTCACGAAGGTCGTCGAGGCCAAGGCCGACCACGCGAAGGCGCACTACCTCCTCGGCATGTGCGACGTGAACCTCAACAAGATCCCGGACATGAAGAAGCACCTCACGGAGTACCTCAAGCTCGACCCGAAGGGCTCCGACGCGGCCACCGCGAAGGAAATGCTCGACGCGTTCAAGTGACCACGTGACGCCGTTCGTCATCGGGATCGCCGGAGGAACGGGGTCGGGCAAGACGACCGTCGCGCGGGCGATCGTGAACCGCGTGGGGGAGGAGCGCATCGCGTTCCTCTCCCACGATGCGTATTACCGCGACTTCGTCGATCTCCCGAAGGACATCCTCGACGGGAAGAACTTCGACCACCCGGACTCGCTCGAGACCGAGCTCCTCGTCCGGCACCTCAAGGCGCTCAAGCAGGGCATGGTCGTCGAGATGCCGGTCTACGACTTCAAGGTCCACCGGCGCGCGGCCGAGACGCGGCGCGTCGAGCCGCGCCGGATCATCCTCGTGGACGGGATCCTCATCTACGTCGAGCCGGAGCTCCGCAAGCTCTTCGACGTGAAGATCTTCGTCGACACGGACTCCGACATCCGGCTCATCCGCCGCATCAAGCGCGACATCGAGGAGCGCGGCCGCACGCTCGAGAGCGTCGTGGCGCAGTACGAGAGCACGGTCCGCCCGATGCACCTCGAGTTCGTCGAGCCGGCCAAGCGCTACGCGGACCTCATCATCCCGGAGGGGGGCGAGAACATGGTCGCCCTGGAGTTCCTGTTCGCACGCCTCAACGAGCTCTTGACGGACCCGCACCCGGCCGCCTGACGTTCCGGGGCAAAATGGGTGGATGCGATACGCCTTCCGCTCTCTCGCGGCCGCCGTCTTCTGCCTGGCCGCCGCCGCCGCCCCTGCTGCTGGACCCGACGCCGCCTCGCGCCTCGCCGGCCGGGCCCTCGGCGACACGCCTCTGATCTCCGACACCCGCGAGCTCTGCGACCGCGTCGGCGGGCGGCCCGTCGGCTCTCCTGCGAACGAGCGGGCGGTGACGTGGGCCGCCGCGAAGTTCAAGGCCGCCGGCGCCGACGCCGTCGCGCTCGAGAGCTTCCCGGTGCCGTACCTCTGGCTGCCGGGGACCGCCGAGCTGTCGATCGTCTCACCGGAGAGCGCGCCACTGCGCGTGGTTGCGTGCGGCGCCGCGCCCTCCACGCCCGGCCCGATCACCGCGAAGGCCGTGGACGCGGGCGAAGGGACGGAGGCGGACTTCGCGCGCCTCGGCGCGAAGGCGAAGGGCGCCATCATCGTCGTCCGCTCGAAGGAGATGAAGACCGTCGACGACCTTTTCGGGGAGTACATGCGGAACGGCCAGATCTTCACGTCCGCGCAGAAGGCCGGGGCCGTCGCGGTCCTCCTGCAGTCCACGCGACCCCGCGGGCTCCTCTACCGCCATCCGGTCGGCCTCGGCCGGGTCCTCGCGCCGCTTCCGGCCGCAATGGTCTCGCGCGAGCACGCCGCGCGCCTCCTGCGCTTGGCCGAGGAGGGAGAGGTCACGGTACGCCTCTCGATCGCGAACAAGACGGGTCCGGGCTACGAGGCGAAGAACGTCGTCGCCGAGATTCGGGGGAGCCAGAAGCCGGAGGAGATCGTCCTTCTCGGCGCGCACCTCGACTCGTGGGAGCTCGGGACCGGCGCGAACGACAACGGCGTGAACGTCGCCCTCGTCATCGACGTCCTGCGCGGGATCAAGGAGCTCGGGCTCAAGCCGAAGCGGACGATCCGGTTCGCCCTGTTCAACGCCGAGGAGCTCGGCATGTGGGGCTCGGCCGAGTACGTGCGGGCCCATGCGAAGGAGCTCGGAAACGTCGCCGGCGTCGTGATCTTCGACGTGGGTTCGGGACGGACGAACGGCTTCTTCCTGAACGGCCGCGAGGACCTGCGGAAGGCCGCCGACGCCGCGCTCGCGGGCGTCGCGGGCCTCACGAACGCGCCCCACTCCCTCGAGGGGATCGACGGGACCGACAACTTCGACTTCCTCCTCTCGGGCGTCCCGAACTTCGTCGCGAACCAGGACTTCACGCCGTACCTGCCCGACTACCACGCCGAGTCCGACACGTTCGACATGGTCGACGCGCGCGAGGCGCGCGCGAACGCGGCGATCGCCTCGGCGCTCGTGTTGGGCCTCGCGAACTCCGACGGCCGCGCCCCGCGCCAGTCGAAGGCCGAGGTCGACAAGCTCCTGAAGGACACGAAGCTCGACGAGCAGATGAAAGCGATGGGGCAGTGGGACGATTGGGTCCAGGGCCGGCGCGGCGTCTCGAAGTGACTACAATCTCGCCCCTGTGAGCACATTCCCGCCCGTTCCCGAACAGATGGACCTTCTTCTCAAGGGCGTCGAGGCCTGCGAGAAGAAAGAAGAGCTCGAAAAGAAGCTGACCCGGTCCCTGAAGACCGGCAAGCCGCTGCGCGTGAAGGTCGGCTTCGACCCGTCGGCGCCCGACCTCCACCTCGGCCACACGGTCGTCTTCCGCAAGATGCGCCACTTCCAGGAGCTCGGCCACGAGGTCGTCTTCCTGATCGGCGACTTCACGGGAATGATCGGCGACCCGACGGGCAAGAAGGCGACGCGCCCGCAGCTCACGAAGGACGAAATCCTCGCGAACGCCGAGACGTACAAGACGCAGGTCTTCAAGATTCTCGACCCCGTCAAGACTCGCGTGATGTTCAACTCCGAGTGGCTCTCGGCGCTCGGGGCCGAGGGGCTCGTCCGCCTCTGCGCGAAGTACACGGTCGCGCAGCTTCTCGAGCGCGACGACTTCGCCAAGCGCTTCAAGGAGCAGAAGCCGATCGCCGTCCACGAGCTCCTCTACCCGCTGTGCCAGGGCTACGACTCCGTCGCGCTGGACGCCGACGTCGAGCTCGGCGGCACGGACCAGCTCTTCAACCTCCTCGTCGGGAGGGAGCTCATGCGCGGCTGGGGCAAGGAGCCGCAGTGCGTCCTGACGCTCCCGCTCCTCGTCGGGACGGACGGCGTCGAGAAGATGTCTAAGTCGCTGAACAACGCGATCGGCGTCACGGAGAGCCCGAACGAGATCTTCGGGAAGGTCATGTCCGTCTCGGACGCCGCGATGTGGGCGTACTGGACGCTCCTCACGGACCGCCGCCCGGCCGAGATCGAGGAGATGAAGGCCGCGGTCGCGGGCGGGACGCTGCACCCGAAAAAGCTGAAGATGGATCTCGGCCTCCAGATCGTCTCGGACTTCCACGGCCAGGCCGCCGCGTTCTCTGCGCAGGAGGAGTTCGAGCGCCGCTTCGCGGGAGCGGGGGGTGCGATCTCGGCCGCGGAAGTTTCGCTTTCGCAGGGGCAAGGGTCTGCAAGTGCCTTCGAAGGTCCGTTGACCGACGTGCTCGTGCAGTCGGCGCTCGCGCCCAGCAAGAACGTCGCGCGGCAGAAGATCAAGGAAGGCGCGGTGTCGACGTCCTCCGACGGGCAGGTGTGGACGAAGGCGGACACGCCCGGCGACCTCCTGAAGATCGGTCCGGAGGGGCTCTTTCTCAGGCTCGGCAAGAGATTCGTAAGGGTCAAGCCCTGAAGCGAAAGACCCTCCTCCTCGTCGGCGGAGCCGGGCTCATGGGCCGGCGGCTCGCGCCGCACTTCCGGAAGAAGGGCTACCGCGTCCTGATCTGCGATCCCGCGGGGCCCGTTCGCGGCTACGCGTCGGCGGGGCTCGAAGCGGCCGCGACGGCCGACGTCGTCTGCATCGCGGCGTCGCTCGACGCGTCCGCCGCGGCTCTCGACGCCGTCCTCGCGCACGCGCCGCGCGGACTCGTCTTCGACATCGCGAGCCTCAAGACGCCGCTCCTCCCCGCGTATGCGCGGGCGCGCAAGTCCGGCGTCGCGATCGCCTCGGCGCACCCGATGTTCGGCCCGCTCGCGCGCTTCAAGGGGAAGGACTTTCTCGTCCTCGACTGCGGCGTCCCGGGCGCCACCGCGCGCGTTGCGCGCCTCTTCGCGGGCGAGGGTCTCCGGATCCGCCGGATGCCGGTCACCGGGCACGACCCCTGGGCCGCGCGCACGATGGGCCTCGCGCACGTCGTGGCGCTCGCGTGCGCGGGAGCTCTCGTCCGCCTCAAGGTCGACGCCTTCGACGTGGACGGCCGCGCGACGACGTCCTTCCGCCGTCTGCTCGATCTCGTCGCGTCGCTTCTCGACCAGGATCCCGCGCTGACGCGCGCGATCCAGACGCAGAACCCGGACGCACCCCGGGTCGCCGAGGTTCTCGCCGGGGAAGTCGAAGCCTTCCGCGCGGCCCTCTTCGCGGACGATCCGGCGCCGCTCGCCGCGCGCATCGGCGCGCTCCGGCGCGCCCTCGGCCGCGGATGACGCCGGCCCTGCGGCGCGGGGCCGCGGCCGTCCTCGCAGCCGTGGTCCTCCTCGTTCTCGCGTGGCGGGCGTGGGAGCCGGTTGCACCGCTTGGCGTCTCGCTGTCCGTGATGCGGAAGTTCTGGCGCGCAGGCTCGCCGACCCGTCTCCTGAATTCGCGCGTCTTCCGGCGCGAGCCGGACCTCGGCGTCGCGCTCCTTTCGCGCGACCGGTCCCTGCCTCTCGGCGTCGACGTCGTGATGACGGTCCCGGAGAGCGTCTCCGACGCGGCGGCCGAGGAGATGCGGCGCAAGGCGGCCTTCGTCCTCGCGCCCCGCCGCGTGACGGTCGCGCGCGGGGCCGTGGGGCGCGAGGGATTCGTCTTTTCCTCTGCGCCGACGGCCGGGGGAGCGCCGTGAGAGGCGCCGCGTCCCGCGCCGTCGCCGCCGGCGCGCTCTTTCTCCTCGTCCTCGGCGTCTTCACGGCCGGCGTCGTCGCGATGCGCGAGCCGTTCGGTCTCAACGACTACACGGCGATCTGGGGGCTCAAGGCGCGCGCGCTGCACCGATCGGGCTCGCTCGCGTCGCTCTTCCGCGTCGATCCCGACGGTGCGTTCTCGCACCCGGAGTACCCGCCGCTGTGGCCGCTCCTCCTCAACGTCGCGACGCGGGCGCGGCTCCCGTACGACGATCTCGCCGCGACGCCGCTCTGGCCTCTCCTCGCGCTCGCCGCGTCGCTCCTCGCGGTGCGCGCCGCGCGCTCCATTCGCGTCGCGTGGCCGTTCGCGCTCCTCGCGGGCGCTGCCGTGTCGCTCCTCCCGTACTGGCGGAGGTACCCGGGCTACGCCGAGGGGCTCCTCCTCGTCTTCGTCCTCGCGGCGGCGGGGGATGTGGAGCGCGCCGGGGAAGACGCGGGCGCCGCCATGCGCCTCTCGATTTTCCTCACGCTCGCCGCGTGGACGAAGCCGGAAGGGCTCGTCGCCGCGCTGGCCGCGGCCGTCGTTCTCGCCCTTGCGCGGCGTTTCCGCGCGGCGCTCCTCGTCGGGCTCTCGGCGATCCTCTTCGCCGCGCTTCCGTGGGCGCTCGTCGTCCGGCGGCTCGCGCCGCGGCCGCTGCCGACCGCGTTCGCCCTGTCGGCGTTCTCGCTCGAGAAGGCTCTCTCGGCTCTTTCGGCTCTCGTCTCCGAAGCGGCACCCGCGGCGGGGCTCGCCCTCGCGGGTGCGGGCGTCCTCGCCCTCGCCCCGCAGACGTTTCGGAGGCGCCGCGGCCTCCTCGCATGGGCCGCTCTCACGTCGGCCGTTCTCCTCGGCTCGTTCGCGTTCAGCCGTTTCGACCCCGCGTGGCACGTGCGGTGGTCGTGGGACAGGATCCTCGTCGTGCCGCTCGCAGCCGTCATCCCGGCGCTGGCCGAGGCTCTCGCGGAATGCGTGACGGGTCGAAGCGGTGCGCCGCGTCCCGAGGCGACTCCGCAGGCTCCTGCCCCAGCGCGCTGAGCGCGAAAGCGAGGGCCTCGCGGAGGCGCGCCGGGTTCAACGAATCGAGCGGGAGCGCGCCGTCCCGCTTGCCCAGCTTCTTCCCGTCCGCACCGAGGACGAGCGGCAGGTGCGCGTACGACGGCGTCGGAAGGCCGAGAGCCCGCTGGAGCGCGATCTGCCGCGCCGTCGAGTCGAGGAGATCCGCGCCGCGGACGACTTCCGTGACGCCCTGAGCCGCGTCGTCGACCACGACGGCGAGCTGGTAGGCATACGACCCGTCCGCGCGCTTCACGACGAAGTCGCCGACGGTCTTCTCGACGTCCTCGGAGAGAGAGCCGAAGAGAAGATCTTCGAAGGTGAAGACGCCGGGGGGAACGCGGAAGCGGAAGGCTCGGGCGGCCCTTCCGGGAGGCAGCCCGCCGCGGCAGGTGCCGGGGTAGATTGTGGCGCCGGTCTCCGCGGCATCGCCCTCTGCGGGCGCGGACGCGGCGCGTGCGAGGTCGGCTCTCGTGCAGCCGCACAGGAACACGAGCTCTTTCACTCGAAGGATCCGAAGGGCATCTTCGTACCTCTCGGTGCGCTGCGACTGAAACACGACCTCCCCGTCCCACGTCAGGCCGAAGCGCTCGAGGGTGCGCAGGATGTCGTCGGCGGCGCCGGGAACGACGCGCGGCGTGTCGAGGTCCTCCATCCGCACGAGCCAGCGCCCGCCCGAAGAGCGCGCGAACAGCCACGACCCGACGGCCGCGACGAGGCTCCCGAGGTGGAGCGGCCCTGTGGGGGAGGGCGCGAAGCGGCCGGTGCGCGTGGGGCCCGGAATGTCCGTCACGGGAAGAGGTTAACCCGCTGAATCCCGGAGGCTTGACGCGGGAGAGCCCGGACCGTACGATGCGCGGCCTTCGTGCGGTTTCACCGCGCGGAGACTCCGGGCTCTTTCACATTCCGCAGTAGCTCAATGGTAGAGCACCCGGCTGTTAACCGGGATGTTGTAAGTTCGAGTCTTACCTGCGGAGCCACTCTTCTCCCCCGCGAACTTGAGACGAGTTCGCGGTTAACACGTACCCCGCGATGACCCTCGCGGGGTTTCGCGTCTAAAGCCCGTGGTGTCAGAAGGGTTTGCGAATGCCGCGCGAACGCGAACCGTCTCTACCCCACGGAAGCTGAGAACGCAGAAAGGTGGCGCGAGGGCGGCTTCGGCGCTCAGGACCGCTCTCAGATTGCCTTTCGTGCAGAGAGCGGCTGAGAGCGGTTAACAGGTCGTGTCTGAATCCGACTCCCCGGTTAACAGCCCTGGAGACCGGCTGAGGACGGGGTACCCTTTCACTCGTGGGAGAGACGAAGGAGCCGAAGCAGGGTGAATGCACATATTGCGGCGCGATCGGACCGGTTACCCGCGATCACCTCCCGCCGAAGAATCTCTTTCCTAAGCCTCTACCAACGACCTTGATCACGGTGCCTGCATGCGAGCCATGCAACTCGAGCTTCAAACTTGACGACGAATA
>JBBQDQ010000008.1:0-41514 GCA_038319835.1 Thermoanaerobaculia bacterium | reverse complement strand
TCCTCGCTCCTGTCCTCCTCGCGCTCGCCGGCTCCGGCGCCGCGATGATCGGCCGCCGCGTCCCCTGGCGGGCCGCGGTCCCGCTCGCCCTCGCGCTCGGCGGCGCGTGGGAGATCGGGACCTGGTTCCGGGCGCTCGCGCGCCCCGATCCCCCGCCCTTCGTCGCGCAGGCGGCGACCGCGATCGGCGAGCGCGCGCGGATCGCCGCGGCCGCCGGACCCGTGCGGTGCGTCGTCACGCACGACGCGAACGTCGTCCGCTACCTCACCCACGGGACCCGGACGACCGTCGTCGAGTTCTTCGGAGTCCCCTTCGACCCGTGGAAGGCGGCGCCGGGACCGGACGACGTCGCGCTCCTCGTCGAACGGAGTCCGCAGCTCGACGCGTGGGCGCCCGGCGGGTTCCGGGAGGAGGCCTCCCCGGCAGAGGCGCGCCTCCTCGTGCGGACCGCTACTCGGCCGAACGGTCCGTGAGCGCGAGGCGCGGGTCGGCCGCGAGCAGCTCGACGAGAAGCGGCCAGTCGACGTCCGGCTGCACGGCGAAGGCGTGGAGATACAACGACACGTCGCGCGCCGGCCACTTCACGAGCACGGCGTCCACGGCTTTCGTGAGAACCGTCCGGGACGGCTGGGCGATCTCGCCCTCCGTCGTCAGGCTCGGCCCCTCGTGCGGGAGCTTCGCGGCGTCGAGGAACGCGGAGATGAGCGCGCCGTGCCGCCGCGTGAGCGCCGCCGACAGAACGTAGAGCGCGAGATCCTCGGCCCGCTTGTCGCGCAGGGTCCGGCGCACGTAGGCGAGCCGGGTCTCCTCGGGCAGCTTCGAGAAGCGCTTCAGGGGGATCTGCTGGTACGTGAGGACGCCGCCGGCGATCTTCTCGGGCAGCTCGTCGTCCTCGCAGGCCGTTTCGACGAGGCTGGAGACTTCGGCAGCCGAAAGGAGCCGGAAAAGCTCGTGTGATCTTGGGGCTTTCATCGGGGGCGGAGGATACCCGACAATGGACGGCTCTTGATCGTCCTCCACGGCTCCCCGCTTCCCTCCGGTTTCGCATTCTGGGCGGAGGGCTCGTACGTCGCCCGCGACGCCCGCGACGCGCACCCGCGCGCCGTCCCGGCCGAAGACGTCGAGGCGACGCTGCGCGACGAGGGTCTCGCCGGCTTCCTGCCGGCGTCCCGCGCCCGCGTCGCGGCCCTCACCCTCGTGGCGCCGGCCGTGCACGGGCGGCCCGTGCCGTCCGTTCCGGCCCTGCGCGAGCCGGCCGACTACGCGGCGTCCGGCGCTCCCGTCCTCAAGACGTTCCTCCTGCAGGGGATCGTCCTTCAGCCCGTCGACGCCCTCGAGGCGCTCCTCGCCCTGCCGGGCGTCCTGCGCCTCCGGCCCCTTTCCCTCACGGCGGGCGACGATCTCGAGTACTGGTCGGAGGTCGCGCGCTGGGCGTACGACCTCCTCCTGCGCCGCCGCGTCGCGCCCACGGCCGACGGCGGCCGCGCGCGCTGGCGGCCGGTCCTGACGGATCCCCACGAGAAGGAGCGCTTCCGGCGCTTCGCCGCCGCGGTGCCGCCCGTGTCGCGCGCGCTCTCCGAGGAGGGCGCCGCGTCCGCGTCCGAGGGCGGCCTCCCGCCCGCGGCGGCGGTCCTGCAGGGCTTCCTCGACACGGCCGTGGACGCGGCCGCGCGCGACGTCCTGCGTGACGTCCTCCCGGCCGAGCGGCGGCGCGCCGGCGATGGGCTCGAGGCGCGCGCGGTCGCCGGCCTCGCCGAAACGCCCACCCCGACCGCGGACGCCGCCGTCCTCGCGCGCCTGGCCGAGTGGAGCCTTCCGGTCCTCGATCCGCTGCCCGAAGGCTCGCTCCGCCTCGGCATCCGCGTCGTCCCGCCCGAGTCCGTCGGCGGCACGTTCGCCCTCGCCTTCGCCCTCGAGTCCACGGAGAAGGACGAGATCGCCCTCACTGCCGAGGAGATCTGGGAATCGCCCGAGACCGCGGTGCGGCGCCGCGGGCGCCTGTTCTCGAACCTGCAGGACACGCTCCTCGCGCGGCTCGGATCCGCCGCGTCGCTCTCGCCCGCCGTCCGCCGCAGTCTCGAGGAGCGCCATCCGACGGGCGTCGACCTCTCGGCCGAGGAGACGTGGACCTTCCTCTCGGAGGAGGCGCCGCTCCTCGGCGAGGCCGGCGTCGCCGTGCGTCTTCCCGGCGGCGGCGCGCTCCAACGCGTCTCGCTGCGCCTCGTCGCGAAGGAAGGCATCCCCGGCGCCTCGGACCCCGGCCTCACGCGGTTCGGCCTCGACACGCTCGTGGACTTCGACTGGAAAGTCGCGGTCGGCGATGCGCTCCTGACGTCGGCCGAATTCGAGGACCTCGCGGCGCGCCAGATGCCGCTCGTCGAGGTGCGCGGCGAGTGGGTGCTCCTCGACCGCGAGCACCTCGAGCAGGCCCGGCGCATCCTCGACCGGCGGCCCGGCGGGCGCACGACGCTTGGCGAGCTCCTGCGCCTCGCGGGCGGCCTCGATCCCGACGGTGCGGGCGCCTCGGTGGACGGCGTCGCGGGCGAAGGCTGGCTCTCGCACCTGCTCGACCCCGACGTCGCCCGCCGCGAGATCGGCGCCTTCTCTGCGCCGAAGGGGCTCACGGGCGTGCTCCGCCCCTACCAGCTGCGCGGCGTCGCCTGGCTGCGCTTCCTCCTGACGCGCGGGCTCGGAGCCTGCCTCGCGGACGACATGGGACTCGGCAAGACCGTCCAGTTCCTCGCGACGCTCCTCACGGCGCAGGAGGCGGGCGAGCGCATCGGCCCCTCGCTCCTCGTCTGCCCGACGTCCGTCGCGGAAAACTGGGTCTCGGAGGCGGCGCGCTTCGCGCCGTCCCTCAGGGTCTCGGTCCACCACGGTCCCGGCCGCGCGAGCGGCGAGGCGTTCCGCGAGCTCCTCTCGAACGTCGACCTCCTGGTCACGACGTATGCGCTCGCCCATCGCGACCGCGCGCTCCTGTCCGAGGTCAACTGGGAGTACCTGACGCTGGACGAGGCGCAGAACGTCAAGAACCCGGCGGCCGCCCAGTCGCGCGCCGTGCGGGGCCTCAGGGCCCAGCGCCGATCCGCGCTCACGGGCACGCCCGTCGAGAACCGCCTCGCCGAGCTCAAGTCCATCTTCGACTTCCTGAACCCCGGCCTCCTCGGGTCGGACGACTCCTTCCGCCGCCACTTCGTCGTGCCGATCGAGCGGCGGCGCGAGCCCGAGGCCGCGGCCCGCCTCCGCAACGTCACGGCGCCGTTCCTCCTGCGCCGCGCCAAGACGGACCCCGGCGTCGTGCCCGACCTCCCCGAGAAGATCGAGACGAAGGAGTACACGGGCCTCACGCGCGAGCAGGCCGCGCTCTACCGTGCGACGACGCGCTCGCTCCTCGCGGGGATCGGCCGCGCGAACAAGCGCACGCGCAAGGCGAAGATCCTTCTGCTCCTCCTGCGCCTCAAGCAGATCTGCGACCACCCGGCGCTCTTCCTCGGCGATGGTCGGCTGGACGGGCGGAGCGCGAAGATCGCGCGCCTCCTCGAGATGTGCGAGGAGACGCTCGCCGAGAAGAGCCCGTCCCTCCTCTTCACGCAGTTCGCCGAGATGGGCCACCTCCTCGTCTCGGCGCTCAAGGAGCGCTTCGGCTGCGAGGTCCTGTTCCTCCACGGCGGCGTCCCGCGCCGGGCGCGTGCCGAGATGGTCCGCCGCTTCCAGGAGGACGAAGACCCGCCGCCGTTCTTCGTGCTCTCGCTCCGCGCGGGCGGAACTGGCCTGAACCTCACGCGCGCCTCGCACGTCTTCCACGTCGACCGGTGGTGGAACCCCGCCGTCGAGGAGCAGGCGACCGACCGCGCGTTCCGGATCGGCCAGACGCAGCACGTGCAGGTCCACAAGTTCGTCTGCCGCGGGACGCTCGAGGAGCGGATCGACCGGATGATCGAGGACAAGAAGCACCTCGCGCGCTCGATCGTCGGCGCGGGCGAGCAGTGGATCGCCGGGCTCTCGGACGACCAGCTCGCGGCCCTCGTCGCCCTCGACGCGGACACAGCCGTCTCGGAGGGCCACTGATGCCGCGCCGCAGGAAGGTCCGGATCCCGCGCGCCGCGCCGCCCGAATCGGGCTGGGCGTTCCGCTTCCTCGCGCGCCTCGCCTCGTTCGGCTGGGACGAGGCGCTCGTGGACGGCCGCGCAGCCGCCCTCTCCGGCGCCGTCGTCGCGTTCGAGGTCGCGAAGGCGGGAGTCCGCGCCGAGATCCGGCGCGCCGACGGCCACCGCGAGGAGGCGCGCCTCTCGTTCAAGTCGCTCCCGCCGGCCGCGCTCAAGAAGGCACTCTCGGCGATGGCGCTGCGCGCGCGCTTCGCCGCCGATCTCCTCGCCGGGCGCATTCCGGATGACGTCGAGGATGCGTTCTCCGGCACGGGCCGGACGCTCCTGCCCGCCACGGCCGACGAGCTTGCGGTCGCCTGCACGTGCGACGCACCGCTCCCGTGCGTCCACGCCGGTGCGACGGCGGTCCTCCTCGGCGACGCCCTCGCGAACGATCCCTTCCTCGTCTTCCTCCTGCGCGGGCTGCCGCGCGAGGAGCTCCTCGCGGGCCTCCAGCGCGCCCGCCGGCGTCCGGCCGCGTCGGGGGCCGCCCGGCCGGACGAGGCGACCGAAGCGCCGCGCCGGCCCGAGGATCCGCCCGAGCCCCTGCCTCCGGCCGTCCTCGAGCGACCGGAGCTCTTCTACCGGCCCGGCGAGCCCGCGGCGGCACTCCGCCTCGTCTTCGCACCGCCCGAGCACCCGGAAGCCGTCCTGACGCGCCTCGGCCCGCCGCCGTTGCAGGATCCCGAAGCGTCGCGGCTCCTCCTCGAGCTGCACCGGGCGATCGGCCTCGGCGCCCGCGAACGCCTCGCGGACTGGGAGTGGCGGAGGGCCGGCGGGCGGGGCTGAGCGCGGGGCCTCGAAACAAGAAGGGGAGCGGCCGAAGCCGCTCCCCCATCCTGACCAGAAAGACTCGAAGACAGACTACGGCTGCAGCTCGGACGTGACCGTGGCCCCGCCCATCTGCGGCACGATCGAGCTCGTCTTGACGACCTTGCGCGAGTCCTGCGCGACCCAGACGGTCGTCGAGCCGGGCTCGCCCTCGGCCGAGGTGACCTCGGCCTTCCACGTCTTGAACCTGCCGGCGGGAACCGTGATCTCCTCGACGCTGACGACCTTCATCTGCTTGAGAGAGGGCCTCTGCTTCTGGACGTCGAAGTTGCGGTACGTGACGGTGTACCCCTCGGCGAGCGGCAGGTGGGCGAGGGAGTCCCACGCCGCCGAGCCGTCCGCGTAGAGGGCGCCGCCCGACGAGACGTCGACCGGCTTCGGCTCGCCGCCCATCGCGACCGAGCCCGTCACCTTGCCGTCCTTGAACCCGAGGTCCATCGAGACCGGGCCCTGCTTGACGGTGCGCTTGACCGGCTGGAGGGTCGCCTTGTCCACCGTGACGGTGTCGTTCGCCTCGCCCATCGGGAGCTTCATCGTGTAGTTCACGGTGTAGGTCGTGGGCTCTTCGGTCACGACGGTCACGCCCGTGACCGGGATCGTCTGCCCGCCGGCCTGGATCGCGCCGGCGTACTTGTACGTTCCGGCGGTGAGGCCCGAGACGGGCTTGGGCGCGCCGACGGCGGCCGTGTCGACCTTCTTCGTGAGGACCACGGTCTTCGGGTCGACCGTGATCTCCTTGAGGCGCGCGACGACTTCGGGCGTGCCGCCTTCCTGGAAGCGCCCGCCGATATGCTTGGCGAGGAAGGCCTCGGACGCCGCGAACATGGCCATGTTGTTGACCGGGCGTGCGAATCCGTGGCCCTCGTCCGGGGCGACGATGTACTCGACCGGGAACCCGCGGTCCCGGAGCGCGATCACGATCTGCTCGGACTCGGCGAGCTTGACGCGCGGGTCGTTCTTGCCCATGACGATGAGGAGGGACGTCTTGATCTTCGAGGCGGAGTTGAGCGGGGACTGGCGCTCGAGCTGCTTCTTGCCCTCGGGCGTCGTCGGGTCACCCATGCGCGCGTGGAAGATGACGCGGCCGGACTCCCAGTAGGGCGGAATCGTCTCGAGGAGCGTCAGGAGGTTAGACGGCGCGACGATCGCGACGCCCGCCGCATAGAGGTCCGGCGTGAAGGCGACGCCCGCGAGCGTCGCGTAACCGCCGTACGAGCCGCCCATGATCGCGACGCGCTTGGGGTCCGCGATCCCCTGGGCGACGAGGTGCTTGACGCCCCACGTGAGGTCGTCCTGCATGAGGTCGCCCCACTGCTTGTTGCCCGCGTTCAGGAACTTCTTGCCGTAGCCGGTCGAGGAGCGGAAGTTCGGCTGGAGGACGGCGTAGCCGCGGTTCGCGAGAAACTCGGCGGCGTTCGAGAAGCCCCACGTCGTGCGCGCCCACGGGCCGCCGTGCGGGAAGACGACGAGCGGGAGGTTCTTCGCGGCGACGCCCTTCGGAAGCGTGAGATACGCCGGGATCTCGAGGCCGTCGGAAGACTTGTAGCGGATGGCCTTCATCGGGGCCATGTGCTCACGCGGAATGCGCTCGCGCGAGACGTACTCGAGACTGAGCTTCTTCGTCTTGCGGTCGAACAGGTAACGCGAGCCGGGGTCCACGTCGCTCGACGCGGTCACGAGCCAGACGCTCTCGTCGGCCGTCGAGGAGTTCGGCTGGATCTCCTTGTCGCCGAGTTTGGACTTGAGGAGCTTGTAGTCGGCCTCGAAGGCCTTGTCGCGGAAGTAGTAGCGCGTGCGGTCGTCCTCGTACGTCGTCGCGACGAGCTCGTCCGTGGCGTCCGAGAAGACCGCGTTTCCAAAGTCGACGCGCTTCATCGGGTCGGTCTCGACGACCTCTTCCTTGCCCGTCGCCGGGTCGAAGAGGACGAGGCGGATGAGGTCGGGCTCGCCCTTGTTCGATTCCATGTAGACGCGCGTGTTGTCCTTTTGAAAGCGCACGGGGCCGCAGCTCTCGAAGACCGTGCACGTGTAGACGAGCTTGAAGGCGTCGCCGTCCACGCGGAGGATCTCGGTGTCGCCCTTGTCGGACGTTCGCTCGGCGAGGCGCAGCGCCCCGGCGTTGTCGAACACCCAGCCACCGATCTTCTCGGTGTTCTTCTTGACGAGCGTCCGCTCGCCCGTGGAGATCTTCACCTTGTAGACGTCGTGCCAGGACGCGTCGCGGTCGTTGAGGCCGACGAAGATCGCGTCGGGATCGCTCTTCGGCACGGCGTAAATCTGCGCGCGCGCGCCCTTGGCGTCCGTCAGGTTGCGCGCGGCCGGGGCGTCCTTGCCCGCCTCGGGCGCCGCCGCCGGATCGACCGCGTAGACGTTGTAGTTCTCGTCGCCGTCCTTGTCCTGGACGAACAGGACCTTCTTGCTGTCGCGGCTCCAGAAGAAGCCCGGGATCGGCCGCTTCGGGTCGGCCGTGACGAGGTGCGCCTTGTCGTAGCCCTCGCCGGTCTTCTTGACCCAGACGTTGCGGGTCTCCTTCCAGGGCTTCAGGAAGGCGATGTACTTCCCGTCCGGCGACAGCTGGGCGCCGGCGATTTCCGGGTTGCCGAAGAAGAGCTCGCGGTCGAGGAGCGGCGGGGCCGCCGCATGGGCGAGCGCGGCCGGCGCGGAAAGGGCCAGCGCGAGCAGGATTCTGCCCACGCGGGCTCGAACGATGGACGGATTCATGGATTCCTCCTCAATGTGTGGGGTCCAACAGGTTGATACGCAGCCCGCCCGAGGCGGGTTCTGCGAGAACGTCAGGCGGGAGCCGGCCGGTCGAATCCGCGCCAGGCCAGGACGGCGGCGAGCACGGCGGCCGCGAGGGCGCCGTTCAGCGTCCACCACGGGACGCCGCTCGTCAGGAGGTCGGCGGCGCCGCCGGCGAGCCCGAGCCCGGCCGCCGCGAAGACGTACGCCCGCGGGTCGTCGACGAGGAGGGCCGAAAGGGCCGCGAGGAACGCGGCGCCGACGATCGACCCGGCGAGGACCGGGACGAACAGCTCTCCCCACGTGCGCGCCCCGAGGGGCGCAAAAGCGCCCGCGGCGAGCACGAGGAAGCCGGCCCGCAGGGCAGGCTTCCGGAGGACATCCGACAGGAGCAGGGCGCCGAAGGCGGCCCCGCCCGCGAGGAGCAGGAGGCGCGACGTCACCGCGTCGAGGACGGAGGCGGCCGGGAGGAGGCCCTGAACGCCTGGCGGGAACGGGAAACCGTCGAGGCCCGCCTCGAGCGGGAAGGCGGCGCCGATCGATCGCGCGAGGGCGCGGGCCGCGACGACGAGGAGGACGGCGGCCGCCGCCGCGAGGAGGGCGCGCCGGCCGTCGATCGCGTTCCGGCGGAAGGCCGCCGTGGCGTCGGGCTTCACGGCGAGGACGAGCCCCGCGGCGACGAGCGCGAGGAAGAAGGACACGAGGAGCCCGACGACGAGGCCGACGCCCGCGATGACGTAGAAAACCGGCAGCGTGAACTGCGAGTCGTAGCGCGACAGGACGACCGGCAGCCCCGCGGCGCGGGCGAGGAGCGCGGGCAGCGTCAGGAGCGCCGCGAGAACGAGCGCCCGGCGCCACGGCACGATCCCCGCGCGGGCGACCTTGACGAGCTCGACGACGAGAAGGCCCACGAGCGTGCCGAGGCCGAGGATCTTCCAGACGAGGGCGGCGTACTTCGGCGGCGTCGACTTCTCGCGCTGCCGCACCCACTCCTCGGGCAGCTTGATCGCGGTCGCATATTGGGAGGCGACATCTCCGGCGAACGAGACGAAGAGGCGCCGGGCGGCCTCGCCCGCGCGCTCGGTCTTCGACTCGAAGACCACCCGCGTGTCGCGCCGCGCCTTGCGGTTCTCGCCGCCCGCCGAGACGAGCGTCCAGCGGCCGGGATCCTCGCCGAATTTCCCGAGGACCCCCTCCGCCTGCGCGCGCGCGGCGGCCTCGTCGGGCGAGGCTCCCTTCTCGGTGTCGGGGAACGTCCGCCGGAACGCGACGACCTTCCCGGTCCGCGCGTCGACCGCGGCGGTCGTCCCGTGCTCGTCCAGCGCGCGGACGTAGCGCACGTGCCAGACGGGCCCCGGCATCCGCTGCGTCGCCCACGCCGTCAGGAGCGGCATCCCGCCGCGCTCGAGGAGCCAGCGCGCGGCGAGGTCCGAGGCGTCGTACGGAACGAGGCCCGCGCCCGTCTCGGAGGAGTCCTCGAGCGCGGGCAGCGCGGTCGCGTGCGTGATCGCGGTGAGGTATCCGGCGGGATCCTCGCCCTGCGCCTTCACGAACGCGTCCGCGGCGGCTTTCGCCCCGGCGCGGTCCACGCGGACTTCGACGCCGTCCCAGGGCGTCGCGTGCGGGAGCACGGCGCGCGCGAGGAAGAGGACCGCGAGGGCGAGTCCCGCCGCGAGCGCGAGGCGGCGAGGGTCGAGCGCCCGGGGCGGCGCGCACGCGAGCGGGACGGGCTCGGGCGCGCGGGGGGGCTCGGGCGCGGTGCCGACCGCGGCGTTGTCGAGACTTCCGTCCGGCGCGAACCCGCCGTTGCGGACGTAAAGGATGAGGGCGACCGCCATCGGCAGGAGGAGGACGAGCGCCGCAAGTGCGCCCGAAATGACGAAGTAGGGGTTCGTGGACCTCACGAGGAGCAGCGCCGTGTAGACGGCGTCGACCGTGAAGTGCCAGACGAGGAGCGGGAGCATCCCCTCCTTGAGGAAGACGATCCCGATCAGGACTCCCGCGAACCCGACCTCGAGCCCGCGGATGTAAAAGGGCTGGTTCGGATACGTGCTGTGGGCGAAGCCCCAGATGAACGCGGGCAGGATCACCGCGACCCAGCCGGGGGCGAAACGCCGCACGAAGGGAATCGAGAACATCCGCGACGAGAACTCCTCGGTCGTCGCGGGCATGAAGCCCATGATCAGGACGCCGAGCCACGGGAACGACGTCCCGAGGAGGCTCGAGTACGGGACGTCCGCGGGCGCCCACGCTCCGAGCTTCTCGGCCCCGATGTAGAAGGCGACCTGGTACGCGAAGAAGAAGGCCGTCATCGCATAGCCGAGGAGCAGCCCCCGGAAGAACCGCTTCGAGCGCAGGCCCTGGAGGGAGAGGATCCGCCCGAGCGCCGGCTGGCCCGGGTACGTCTCGCGGAAGAGGGGCTCGCCCGCCGCCACGAGGAGGAAGAGGACGGCCCCGAGCCCGACGGCGCCCGCGAAGTCGCCGAGGAGCGACATCGCGAGGAAGCTCGACCAGGCCTCGGCCGTGTCGTAGTCGAAGAGGCGGATCGGGAGCTCGTTGAGGGACGCGAGAAGCTGCAGGGCCGCGCCGACGCCCGCGAACGCCAGTGCGAGCTTCCACTTCACGTCCTTCCGGCGGACGCGCTGGAGGAAGACGACGAGGACGGCGAGAAACGTCAGGAGCAGGCCGAACGTCGCGACGCTCCCGGCCGCGAGGTTCTTCGAGCGCAGCGTCTGGGTGTCGCGCCGCCACTTCTCGGGGACCTCGAGGTGGAGAGACGTCCGCCCGACGCGGTCGCCCTGGACCTCGACGAGGTAGCGCATCGCGGCGTCACCGAAGCGGATCGTGCTCGATTCCCACTCGTACGTGCGGTCCGTGCGCGTGGGGCGCTTCTCCACGGCGACGCGGATGAACTTCAGGCTCCCGGGGTCGAGGCCGCGGTCCCGGCGGATCGCGTCCTCCGCGAGGGCGCGGCCGCCGTCGTCGCCGGGATCGGGCGCGGCGTCCTTCTCGGGGAGGATCCGCCGCGTCGCGAGGACGCGCCCGTCCGGAGACACGAACGCGCGGTACTCGAGCTTCTCGAGCGGCTTGACCCAGCGGACCGACCAGCGCCACACGGGAACGTCCGTCGCGAAGAGCGGGTTCGCCTTCTGGAGGCCGAGCGTCCGTTCGAGGAACACCTTCGCCTCGTCGTCGACGTCGAACGTCGAGAGCGCGCGCATCCCGTCCACGGAAAAGCCGCGGGCCTTGAGCGCGTCCGCTCCGCGCCGCACCGCTTCTTCCTTCGTGACCTTGAAGTCGATCGAAGCCTCCGGGAACGCCCGCGTGAACCCCGCCCGCCCGACGGCCGCGCCGGCGACGATGACGGCGAGGCACGCGGCCGCGAAGAGACGGTCCTTCCGGTCGAACCGGACCGGCGGCGCCGGGGGCGACGCGCTCATCCGGCGGCCCTTCGGGCGGCGGGACCGGCCCGCGCGAGGAGCCACGCCTCGAGGAGCTCGCTCCCCGAACCCCCGCCCGTCTTGACGCCGCGGTCGATCGCCTCGATCCCGATCAGCGCGTCGGCGAGCTCGTCGGCGGTCCAGTTCAGGGACGCGAGGTACGCCTTGTGGAGGACGAACGGGTGGCCGTCGAGCGGCAGCGGAGGCAGGCCGGGCCGCGGGGTCTTGAGCGCCGGCAGGATGCGGTCCACGAACGTGCGGTAGTCCGCGCGACGCATCGAGGCGCCTCGCTCCTCGAGCGCGGCGCGCAGCGCGAGCATCCGCCGGACCTCGCCCGCGAGGAGGCCGAGAAGCGGAAAGAACGCGGCCTCGCCGCGCGGGCCCTTCTTCGCGGACTGCGGAGCCTCTTCCTTGCCGCCCCAGGGCCGGAACGCGGCAAACGTCCCGCCCGAGAGAAGCTTCCCGAGAAGGCGCAGGGCTTCGAGCATGTCGCGCGCCGCGACGGCCTCCACGAAGTCCGAGCCGTACTCGCGGCTCTCGTCCGCGACCTGGCGGGCCGCGTGCTCGGCCGTCACGCGCGGGCCCTCGGCCGAGTCGATGAGGCGGTCGAGGTCCGACAGGAACGGCCGCGCCTGCAGCCGCCCGCGCCCGCTCAGAAGCTCGAACACTTCCGGCTCGACGAGAACCTTGCGGTCGATCGCGCGCTCGAGGCCGATCGCGTGGAGGCGCTCGCGCCGCGCGTCCTCGCTCGCGGAGCTCAGGTCGGCGGCGCGCGCCGTCTTCCGCAGCTGCTGCGCCCCCGCGTGCTGGGGGTCCGGGGCGACCGCGTGGACGAGCAGGACGTTGTCCGAAGGCGCCGCGCGCCGGGCGAAGTCGAGGAGCCGGTCGAGCGCCGACTCGGCGCCCTCGTCCTCGGCGCCGGGCAGGGAAAGGAGCGTCGCGAGCTCGCGGGCGCGGTCGGCCCGCTTGACGCGGCCCGCGATGCGCCGCGCCGCGTCCTCGGGGTCTTCCGCGAGGTCGGCGGCCGGGATGCCCGCCGACGTCGCGAGCGCGCGCGCCTTGCGCGCGAGGCGGGTGGAGGCCCGGGCGTCCTCCCGCGCATCCGCCGCTTCGTCGAGGAGCGCGTCGAGCTCGTCGGCCGTGAGGCCCTTTCCGCGGAGGAGGTCGGTCGCCTCGAGCGTCACGAGCCGGTTCGTCGCGAAGAGGGCCACGGTCGCGGCGTCCGCGACGGCCTCGGCGACGCCGCCGCCCGGAGCCTCGTAGGACGAGACCTCGCCTTCGCGAAAGCCCTCGAGGAACGCGGCTCCGATGCGCCGCACGGCTTCCGCGACGATCCAGTCGTCGTCGCCGGAGACGAAGAGGATCGGCGGAAGGGGCGCCGTCCGCGCCGCCTGGAGGAGCGGCGCGATCTCGGCAAAGGGCTCCGGGCGCTTCACGCGCGCATCCTAGACCGGCTCGGGAGCTACAGCAGCCCCTTGTCCTGGAGTTCCTGACAGTCGAGGCAGTGGCGCGCCCAGGGAACGGCCTCGAGCCGCTTCTCCTGGACGGGCTGGCCGCAGTTCACGCACGTGCCGTATGTGCCCGCGTCGAGCCGGCCGAGGGCCTCGTCGATCAGGAGCAGGATCTTGCGGTCGCTCTCGGACAGCGAGTACGCGAATTCCTTCGTGTACGCCGACGTCGCGCGGTCGGCCATGTCCTGGGCGGACTCTTCGACCGTCTCGTCGGAGACCTCGCGGTTCTTCGCGAGGTCGGTGAGGAGCTCGTCGCGCTTGGCGAGAAGGCGCTTCTTGACCTTCTCGCCGGATTCCTTCTTCGAGAACTTCACGGGGGCGATCGCCGACTTGGGAGACATTGTGGTTTTCCTCGGGATCACTTGGAATACGCGACGCCGGAGAGCGTCGCGGCTGCCCGGTAGACCTGCTCCGCCAGGAGCAACCGTGCCATCTGGTGGGGCAGGGTCATCCGAGAAAGCGAGAGGATAGCACGCGCCCGCGGGGCCAGAGACGGGTCGAGACCGAACGCTCCGCCGACCGCGAACACGACCGCGGAGGGGCCGGAATCCAGCCATCCGCGCAGGTCCCGGGCGAACTCGGCGCTCGTCCGCTCCTTCCCGCGCTCGTCGGCGAGGACGAGGAGGTCGCGGGGTCTGAGGGCCTCGAGGAGGCGCTCGCCTTCCTTCGCCTTGACGAGGTTCGCGTCCGCCTTCCCGCCCGGTTTCTCCTCCTTCACGACGACGATCTCGCACGGCGCGAAGCGCGCGATCCGCGCCACGTAGCGCTCGACGCCGCGAGCGTATTCCGCGTCGTCGCTCTTGCCGACGAAGAGAAGACGGATGCGCAACGCCGTTCAGCCCCGCCGCTCGTAGAGCGTCTTGCGGGCGATCCCGAGCCGGCGGGCGGCCTCGGCGACGTTTCCTCCGGAGTCCTCGAGGACGAGGCGGATGTAAGCGTCCGTCAGCTGCCGAAGCGTCCACCCCGCGTGGGCCGCGGCCGCGAGGAGCGCCGCCGGATCGGACGGGCCGGCGATCTCGAGGTGCGACGCGTCGATCGCCGCGGCCTTCGCGCCTGCGGCGGAGGCCGCCGCGCGCCGCACGACGTTTTCGAGCTCGCGGAAGTTGCCCCGCCACGCGTGGGCCTGAAGGAGCGCGCGGGCTGCTGCCGTGAAGACGCCCGGGCCGCCGGCTTCCCGGGCGATGGCGCGCGCCGCAGGGAGGAGGTCCTCCCTCCGCTCGGCGAGCGGCGGGAGCGCCACGGTCACGACGGCGAGGCGGTAGAAGAGGTCCTCGCGGAACTCACCGCTGCGCGCCCGCTTCGGGAGGTCGGGCCCCGCCGACGCGACGAGGCGCGCCCGGAGCGCCGACTGCCGCGTGCCGCCGACACGCCGCACGAGGCGTTCCTCGACGACGCGCAGGAGCTTGCCTTGCGCGCGCAGCGAGAGCGCGTCGATGCGGTCCAGGTAGATCGTCCCGCCGCCCGCGCCTTCGAGGAGGCCCGGCTTCGGGGAAACCGCGCCGGTGAACGCGCCGCGCTCGTGGCCGAAGAGCTCGCTTTCGAAGAGGTCGTCGGAGATGGCCGCGAGGTCGACGCGCACGAAGGGCTCTCCGGCGCGCCGCGAGCGCTCGTGGAGGAGGCGGGCGAGGCGGTCCTTGCCTGTCCCGGGAGCGCCGAGGAGGAGGACCGTGTTCGCCGAGTCCGCGGCCCGCGCGAGGCGGCGGAGCTGCTCCTTGAGGCCGCGGTGCCGCGTCGCGAAGAACGGCGCGGGAGCCGGGGCGGCCCGGCGGACGCGCGTGGCGCCCATCGGGCGCGTCAGCGGAACGACGCGGTCGCGTCCGGCGCGTCGCCCCAGAGGCGCTCGAGCCCGTAGAAGCGGCGCGCCTCGTCGTGGAAGATGTGGAAGACGACGTCGCCGTAGTCCACGAGGATCCAGGGCGAGGAGTAGCCCTCGATCGACAGGGGTCGGCGGCCCTCGGCCTTGAGCGCGGCCTCGACCGCGTCCGCGAGCGCCTGCGCCTGCCGGTCGCTGGACGCCGTCGCGAGGACGAAGTAGTCCGCCATCGAGGTGAGGCCCTGGAGGTTCAGGACGACGAGCTTCTCGGCCTTCTTGTCGAGGAGCGCCGCCACGCCCTTCTTGAGGTGCGCCGTGAGCCGCTCGTCGAGCGCGGCGTCGACGGGCCGCTGCGGTCTCTCGGCGGCCGGCCCGCCCGCGCGCGCGAGCGTCGCGGCGATGAGGTCGTCCATGTCCCCGATCGGGGGAACGGGGTGCTTTACGGGAGCCGGTAGAGGCCGTGCTTTCGCAGGTACGCGGCCACGTTCTGGGGGAGACTTCCGCTGAGGTTTTCTCCCGCGGGGATCGCGCGCCTTAACCACGTGGACGAAATTGTAACCGGAGCGTTGCCGCCCCAGTAAATCGAGTGCTCCGAAAGCTCTCCGTCCGGCCGCGCGCCTTCCGGAGCGAACCGCGCCGCCACGTCCGACGGGAGCGCCCGCGAGAGGGCCTCGCGCTCGAAACCCTCCCGGCCGACGACCACGAGCCGGAACTCCGCGAGGAGATCCCGGAAGGACTTCCAGGTCTCGATCTGCGCGAGCGAGTCCGATCCGAGGACGAGCAGGATCTCGGCGTCGCTTCTCTGGGCCCGCAGGTGGCGGAGAGTCTCGATCGTGTACGTCGTCCCGCCGCGCGCGACCTCGAAGTCCGAGAGGAGGAGGTTCGGGTACGGCTCGAGCGCGAGGGCGAGCATTGCGAAGCGGTGGTGGGCCGGCGCAGACGGCGACGCCGGCTTGTGCGGCGGGTGATAGGCCGGCACGTAGAGGACCCGGTCCAGGCCGAGCCGCGCGCGCGTGTCCTCCACCGGCACGACGTGTCCGAAGTGCACGGGGTCGAACGTGCCGCCGTAAACCCCGATCCGGAGCGTCACGTGACCTCCGGACCCCCGGGGGCGGGCGCGGCCGCCGCGAGGGCGTCGAGGCGCGCTCCGAGGTGGGCCACGAGGGGCTCGAGGCCCTGCCGGGCCGCCGCCGAGATCGGGAAGAACACGAGGCCGCGCTTCTTCGCGGCCCGCCCGACGGCCCGGATCTGTTCGGGCGTCGCGGCGTCCGTCTTCGTCGCGACGAGCACGCGCTCGCGCCGCGCGAGCTCCGGCTGGAAGGAGGCGAGCTCGTTCTCGATCGTCGCGACCGCGGTCTCGGCCTCGCCTGCGGGATCCTCCACGGAAAGGGACGCCGCGTCGACGAGGTGCGCCAGGAGGCGCGAGCGCTCGACGTGCTTGAGGAACCGGATCCCGAGGCCGTGGCCCTCGTGCGCGCCCGCGATGAGGCCCGGGACGTCGGCCGCGACGAACGTCCGGAAGCGGTCCCACGAGACGACGCCGAGGTTCGGGACGAGCGTCGTGAACGGATAGTCGGCAATCTTCGGCCGCGCCGCCGAGATCGCCGCGATCAGCGTCGACTTCCCCGCGTTCGGGAGGCCGACGAGCGCGACGTCCGCAAGGAGCTTGAGCTCGAGCGCGAGCTCGCGGGTCTCGGCCTCGGCGCCTGGGTCGGCGCGGCGCGGCGTGCGATTCGTGGAGGTCGCGAAGCGGGCGTTCCCGCGGCCTCCGCGGCCGCCTTTCGCGATGAGAAGCGTCTGGCCGGCCTCGACGAGATCGCCGAACACCTCGCCGCTGTCCTTGTCCCTCACGACCGTTCCGACGGGCACGGAGACCTCGAGGTCCCGGCCGTTCTTCCCGTGGCGGTTGTTGCCCGAGCCGTGACCGCCGCGGCCCGCGAGGAAGCGCTTCGTGAAGCGGAACGGGTAGAGAGTGTTCAGCGAGAGATCCGCGACGAGCGTGACGGACCCGCCGTCGCCGCCGTCGCCGCCCGAGGGCCCGCCGTGCGGGACGAACTTCTCGCGCCGGAACGCGACGCAGCCGTTCCCACCGTCGCCCCCGGCGACGTGGATCGCGGCTTCGTCGATGAACATGAGGTTAGTTGGGCTTTTGCTCGACCGGCGTGATCGAGATGAAACGCCCGAGACGGCCCTTGTCGTGGAAGTTCACGATGCCGTCCACCTTCGCGAAGAGCGAGTCGTCCTTCGCGCGGCCGACGTTCAGGCCCGCCTTGAGGGGCGTGCCGCGCTGCCGGACGAGGATGGAGCCGCCGGTGACGAGCTGGCCGGCGAACCTCTTGACGCCGAGGCGCTGCGCGTTGCTGTCGCGGCCGTTGCGGGACGAGCCCTGACCTTTTTTGTGTGCCATCTGTGGGTCTCCGCTCGGCCTTCTCTAGGCCTTGATCGAGGCGATGCGAACCTCGACGAGGTCCTGCCGGTGCCCGTGGGTGCGCTGGAAGCCCTTGCGGCGCTTCTTCTTGTAGACGAGGAGCTTCGGTCCGCGCGTCTCGCGGACGACGACCGCGGTCACGCTCGCGCCCTCGACGAGGGGCGACCCGAGGTGCAGGCCGTCCTCCTTGCCGATCGCGAGAACTTCTCCGAGGGACACCTCGGCGCCCTTTTTCAGGGTCTCCTTCGTGAGGCGCTCGACGCGGACCACGTCGCCTTCGACGACGCGAACCTGCTTGCCCCCGGTGCGGATCACTGCGTACATGGCTTCTCCTGAAACCCCGACCTCGTAAAGGTCAAAAGGGCCGGTAAAAATACCAGAGGGCTCCCCCCCTGTCAAAACGCGGGGGAAAGCCCCCGAAACCTCACCAACCGGAGGGCTTGCCGGCGTTCTGCTCGTCCAGCCACTTCTTGAGGGGCGCGAAGTAGTCGAGGATCGCCGTGGCGTCGATCTTCCGGGACCCGGTGAGCTTCTCGAGGGCCTCCGGCCAGGGCCGGCTGGACCCCATCTCGAGCATCTCGTTCAGGCGCCGACCGGCCTCCTTGTTCCCGTAGACCGAGCAGCGGTACAGCGGTTCGGTACAGCCCGCCGCCTGCGCGAGCGCCCGGTGGAACTGGAACTCGAGGACGTGGGCGAGGAAGTAGCGCATGTACGGGACGTTCCCCGGTACGTGGTACTTCGCGCCCGGGTCGAAGTCGGCCTCCGAGCGCGCCTCGGGCGGCACGACGCCCTGGACCTTCCGCTTCAGCTCCCACCACGCGGCGTTGTAGTCGGCCGGCGCGACCTCTCCGGCGAAGACCTTCCATCGCCACTGGTCGATCAGGAGGCCGAACGGCAGGAACGCGACCTTCTCGAGCGCGCGGTCGAGAAGGAAACCGATGTCGCCCGCCGGCGGCGGCTCGGCCGCGATGAGGCCGAGCTGCTTGAGGTACTTCGGGGTAATCGAGAGCGCGATGGCGTCGCCGATCGCCTCGTGGAACCCGTCGTTCGCGCTCTCGCGGAAGAGCGGGGACTTCTTCGCGTACGCGCGCTGGTAGAAATTGTGGCCGAGCTCGTGGTGGACCGTGACGAAGTCCTCGGCGGTGGGCTCGAGGCACATCTTGATCCGGATGTCGTTGTCCGAGTCGACGTCCCACGCGCTCGCGTGGCAGACGACGTCGCGGTCCCTCGGGCGCGTGAAGAGCGAGCGCTCCCAGAACGTCGCGGGGAGCGGCGCGAAGCCGAGCGACGTGAAGAAGCCCTCGCCGTACTTCACCATGCCCTTCGCGTCGGTCTTCCTCGCCTCGAGGATCTTCGTGAGGTCGTAGCCCCTGTCCGCGCTCTTCGGCGCGAGGAGCGGGTAGACGTTCGTCCAGTCCTGCGCCCACATGTTCCCGAGGAGGTGCGCCGGGATCGGGCCCTTCGCCGGGACCGCGTCGCCGTACGTCTCGCGGAGCTTCGTGCGCGCGTAGGTGTGGAGCGCGAGGTACAGGGGCTTGACCTCTTCCCAGAGCCGGTCCAGCTCCTTCGCGAAGGCGTCGGGCGGCATGTCGTACTTGCTCCGCCACATCGCACCTGTGTCGGCGAACCCGAGCTCTTTGGCGCCTTCGTTCGACAACGCGACGAAGCGCGCGTAGTCCGCGCGCAGCGGCGTCCCGACCGCGTGCCAAGCCTTCCAGAGCGCCAGGAGCTCCTTCGGATCCCGGCTTGCCGCCATGCGCCGGTTCACCTCCTCGAACGTGAGGCCGTCCTTCGCGCCCGGCAGGACCGCGCGTCCGCGGCCGTAGGCGGCGTCGAGCCCGGTCGCGAGGCGCGTGAGCTCGGCGCTCTTGGCAGGGTCCGCCGGCGCCGCGAGGTCCAGCGAGAGGCGGATCTTCTCGAGCTTGCGGGCCGTCTCCGGCGGGACCGCGACGCCCCGGAACTTTTCGGCCTGCTTGGCGAGCTCGGCCGTCGCCGTGATGAGGCGCTCTGCCGCAAGTGCGGCGAGAGCTTCCGTGTCCTGCGTGATGAAGTTCGCCTGCACCCAGCCGGCCCGGCTTGCCTCCACGGTGAGCGCGAGAAGCCGCTTCTCGGCCGCGTCGACGAACTTCACGGCCTCCTCCGGGGTCGCGCGGACGGCGGGGGCCTGCGCGGACGCCGGGCCCGCGAGGAAGGCGGCGCAGGCGAGGAGACGGAGGGCCGGGGAGACTCGCTTCATGGTGTTTTCTCCAGGGGCCCGCCGGGCGGGCCCGCGTTCAGTCTTCGCTGACGTCGTCGGGAAGCTCGTTCCGGTCGGGCGTCCCGTCCTTCGGGAAGTAAAGAGCGAGGGCGTCGCCCACCTTCCCCACCGCGGCGATGATGCCTTCGGTGAACTTCCCCTCGGTGAACCGCTCGCGCGCCGCGTCGCGGGCCTCGAGCCAGAAGGAGTCGCCGACCTTCTCGTGGATTCCCGAGCCGCCGACGACCGCGAAGGCTCGCGACGCGGGCGCGAGGAAGATCAGGCAGCCCGAGCCGCGGGCCGTCTTGTCCATCCCGAGGCGGAGGAACGTGCGCTCGGCCTCTTGTCGCGCGTCCCCGACCGGCCCGTGGTGGAGGTGCACGCGGATCTCGCCGAAGCTCCTCGCCTCGGCCTTGCCGATGGCGTCCACGATCGCCGCGCGGTCGAGATTCTCGAAGAATGCCTTTGCGCCGTCTTCGCCCATCACCAGTCTCCGCTCGCCCCGCCGCCCCCGAACGAGCCGCCGCCGCCCGAGAATCCGCCGCCGCCGCCCCCTCCTCCGCCGCCGAACCCTCCGAAGCCGCCCCCGAATCCGCCGCCGCCCCAGCCGCCGCGGTTGATGTAGGAGTACCCGCGGCGCCGGCTGCCGAAGAGGGCTGGGAAGACGACGAAGAAAAGGAAGAAGAGGCCCATCAGGATGAGCGGGAACGGGATCCCTTGCCGCTCCTGCTCACCGCGGGTGCGGCCCGAGCCCTTGTACTCACCCTTCGTCGCGGCGATCGCGCCCGTGACGCCCGCCTCGATCCCTCCGGCAAAGTCTCCGGTCCGGAAGCGCGGGAGGACCTGCTCGTCGAGGACGCGGCGCGCGAGCGCGTCGGGCATCGCGCCCTCGAGCCCGTAGCCGACCTCGAGGCGCACCTTCCGCGATTCCGGGAAGACGAACAGGATCATCCCGTTCTTGCGCTGCGTCTGGCCGGCCTTCCAGGCCTGCGCGCACGCCACGGTGTATTCCTCGAGCGTCGTCCCTTCGGGCACGATGCGCTCGGTGTAAACGAGGAACTGGTTCGAGCTCTCTTTCTCGAAGCTCTCGAGGCGCTGCTCGAGGCGCGCCGCCACATCGGCCGGGAGGATGCCCGCCTTGTCCGTCACGAAGCGCGTCGGGACGGGCGGCACGGCCAGCGGCGCCGCGGAGGCGGCGCCCGGGAGCAAGACGAGCAGGAAGAGGAAGATTTCCGTGAGGGAAAGAGGGATAGAGAAGCGCTCGCCGGAAACGCGCTGCCGTCGCCGCCCGCCTCTCTTCATTCTAGGAAAATCCGCGTCTTTCTCTTCCCCTGCTCCCGCGTCAGAACTTCACGGCCGGAGGCTTGTCCGAGCCCTCGGCGGCCTTGAAGAACGGGCGCTCCTTGAAGCCGGCGAAGTTCGCGACGATCACGGTCGGGAACGAGCGGCGCAGCGTGTTGTAGGCCTGCGTCGTGTCGTTGAAGCGGCCGCGCTCGACGGAGATCCGGTTCTCGGTGCCCTCGAGCTGCGTCTGAAGGTCGCGGAAGTTCTGGTTCGCCTTCAGCTCCGGGTACTTCTCGACGCTGACGAGCAGCCGGCCGATCGCGCTCCCGAGCCCGTCCTGGGCCTTCTGGAACTGCGCGAAGGCGGCGGGGTCCTTGATCGAGTTGGCGTCCAGCTTGACCTGGGTCGCCGACGCGCGGGCCTGGATGACCTGCGTGAGGGTCTCTTTCTCGAAGTTGGCCGCGCCCTTGACCGTCTCGACGAGGTTCGGGATCAGGTCGGCCCGGCGCTGGTAGACATTCTCGACCTGGGCCCAGGCTCCGCTGACGGCCTGGTCGGCGGCATTCAGCTTGTTGTACGCCCCGGCGGCCATGCCTCCCACGACGAGGACGCCGACGAGGATGAGGACGATGCAGCCCAGAGCTACGCTTTTACCCATATTCGAAACCGTTCCTCCAAGAGCCGGAGATGCTATCAGGAAACCCGGGCCGCTCCGGTCAACGGCTCGTAAGTTCCTGTCAGAAAAGCTCTTCCAGGAGTTTCGGCGGCAGGTAGAACTTCAGCTCGGCCCCTCCGAGAGAGGGATCCGGGCCCGTTTCGAAGCCGGCGAGGCCGGCCTTCTTCATCGGGGCCTCGACGTCCGTGCGGCCCGAGAAGAGCAGCCCGAGGAGGCGGCCCAGGTGAGGCTGGTGGCCGACGAGGAGCGCGGCGCCGGGCGCGAGTCGCGCGAGCTCGTGGAGGACCTCCACCGGATCGGCGTTCGGGACGAGGGCCTTCGTCTCGAGAAGCGGCTTGCGGAATCCGCAGGCCTCCGCGACCGGCTCGGCCGTCTGCCGCGCCCGCACGAAAGGGGACACGAGGATCGCGTCGTACTCCGCGTCCAGCTTCGCGACGGCTTTCGCGACGGTCTTCATCCGGCGGCGGCCGTCGTCCGTGAGGCGGCGGTCCGCGTCACGGCCCGAGGACGAGGCGTCCTCGGCCTCGGCGTGGCGCAGGAGGTGGATGATCACGGCGCCGATTCTAGGTCGCGCGCGAGCTCGCGTCGCACCTCGGCCGGGAGGAGCGCGCTCGCACGGTCGTGCGGGTGCGCGAGGTGCAGGACGACCGGGAGCGGCCCCGACTCGAGCGCGCGGCGCGTCGCCGCGTCGTCTCCGACGGGGAAACGCACGTACTGGACGGCCGCGATGCGGTCCTCCCGGCTCTGACCGCCGAGGAAGCGCGCGAACGCCTTCCGGCCGGCGATCTCGAGCCACAGGTGCGTCCCGTCCGTCAGGCCGATGAGGCGGTCGAGGTCCTCCTTGACGCGATCCTGATCCGTGATCTCGACGAGCAGCGTCGCGGCGAGCTCGCCCGGGTCCGGGAGGAGCTCGTTGTAGACGTCGATCTCCTGCTGCACGCCCTCAGGCTTCACGATCCGCTCGGCGCGGCACATCTCCTGGATCTGGTGGAGGACCGTGAGGCGGTTCTCGAAGACGAGCGAGATCCGGTTCCCGAGGAGGACCCGGCGCCTCGCCTTCGCGGCGATGACGTCCCGGCGCCAGTCGTCGCGGATGAGCTCGTACTCGTGAAGGTTCTTGACGTCCGAGAGCGCGATCTTCCTCATCGCGGGAGCCCGTACGCGTCCCTCAGGACCTCGATGGGGTGGAGGACCTCGACGTCCATCCCCTGGTGGATCTGGACGCCCGCGAGGATGCAGTCGGACGCGACGACGTCGGCGCCGGCCGCCGCGAGGCCGTCGAAGAGCTTCTTCCCGACCTTCATGGACTCGTCGAAGTACTCGGCCTTCATCGCCCACGTCCCGTCGTGTCCCGAGCACTTCTCGACCATCGTGACGGCCGCGCCGGTCGCGGCGAGGAGGTCGCGCGACTTGTAGCCCATGTTCTGCACCTTGAGGTGGCACGGGAGGTGGTACGCGACGGATTTCGGCGCCTTCGGGAACTCGAGCGAGAGGAGCCCCTTCGCCTTGAGCTCCGCGAGGAACTCGAAGAGGTCGCGGGTGTTCTTCGCAACGAGCGTCGTGTCCGGGTCGGGCGCCCCGCCGCGCTCCGCGAGCCAGGGGTATTCCTTCTTGACCATGAGTGAGCAGGAGGGCCCCGGCGTCACGATCGTGTAGCCCTTCTCGACCCAGCCTTTCATCGCCGAGACGAACGTGTGGCGCGCCTCGTCGGCGCCCGCGACGTCGCCCACGTCGAAGAGCGGCATCCCGCAGCACTGGGGATAGGCGACGGCGACCTCGACGCGGTTCTTCTCGAGGACGGCGACGGCGGCCTTTCCGATCTCGGGGCGGTTCCACTCCACCGAGCAGGTCGGGAAGAGGACGGCCCTCGCAACCGGGGCTCCGGCGGGCCTCGGCGCCTCACGCGTCTCGAACCACCGCGTGAACGTCTGCCAGACGAAGCGCGGGAGGTCTTTCTTCGCGGAGATCCCGGCCGTCTTCTCCATCGCCCACCGCGCGAGGGGGAGGGAGTTCACGAAGTTCGCGACGGGCGCGACCGTCGAGGCCATGCGCCCGAGGGCGTCGGGGTCCGAGAGAAGCCGCTCGCGCAGGGGGAGCCCCTTGCGCTCCTCCATCCGGACGCGGCGCGCGTCGAGGACGAGGTGCGGGATGTCGACCGCCCAGCGGTGCGGCGGGATGTACGGGCAGTGCGGGAGGCAGAGCTTGCACTCGTAGCAGAGGTCGACGAAGTCCTCGAGGACCTTCTTCGGGAGCTTGTCGGCCTCGCCGTCCACCTCGGGAACGTCGAGGCCCTTGAACAGGACCTCGAACGACGGGCAGAGCGAGAAGCACCGCCGGCACCCGTGGCAGATGTCCGCGATGCGGGTGAGCTCGGCAGACAGGGAGGCCGAGTCCTTGACGGCGATCGGAGCTCCGACGGCGCCCATCGTATTCGGATTTCTTAGAAGGGTGAGGAGGGTCGAGGCGGGATGTCGCCGCCCGGCCCCTCTTCACCTTCTAGGACAATCTTCCCTTCTCCTCTTCAGCCGATCGTCGTCAGGAGCTTCGAGAAGCGGTTCGCGTGCGACTTCTCGGCGCGCGCGAGCGTCTCGAACCAGTCGGCGACCTCGACGAAGCCCTCCTCGCGGGCGGTCTTCGCGAAGCCCGGGTACATCTGGGTGTACTCGTACGTCTCGCCCTCGATCGCGCTCTTGAGGTTCAGCTCCGTGGAGCCGAACGGCAGGCCCGTGGCCGGGTCGCCCGCGGCCTTGAGGTAGTCCATGTGGCCGTGCGCGTGGCCCGTCTCGCCCTCGGCCGTGTCGCGGAAGTTGCCGGCGATCTCCGGGAACCCCTCGATGTCGGCCTTGTCCGCGAAGTAGAGGTAGCGCCGGTTCGCCTGGCTCTCCCCCGCGAACGCGTGCTTGAGGTTCTCGTGCGTCTTCGTTCCCTTGAGCTCTGCCATGAAGCCTCCTTATTGAGTGTCCCCCCGGAATCTAGGTCCGGGAAAATTCCGTGCAACCACGAAGGCTGGACTTTATCTGGACTTTGTCTAAACTACAAGTCCCGGGGCTCCCCGCCCCGAACCCCACGGCAACACGAAGGAGAACCCCATGCCTCAGATCGTCGGCCGCCAGGCCCCCGACTTCGCCCTCGAAGGCGTCCTCAACGGCCGCTTCGCGAACTACCGCCTCTCGGACTACAAGGGAAAGTGGGTCGTCCTGTTCTTCTACCCGCTCGACTTCACGTTCGTCTGCCCGACCGAGATCCTCGCGTTCTCGGACCGCCTCGGCGAGTTCAAGAAGCTCGGCGCCGAGGTCCTCGGCGCCTCCGTCGACTCCAAGTACAGCCACCTCGCCTGGACCGAGAAGCCGCGCGAAGAAGGCGGCATCAAGAGCCTCGCGTATCCGCTCCTCGAGGATCTCGGCAAGGAGCTCGCCGAGGAGTACGGCGTCCTCGACGAGGCCGGGAAGGTCGCGCTGCGCGGCCTCTTCATCATCGACCCGGACGGCGTCGTCCAGCACGCGACGATCAACAACCTCGGCGTCGGCCGCTCGGTCGACGAGACGCTCCGCGTCCTGCAGGCCTTCCAGTTCGTGCGCGACAACGGCGAGGTCTGCCCCGCCGACTGGAAGCCCGGCACGAAGTCGATGAAGGCCGACTGGACCAGGTCCAAGGAGTACTTCGCCGCTCCGAAGTGACGATCTGAAAGAATCGAGACCATGCCCGAACACAAGCACTACAAGGTCGTGATCATCGGATCCGGCCCGGCCGGCCTGACGGCCGCGATCTACGCCTCCCGCGCGAATCTGGCTCCCCTCGTCCTCGAGGGGAGCCAGCCCGGCGGCCAGCTCACGACGACGACCGAAGTCGAAAACTTCCCGGGCTTCGAGCACGGGATCCAGGGTCCCGCGCTCATGGACGTCACGCGCAAGCAGGCCCAACGATTCGGCACCGAGATCGCGGCCGACACCGTCACGGACGTCGACGTGACGGCAAAGCCGTTCGTCCTCACGCTCGAGACCGCGGGCCGCATCACGGCGGACGCCGTCATCGTCGCCTCCGGCGCGTCCGCGAAGTACCTCGGGCTCGAGAGCGAGAAGAAGCTCCTCGGCTACGGCGTCTCGGCGTGCGCGACGTGCGACGGCTTCTTCTTCCGGGGCAAGGAGGTCGTCGTCGTCGGCGGCGGCGACACCGCGATGGAAGAGGCTGGCTTCCTCACGAAATTCTGCACGAAGGTCTACCTCGTCCACCGCCGGAGCGAATGCCGCGCCTCGAAGATCATGGCGGCGCGGGCGCTCGCGAACCCGAAGATCGAGCTCCACCTCGACACGGTCGTCGAGGAGATCCTCGGCGAGCCGGGTGTCGGCGTCTCGGGCGTCCGCGTGAAGAACGCGAAAACGGGCGAGGCGAAAACGCTCGCCGTCTCCGGCTACTTCGCCGCGATCGGCCACCAGCCGAACACGGCGATCTTCGCGGGCAAGCTCGCGATGAACGAGGTCGGCTACCTCACGATTGCGCACCCGACGACGAAGACGTCCGTCGAGGGCATCTTCGCGGCGGGCGACGTCGCGGACTTCATGTACCGCCAGGCGATTTCGGCCGCGGGCGAGGGCTGCAAGGCCGCGATCGACGCCGAACGCTGGCTGGGGGCGCAGGGAATCCACTGAGCGCCGGCGGGGCGGCGCGCGTCAGAAAGCCTGTCCGGACGAGAACGAGATGAGCCACCCGGTCCGTCCCTGCGGATCCGGGTGGAGCACCCGGGCGACGTCGATCCGCACGAGGTTGTTCTTGCTCGCGCGCGTGATTCCGATGCGCAGCCCGATCCCGGCGTCCGCGAGGTGCCAGAAGCCGTCCGGAGCGCCCCAGGAGTATCCGGCGTCGCCGAAGGCCGCGAATCCGAGCGAGAGGATCGACCAGAACTCCGGGACGACGAAGACCCGCGCCTCGACGTTCGCGACGAGGCGGCGGTCGCCCGAGACGGCGTGGAGACGGTAGCCCCGCACGCCCGTCGCGCCGTCGAGCTCGATCTGGTTCTCGGGATCGAGGTGCCAGCCCACGAGCGTCCCGATCCGGCCCACGAACGCCCACGGCCCCGTCAGGACGTAACCCCGAGCGTCGGCCCCCACGAGAGCGTTCCGGACGCCCGCCTCGAGCCTCGTCGAGGCAGTGCCCGAGAAGAGTGCGAAACCCTGTGGAAACGAAGTGCCGGAGGTGAGGGCGGCCGCGAAACGGCCCTCCACGGCGTTCTTGTCGAACGGTGGCGAGAGCCCCGCTTCGGCCCGAAAGGTCGTCGCGAGGTTGAAGTCCTCGTCGCGCTCGAGCTTGTCGACCTGGCGGCGCGTGATCCACTCGGACCCGACGTGCTCGAATCCGGCGGAAACGAAGAGGAACCGGCGGTTCGATGCGGAGCCGTCGGGCGGAGGCGGCCCGTCCTTGTCCTGCAGCCGGACCTCCGTCCACTCGACCGATCCGATGAGGCGGTCCGCCTGCAGGGCGTCGCCGCCGAGGCGGGTCCCGCCCGAGACGCGGGCGATCCGCTGGCGCTTCCTCCAGACCGCCGACTCCTCGCCTCCCGCGTAGAGCTTCGTGTCGAAGTCCGAACGGTTCAGGAACCCCTCGAGAGCCCAGGGGACCTCGATCGCGTAGAAGGGTCGCCCGTAGGCGATCGAGAACCGCTGTCCGTCCGACAGGTCGGTGGCATCCAGGCGGAAAGCCGCGTGCGGCGCGAAGAGGTTGGGGTCCGCGAAGAAGAGCGAGCGGGACGACCGGTCGGCCTCCTTCGCGAAGCCGAAGCCGAACTGCATCCCGAGGCCCAGAAGGTTGTACTCCTCGGCCCCGAGCGAGTATTCCGAGACCCCCCCGTTGTTCGAGAGCGAGCCGCGGATGAGGAGCGTCCACGCGTCCGCCGTCTCCACGACGACGCGCGTCCCCTCCGCGCGCACGTGCGCCGCACGGAAGAGGCCGAACGCGCGGAGGTTTCGTTCCGTTTCGGCGAGGATCTCGGCGCGGAGCGGGTCGCCCGGCCGGAACAGAAGCTGGCTCTCGATGAAGGACGGCTTCGTCCGGACGTGGAGCGCGTTCGCCCAGCGGTAGAGGAAGAATCTTGCCGCCTCCTCGTTCGTGAAGACGTCCGTCGGGCGGATCTCGACGGTCGAGATCGTCGGCCTCTCCTGGGCGGCCGCAGGGCCCGCCGCCAGCGTAGCGAGGAGCCCGCACCAGCCCGCGACCGGGGAGCGCGTCAACCCTTCTCCGGCTCCCAGAGCGGCTCGCTCTCGCGGCGCGCGCGCGGCCCACCGGCCGAGGACGAAGAGAAGATCGGACAGGCGGTTCAGGTAGACGAGCGCGTGCGGGCCGACCGCCTCCTGACGCGCGAGCGTCGTCACGAGGCGCTCGGCGCGCCTGCAGACCGTTCGCGCCTGGTGCAGGAACGCCGAGACCCATCCCCCACCCGGCAGGACGAAGGACCGAAGCTCGGGCAGCCCCTCGTTCATCGCGTCGATCGTCTCCTCGTGGAACGTCACGTGGCGCGCCTCGATGACGGGCTGCTTCGGGTGGCGGTCCTGCGGCAGCGTCGCGAGGTCGGAGCCGAGGTTGAAGAGCTCGTTCTGAATGCGCGTGAGGAGAGCATCGAGACGCGCGCGGTCCTCGTCCGAGGCGCCGGGCGACTCGTGGTTCGCCGTGCGCGCGAGGCCGAGAATCGCGTTCAGCTCGTCGACCGTCCCGTAGCTCTGGATGCGAATGGCGTCCTTGGCGATGCGCGGGCCGCCCACGAGGCTCGTCTCACCGCCGTCGCCACCGCGCGTGTAGACGCGGTTGATCCGGATCCCCATGAGGACCTCCCGAATGGGGAGACTACACTTCGCGAACGGTGAGGACGACCGCGACCCGCCCCGGCACCGACTACCACGTCCACACGGCCCGCTGCGGACACGCGGGCGGCACGATGCGGGCCTACGTCGAGGCGGCTCTCGGGCGCGGCCTCTCGGAGATCGCCTTCACGGACCACGTCCCGCTCTACTTCCTGCCCGGGGACGACCCGGATCCCGGCATCGCGATGACGCGCGCCGAGCTGCCGGGTTACGTCGACGAGGTCCTCGCCCTGCGCGAAGAGTTCGCGGGCCGGATCGACGTGCTCCTCGGCCTCGAGGCCGACTACGCCGAGGGCCACGAGGCCGCTCTCGGGGAGATCCTCGCCGCGTACGACTGGGACGTCGTCCTCGGGAGCGTTCACTGGGTGAAGGGCGACTGGATCGACGCGCCGCACTCGGGCGCGCGCCACGAACGCGAGGGCACCGGATCGCTCTGGAGCGAGTACTACCGGCTCCTCGCGAAGGCGGCGGCGACGGGTCGCTTCGACGTCCTGACGCACTTCGACCTGCCGAAGAAGTTCGGGCACCGGATGCCGCCGTCGATCGCGGCGGCCGAGCGGGACGCGGTGGAAGCCGCAAGGGCCGCCGGTGTCGCAGTCGAGGTCTCGAGCGCGGGTCTCCGCAAGACGGTCGGAGAGGAGTACCCCGCTCCCCCGCTCCTCCGGAGCCTCGTCGCGGCGGGAGTTCCGATCGTCTTCTCGTCGGACGCGCACGCGCCGGCGGAAGTCGCCTGGGGCCGCGAGGCGATCGAAGTCGCGGCGCACGCGGCCGGCGCGCGTGAGCACCTCTCCTTCCGAAAGCGTCGGCGCAGGCGGCACCCGCTTTGAACAGACCCCGTTCGACCTTCTAGGAAATCTTCTCTTCTTCCGAAACCAGCTCGACCGAAAACGCCGGCGTCACCGTGAGCTTCAGGCTCTGAAGCCGGCACGGCCAGCCCTCCTTCGCGATCCGGACCTCTACGCGGTTCCAGATCCACTGCGCGAGGTTCTCGGCCGTCGGGACCACCGTGGCGAACTCGGGGATCTCGGCGTTCAGGTGCTTGTGGTCGAGCGGGCGGTCGACCTCTTCCTTGAGCACGCGGTCGAGATCCGTGAGGTTCACGACCATCCCGGTCGCGACGTCGGCCTCGCCCGCGACGGAGACCTCCAGCGCGTAGTTGTGGCCGTAGCCGGCCGTGTTCGCCGACTCGCCGTACGTAGCGCGGTTCCACTCCTCGCTCTTCGCCGGGTTGAAGAGCCGATGCGCCGCGTTGAAGTGGATCGTCCGCGAGAGGAGGACCATCGCGCGGGACTATAAAGCCCCGCGCCCGGCCCCCGAAATCCGCCTCTGCCCTAGACCGACGCTCCCGCGTGGGCCGGAGCGAGCTTGCCGATTTCCTCGGCGAGGCGTCCCTTGACGACCTCCTCGAGCTCGTAGCGCACGCGGACCGTGGGCTTGGCGAGCTTCACGACGCGCGTGAGGTCGATCGGCGTTCCGACGACGACGACGTCGCAGGGCGTCGCCGCGATCGTCTCGGCAAGGTCTGCGACCTGCGCTTCGCCGTAGCCCATCGCGGGCAGGATCCCCGCGGCGTTCGGGTACTTGCGGTACGTCGCCTCGAGCGAACCGACCGCGTACGGCATCGGGTCGACGATCCGGGCCGCTCCGGCCTTCTTCGCCGCGACGAGCCCGGCGCCGAAGCTCATGCCGCCGTGCGTCAGGGTGGGACCGTCCTCCACGACGAGAACGCGCTTTCCGCGGACGAGCTCCGGCCGGTCGCAGACGACCGGCGAGTTCGTGCGCAGGACGCGCGCCTTCGGATTCAGCTTCGCGGCGGCCATCTCGACGGCGTGGATGTTGCCCTCGTCGGCCGTGTCGCACTTGTTCACGAGGATGATGTCCGCGCGGCGGAAGTTCGCCTCGCCCGGGTGGTAGGCCGTCTCGTGCCCGGGCCGGTGGGGGTCCGCGATGCAGATGTGGAGGTCCGGGACGTAGAACGGCAGGTCGTTGTTCCCGCCGTCCCAGAGGATCACGTCGGCCTCGGCCTCGGCGCGCCTCAGGATCTTCTCGTAGTCGACGCCCGCGTAGACGATGAAGCCGTTGTCGAGGTGCGGCTCGTACTCCTCGCGCTCCTCGATCGTGCATTTCTCCTTGTCGAGGTCCGCGTACGTCGCGAAACGCTGGCAGGCCTGCGCGGCGAGGTCGCCGTAGGGCATCGGGTGGCGGATCGCGACGACCCGGAGCCCGCGCTCCTTCAGGAGGCGCGAGAGGTAGCGCGTCGTCTGGCTCTTGCCCGCGCCCGTGCGGACGGCCGTGACCGCGATGACGGGGACCTTCGACTTGAGCATCGTCCGGTCCGCGCCGAGGAGCAGGAAGTCGGCGCCCGCCGCGATCACGCGCGACGCGATGTGCATGACCTGTGTGTGCGCGACGTCCGAATACGAGAAGACGCAGAGGTCGATCTTCTCCTTCCTGATGAGCTCCTCGAGCCCGTCCTCGGGCACGATCGGGATACCGTCCGGGTAGAGCGCGCCCGCGAGGGCCGCAGGGTACCGGCGCCCGTCGATCCCGGGGATCTGCGTCGCGGTGAAGGCCACGACCAGGTGGCCGGGCTTATCGCGAAAGACGGTGTTGAAGTCGTGGAAATCGCGGCCGGCGGCGCCGAGGATAACGACACGCCTCACGGGGCTCTGCATGAAAACCCTCCGCGGGGAAACCCCCGCACCCTCAATTTAGGTGCTGGCCCCGCGAAAGGCCTGATTCCGGTGCTCTATTTCAATCCCAGGAGCTCCACGTCGAATACGAGGGTTGCGTTCGGCGGGATGTCGCCCCCGGCGCCGCGCGAGCCGTATCCGAGGTCGGGCGGGATGAGGAGCGTGCGCTTGCCGCCCACCTTCATCGTCGCGACGCCCTCGTCCCAGCCCTTGATGACCATGCCGCGGCCGATCTGGAACTCGAACGGCTGGCCGCGGTCCACCGAGCTGTCGAACTTCTTGCCCCTGGCGTCGCTGACCCAGAGCCAGCCCGTGTAGTGCATGACGCACGTCTGGCCGGTCTTCGGCGAGGCGCCCGTGCCGACGACCGTGTCCTCGTACCGGAGGCCGGAAGGTGTCTTGACCATTTTCGAAGCCTTCTCCTCTTCTCTTCAACGCGCAGGAACGGATTTTGACGCGTGGACGAAGGCGTCCACGCGCGCGACGTCGTCCTTGGAGCCGAGGTAGATCGGCGTCCGCTCGTGGTTGCGCGTCGGCGGGATGTCGAGGATGCGGCGCCGGCCGTCCGACGCGGCACCTCCGGCGGCCTCGGCCACGAGAGCGAGGGGCGCCGCCTCGTACATGAGGCGGATCTTTCCCTGCGGGCTCTTCGCGGTCGCCGGGTAGAGGTAGATCCCGCCCTTGAGGACGATCCGGTGGAAGTCGGAGACGAGAGCGCCCGAGTACCGCGTCGAGTACGGGCGGCCCGTCGCCTCGTCCTTCTCGCGGGCCCACTCCTCGACGAAGCGGCGCGGGCCCTCCTCCCAGTCGCGGATCCCGCCCTCGTTCGCGCCGTAGTACGGGCCGTGGTTCGGGATGCGGATCTCGGGATACGACAGGAGGAACTCTCCGACGCCCGGGTCCAGCGTGAAGCCGTGGACGGTCCGCCCTTCCGTGTAGACGAGGATCGTCGAGGGGCCGTAGAGGAAGTAGCCCGCGACGACCTGCTCCTGGGAGATGCGTGCCATGAGCTCGGCCTCGGACTTCACCTCTCCGCGCCCGGAGAGCTTGCGCACGGAGAAGATCGACCCGACTCCGCCGTTGACGTCGAGGTTCGACGAGCCGTCCAGCGGGTCGAGGAACACGATGTACTTGCCGGATTCGACGTTCTCGGGAAGATGGGCCGGCAGGTCCATCTCCTCCGTCACGATCGTCGGGACGAGCTGGCCGTAGGCGAAGGCCTCGAGGAACACCTCGTTCGCGAGCGCGTCGAGCTTCTGCTGCTGCTCTTCCTGGATGTTGACGTCGCCCGAAGCACCGAGCACTTCGGTGAGGCCCGCCGATGAAAGGATCCGGCTGATGCGCTTGCCGGCGAACGCGAGCTGGGAGAGGAGGTCCGAGAGCTCGCCCGTCGCCGCCGGGTAATGCCGCTCCGATTCGTAGAGGAAGCGGTTCAGTCTCGTCCCGATCTTCGTCATGAGCGTCCCCCGTCTGAGACGGCGTACCTTGCGCGCGAGATTACGCGCGTCCCTGCCGACTTTCGAGCGCAAACGCGTCACGCGGAGCCAGGCGCGTCGCCCGTCAGGGCCGCCGCATCGGCGAGGAAAACGAGGCTCCCGTCCCGGGCGACGACGCGCGACGCCGGAAGAGCCGGGTCCCCGTTCAGGACGCGCCGGAGCGCGGAGTTCTTGTCCTTGCCCGTCACGAGGAAGGCCACGTGTCGCGCCGCGTTCAGGAGCGGGAGCGTGAACGTAACGCGCGCCGGCGGCGGCTTCGGGGCTCCGTCGACCCGGACGACGAGGCGGGTCTTCTCCTCGACGGCGGGATGACCCGGAAAGAGAGAGGCCGTGTGGCCGTCAGGCCCGAGGCCGAGGAGGATGAGGTCGAAGCGGGGGATCCCGGAGGAAGAGGGAGAAAGAGAAGATTCCTTGAAGGTGGAAGAAAAGACCCGGAGCAATTCGGACTCGTAGCGCTGCGCGGCGTCCGGCTCGGTGGCGGGGACACGGTGGATGTTGTCCGAAGGGATCGGGACCCTTCGGAGAAGGGCGTCGAGTGCCGCCTCATCGTTGCGGTCGGGATGACCTTCCGGCACGCACCGTTCGTCCCCCCAGAAGACGTGGACCTTCCCCCATTCCACCTTCGAAGAAATCTCCGGTGCGGCCAGGACGCGATAGCCGGCCAGGGGCGTCCTGCCCCCAGAGAGGGAGCAGAAGAACCGTCCCCTCTCGGCCACCGCCTTCGCCGCGAGCGCCACGAAGAGGAACACCGCCGCGTCCGCAACGTCGTCGGCCGACGCGAACGGGCGGACGTCGCTCACGGGCGGCGCCAGCGCCTCCCGTCGCGCGCGAGAAGGGCGACGGCGGCGTCCGGCCCCCAGGTGCCGGCCTCGTAGTTCGGATGGTCGAACGGCGGGTTGTCCCGCCACGTGTCGAGGAGCGGCGTCACGCGCTCCCAGGCGGCTTCGACCTCGTCGCGCCGCGCGAAGAGCGTTGAGTCGCCGTGCATCGCGTCCATGAGAAGCCGCTCGTAGGCCTCGGGCTGCGACGCGCCGAAGAACTCGGAGTACCGGAAGTCCATCGTGACCGGGTCGACCTTCATCGTCGGCCCGGGCTGCTTCGCGCCGAACTTCAGGGCGATGCCCTCGTCCGGCTGGATCCTCAGGATGAGGGCGTTCGGGTCCTGCGGCACGACGCCGACCTGCCGGAAGAGCGAGATCGGCGGCGTCTTGAACTGGATTGCGATCTCCGTGACGCGCTTGGCGAGGCGTTTTCCGGCGCGCAGGTAGAACGGGACGCCCGCCCAGCGCCAGTTCTCGATCTGCACCTTCCACGCCGCGTACGTGTCGCGAAGCGACATCAGATTGACGTCCTTCTCTGCCCGGTAGCCGACGACGGGCGCCCCGTCGATGGCCCCGGCCCCGTACTGGCCGCGCACCGTGTCGCGGATGATCTCCTCCGCCGTCTGCGGCTGGATGCACTTCAGGACCTTGACCTTCTCGTCGCGCACGGAGTTCGGGTCGAATGCGACCGGCGGCTCCATCGCGACGAGGCACAGCAGCTGGAGCACGTGGTTCTGGATGATGTCGCGCAGAACGCCCGACTCCTCGTAGAAGCGGCCGCGGTTCTCGACGCCGAGGGACTCGGCGACCGTGATCTGCACGTGGTCGACGTAGCGGCGGTTCCACATCGGCTCGAAGATCCCGTTCCCGAGGCGGAAGACGAGGATGTTCTGCGTGGTCTCCTTGCCGAGGTAGTGGTCGATTCGGAAGATCTGGCGCTCGCGGAAGAAGTGCGAGATCTCCTCGTTGAGGGCCCGAGCCGACGCGAGGTCGCGTCCGAACGGCTTCTCGACGATGAGGCGCGACCACGGGCCCCCGTCCACGGGGTAGACGTAGCCGCCGTCGCCGAGGTTCTGGACGACCGCGCCGATCATCGAGGGCGGGATCGCGAGGTAGAAGAGCCGGTTCCCGGGAGTCCCGCGCTCTTTCTCGATCGCCTCGAGGCGCGTCTTCAGGCCTGCGAACCCGGCCGGGACGGTCAGGTCGCCACGGAAGAAGTAGAGGCGCGACGCGAACTCGACCCACTTCGCCTCGTCGACGGGCTTCTTGCGCGCGAACTCGGCGACGGCCTCCTTCATCTCGGCGCGGTATGTCTCGTCGGACTCCCCCGTCCGCGCGTACCCGACGATGCACGTGCCGGGTGCGAGCTGCCCTTCGGACGAAAGCTCGAAGAGGGCCGGGACGAGCTTCCTCTTCGAGAGGTCGCCCGACCCTCCGAAGATGACGATCGTCGCGGGCTCGGGGAGCGCCGCGCTCACGACTTCTTCACCGTGTGGCCGCCGAACTCGTTGCGGAGCGCGTTCAGAAAGCGCGCGCCGTACGACTTCTCCTGCCGCGACCGGAAGCGCGCCTGGAGGGACGCCGTGATCGTGGGGGTCGGGACGGCCTTCTCGATCGACTCGATGACGGTCCAGCGGCCCTCGCCCGAGTCCTCGACCCACGGGGCGATGCCGTCGAACGCCGGGTTCTTCTTCAGGGCGTCGGCGGCGAGCTCGAGGAGCCACGAGCGGACGACGGACCCCTGCATCCAGAGCGCCGCGATCTTCGCGTTGTCGAGGCCGAGGCCCGACGCGTCGAAGAGCTCGAAGCCCTCCGCGTAGGCCTGCATCATCGCGTACTCGATCCCGTTGTGGACCATCTTGACGTAGTGGCCCGCTCCGACCGCACCGGTGTGCAGCCAGCCGTCCTTCGGCGCGAGCGTCGTGAGGGCCGGCGCGAGGCGTGCGATCGCCTCGGGTTCGCCGCCGCACATCAGGCAGTAGCCGACCGTGAGTCCCCAGATCCCGCCGGACGTGCCCGCGTCGACGAAGAAGACTCCCTTCTCCTTCAGCTGGGCGCCGCGACGCTGGGAGTCGTGGAAGTTCGAGTTGCCCCCGTCCACGACGAGATCGCCGGGCGAGAGGAGCGCGGCGAGCTGGTCGATGACGGACTGCGTCGGCGGGCCGGACGGCACCATGACCCAGACCGTCCGGGGCGCGGCGAGCTGCGTCACGAGGCCGGTGAGGTCCGCTGCGCCCGATGCGCCGTCCTTCACGGAGGCCGCGACCGCGTCCGCGCTGCGGTCCGTCGCGACGACGGAGTGGCCGCCGCCGAGGAGCCGCTTGACCATGTTGGCGCCCATCTTCCCGAGTCCGACGAATCCGATCTGCACGGGTTCTCCTTGGAGGGATCAGCCGCGCGACGCGGCGGGTTTGGAGAGCGCGCCCCTCACGGCCGCAGCGATCGCGGGGCCGTCGAGGCCCATGAGCCGGTAGAGCTCTTTCGCCGGCCCCGAGGACGAGTAAAAAGTGACACCGAGCTTCGCGACGCGTGCAGAAAGGCCGAGGTCGTTGAACCGGGCCTGGAGGAGCGTCCCGAGCCCCGTCTTCGGGTTGTGGTCCTCGACCGAGACGACGCGGCCGTGCCGTGCCATGAACGCGAGGTCCTCGTCGGCGAGGTCGCTCCACGCGCAGACCGAGACGAGGTCGACGCGCGTCCCGTCCTTCGCGAGAGCGCCCCACGCGTCGAGCGCGTGCGAGAGCATGTTCCCGGCCGAGACGAGCGTGAGGCCCGCGCCGCCGGTCCGCACGCGGTCCGCGCGCGCCGGATCGAACACGTAGTCTCCCGCGAAGAGGGGAGAGCCGTCCTCCCGGAGCGCGAATGGAATCTTCGAGCGGCCCATGACGAGGGCGTGGTTCCCCCGGTGCGTCGCCATCCAGCGGACGACGCGGTCGGTCTGGTTCGGGTCGGCCGGCGTGAAGACCTTCCAGCCGAACGTCGAATTGAGGAGGCCGAAGTAGTCGATCGAGTGGTGGGTCTTCCCGTCCTCGCCGACGTCGATGCCGGAGTGCGTGACGGCGAGTTTCGCGTTCGCGCCGTTGACGTCGTTGAGCCGCTGCTGGTTGTAGGTCTCCGCGACGCCGAACATCGCGAACTCCCCCCACCAGGACTGGACGCCGGCGAGCGAAAGCGCGCCGTTCAGGACCGCCGTGTGGTGCTCCGCGATTCCGGACTGGAAGAACGCCTTCGGGTACTTCGCTTCGAAGGTCTCCGTCTTCGTCGAGACGGAGAGGTCGCAGTCGAGAACCGCGAACGGCACGCCGCCCGGAACGGCCGCCGCCGAGAGCGCGCCGAGATCCGCGAGCGCGCTCCCGAACGCGCTCCGGTTATCCGTCTGCTTTTCGGGCGGATAGGTGCGCGGCGCTCCGCCGTCGGCAAGGACGACGGCTTCGTCGGGGCGGTGCGGGAGCGCGCCGTGCCAGTCGGGCGCGGGCTTCTTCCTTTCGTCGATCCAGTGGTCGAGGTCGTCCGCCGCCCCGAGAACCGCGAGTGCCTCGTGGCACTTCTCGACCGACAGCGCGGCGCCGTGCCACTTGAAGCCATCCTTCTCCATGAAGGGGACGCCCTTGGACATCACCGTGTGCGCGGCGACGAGCGTGGGCCTCTCCGCCCGAAGCGCGGCGCGGAACGCCCGGTAGAGGTCGCGCACGTCGTGGCCGTCCACTTCGATCACGGCCCAGCCGTCGGCCTTCCAGTCCGCGACGATGTCCTGCTTGAGGATCGCGGCGGTCGACCCGGACAGCTGCTCGTGGTTCCAGTCGAGGACGCCCACGAGGTTCGTCAGCCCGTACTTCAGGGCGAAGCGCCGCGTCTCGGCGATCTGGCCCTTCTGCTGCTCCCCGTCCCCCATCGCGCAGAACACCTTCGCGCCGCCGCCCTTGATCTTCGCGGCGAGCGCGAACCCGGCGGCCGCCGCGAAGCCCTGACCGAGGTTGCCCGTGCCCCAGTCGATCCCCGGAACGTCGCGCTCGACGTGTCCCTCGAACGGCGACCCGCCGCGCCGGAAGCCGAGGAGCGGGAGCGAGCGGTCGAACCAGCCGAGGTGCGCGAGCGCCGCGTAGGCGGCGGGCGACGTGTGCCCGTGGCTGATCACGACGCGATCGCGCTTCTCGTGGAACGGGTTCTTCGGGTCGCAGTTCGCGAAGCCCCAGAGGACGAGCTCGAAGTCGATCGACGACATCGAGCCGCCCGGGTGCCCGGACGCCGCGAGCGTCGTCATCTGGAGGATGTCGCCCCGGCACGCGGCGCCGAGCGCGCCGAGCCTCGCGACCTGTGCGTCCGTCAGCTCCGCCGCCTCGAAGGTCCCGAGAATCACGCCTTCACCTCCGCCCCGGCCGCGCCGGCCGCGACGACGCGGCGCTGTTCGATCGTACCGAGAAGCTGGTCGTAGGACTTCTCGAAGAGGACGACGCCGTCCTTCTGGAGCTCCTCGCCGACCGCCTCGACGTCGATGCCGACCTCCCGGAGGTCGTCGAGGACCTTCCGGCTCTCGGCGACGCCTTCGAGCACCGTGTCGGACGGCGCCTTGCTCCCGTGGTCGAGGAGCGCGTCGAGCGTCTTCTCGGGCATCGTGTTGACCGTGTCGGCTCCCACGAGGTTCTCGACGTAGAGAAGGTCGGAGTAGGCCGGGTTCTTCGTGCCCGTCGAGGCCCAGAGGGGCCGCTGGAGGCGCGCGCCGCGCCCCCGCAGGGACGCGAACCCGGCCCCGAAGATCCCGAGAAAGTCCTGGTAGACGACCTTGCTGTTCGCGAGGCCGGCCTTGCCGCGCAGGCCTTCGAGGTGCGCCCTCTCGGCGCCGGCCGCCGCGGCGGCCTTCTCGGCGAGGCGCTTGTCGATGAGCGTGTCCACGCGCGAGACGAAGAACGACGCGACCGAGTGGACGCGAGAGAGGTCGCCGCCCCTCGCGGCGAAGTCCTGGAGGCCGCCGACGTAGGCGTTCGCGACGTCGCGATAGTGCTTGCGGTTGAACATGAGCGTGACGTTCACCGAGACGCCCTCGCCGATCAGCCGGCGGATCGCCGGGACCCCCTCCGGCGTCGCGGGGACCTTGATGAAGACGTTCGGGCGGCCGAGGGCCGACGCGAGGCGCTTCGCCTCGGCGACGGTCTTCTCCGTGTCGCGCGCGAGCGAGGGCAGGACCTCGAGCGAGATCCAGCCGTCTACCGGGTTGCGGTCGTGGACCGCGCGGAACGCGTCGGCGCCCTCCGCGATGTCGCCCCGGGTGAGCGCGTCGTAGATCGCGAAGGCGTCCTTGCCCTCGCGCGCGAGCCGCTCGATCCCGGCGTTGTAGTCGCCTTCGTTCCTTTCGATCGCCTGGCCGAAGATCGTCGGATTCGAGGTGACCCCGTAGATCGTCCCGGCGTCGATGAGGGACGTCAACCGGCCGGTCCGGATCATCTTGTTCGAGATGCTGTCCAGCCAGACGGCCTGGCCCCGGCGGCGGTACGCGATCGGTGCGGTCATCGAGCCCCCTCCCTGACGCCCCGGATCGTATTACGACGGGGAATCAATCTCCGGGAACCCCGTAAACGTGAAGGCGCGCCCCGAGCGCGAGGAGGCGGTTCACGATCTCCTCACGCAGCTCGGGCAGGCCCGCGCCGCTCGCGGCCGAGATCTGGAGCCCGTCGGCGTCGAGCGCCTCCGGGGACGGACGGTCCGTCTTGTTGAAGGCCAGGAGGACGCGGCGCTTCTCGACGCCCAGCTCCTCGAGGACCTGCTCGGCGACGGCTTTCTGCTCGGAAGCGGCCGGCGAGGACGCGTCCACCACGTGGACGAGGAGGTCCGCGTCGCGCACCTCGGCGAGGGTGGACTTGAACGACGCCACGAGATCGTGCGGCAGCTTGCGGAGGAAGCCGACCGTGTCCGCGAGCACGATCGCGCGACCGCCGACGCCGTGCAGGCGCGCGTGCCGCGGGTCGAGCGTCGCGAAGAGGCGGTCCTCGGCGAACTCCTTCGAGGACGTGAGCCGGTTGAAGAGCGTCGTCTTCCCCGCGTTCGTGTAGCCGACGAGGGAAACCGTCGCGACGCGCTTCATGCCCTTGCGCCTCACGTCCCGCTGCGTCTCGATCTTTCTGAGCTCGTCCTTGAGCTTGGCGATCCGCATCCTCAGGCGCCGGCGGTCGAGCTCGATCTTCCGCTCGCCCGCGCCGCCCCGGAACGCGCCCCCGCCGCGCTGCTGGGCGAGGCCCTCCGACTTGCCCGCGAGGCGCGGGAGCTGGTACTGGAGGCTCGCGAGCTCGACCTGTGTCATGGCCTCGCGCGAGCGGGCGCGCGCCGCGAAGATCCGGAGGATCACTCCCGCGCGATCGAGGACGTTCGTCGGGAGCGCCTTCTCGAGATTGCGCGACTGCGTCGGAGTGAGCTCGTCGTCGAAGATCGTCCAGCCGGCGCCCTGCGCCCGCGCGACCTCCGCGAGCTCCTCGACCTTGCCGGAGCCTACGTACGTCGCCGGATCCGGCGAGCGCCGCTCCTGGAGCGCGCGCGCGACGACGACGCCGCCCGCCGTGTCGACGAGGCGCTCGAGCTCGTCGAGGTGGTCCTCGGCGAGGCTCCGCGGCGTCTCCCGCCCGAAGACGCTCACGAGGATCGTCTTTTTCGAATCGGGCTTTTCCGGCGGGGCCGGAGCATCTTTTCCGGGAGCTTGATTCCGCACGCGCATCGATCGTAACAGGGCGCGAGTCGCACAACGGGCTGCTATAGTCCGTCCGCCAGGACCGCTGTGAAGTCATTCGTTCGCAACCTCTCCATCGCACTGCTGCTCGTGGGCTTCGTCCTGAGCCTGGGTTCGGGCGCACCCACCGGAAGCTTCGAGCAAAGCGCCTTTGCGCAGGGGCCGACCCTCACCCCGACGGGAACGTCCACGCCGGCCGCGACCTCGACGGCCACCGCCACTCCGACCACCACGTCGACTCCGACCACTACGTCCACCCCGACCTCAACCTTCACGCCGACGACCACGCCCACGACGACGTCGACGCCCACCGCCACAGTGACGTCCACGCCCACTCCCTTGTCGACGACCACGTCGACGCCGACGTCCACGCCCACGTCGACTCCGACGTCCACTCCGGTCTCGACGGTCACGCCGACTCCGCTCTCCACGCCGACTCCGATTCCGACGCCGACGTTGACGCCGACCTCGACGGCCACGCCGACCGCCACGGTCACCTCGACCCCGACGCCGTTCGGCGGCGCCGGCGGAAACGGCAACGCGGTCGACGTTCCGGCGCTGGACACCCGCTCGCTCGGCATCCTTGCGCTGCTCCTCGGAGCGGTGGGATTCGCCATGACGAGGTTGCTCTTCGGCAAGAGCTGACGCCGGCGGTTCGCGGGCCGTGATCACGACGTCCCCGCGTCTCCGAGGACGGTTCCGGAGCACCGGGACTCCCCGGGCCGCGTTCGTCCTCGCCGGGACCCTCGTTCTCGCCGCCGCCCTGCGTCTCGTCGGCTTCGACTGGGACGCGCGCCAGCACCTCCACCCGGACGAACGGTTCCTCTCGATGGTCGTTTCGTCCCTGCGTCTCCCGTCGTCGGCCGCGACCTGGTTCGACGAAGCCCGTTCCACGCTGAATCCCCGGAACGTCGGGTTTCCCTTCTTTCCGTACGGGACCCTTCCGACGACGATCGTCAAGGTCGCGTCGGAGCGGACCGGACTCTCGGGCTTCGACCAGGTGACGCTCGTCGGCCGCGGCGTTTCCGCCCTGGCCGACCTCGTCACACTCGTGCTTCTCTACGTGCTCGCACTCCGGGTCACGTCACGCCGGCCGGTCGCACTTCTGGCGGCGTTCCTGTACGCGGTCTCCGTTCTGCCCATTCAGCAGTCTCACTTCTTCACCGTCGACGCGCTCGCGACGTGCCTCACGACCGCGACGCTCCTCGCGCTCGAACGCGTTCAGGCGAGAGGCGAACGCGCCGACTGGGTCGCGGCGGGTGCGCTCCTCGGCCTCGCAGCAGCGACGAAAATCTCGGTCGCGACGCTGGTCCTCGTCGCGGCGGCGGTCGCGGGAACGGCGCTCGTCGCGAAATGGCGCGAGGGGCCGGCACCGCACCGAACGGCGGCCGTCGAGAGCCTGCTCCTGCGGTTTGTCCTCCTCCTCGCCGCGGCGGGAGTGGTCTTTCGAATCGCCCAGCCCGACGCCTTCCGCGGGCCGGGCTTGTTCGGAATCCTCCCGAGCGACCGCTGGCTCGCGAATCTCCGCGAAGTCGGGGAGCTCGTCAGCGGCGAGAAGGACATCCCACCGGGCGTGCAGTGGGCGGGCCGGACGCCGTTCGTGTGGCCGCTTTCGAATCTCGCGCTCTGGGGCATGGGCGTTCCTCTCGCGCTCGCTGCCGCCGCAGGAACGGCGGCAGCCGTCGCCGCTCTCGCCCGGCGGCGGGCCCCTCGCCTTCTCGTTCCCGCCGTGTGGGTCCTCGTCGTCGTCCTCCACCAGGGAGCCCAGTGGGTCTCGTCCCTGCGGTACATGCTCCCCGCCTATCCCTGTCTCTGCCTGCTCGCCGCATGGGGGCTCGTGA
>JBBQDQ010000007.1:0-47856 GCA_038319835.1 Thermoanaerobaculia bacterium | reverse complement strand
CTTGGCGTCGTCCTCTACCAGGCCGTCACCCTGCGCAAGCCGTTCCCCGCGGACACGCTCACGACGCTCGTCTACCAGATCCTCCACGAGGAGCCGGCCGACCCGTCGGTCGTCGCGAGCGACCTGCCCGACGGTCTCGCGGACGTCGTCCGCCGCTGCCTCGCCAAGGATCGCGCGAACCGCTACACCGACGCGGCCGAGCTCGCGGAGGACCTCCGGGGCCTGCTCGGGACGTCGCCCGTCGGCTCGACGGCGAGCTACTCCGACAGCCGGATGAAGCGCGGGCGCTCGTCGCCTTCGTCGCCCGCCGTGCCGCTGCCGGCCTCGCCGCACTCCTCGATGGCGCCGACGGCCGCGATGCCCGTCGCGAGCCCGGGCCCCGAGGGCGCGCCTCTCCCGGCTGCCGCGCCGATCCCCTTGCCGGACTCGGAGTCGCCGACGATCACGACCGGCCGCCGGCTCGGCGAAGTGGCCGCGAAGGCCGAAGGGCGCGTCCCGCCGCCCGCCGCGAAGAAGGGCCTCTCGCCCGCCGTCCTCGGAGCCGGGGCGCTCGCCGTCGCGCTCGCGGTCGCGGGCGGCGTCTTCCTCTCGAACAGGGGCGGGACGCCGGACGCGAAGCCCGACGTCCCGCCGCCGCTCGCGCCCTCCACGGCCGCTCCGGCCCCGCCGGCCGCCCCGCCCGCGCCGCTCGCCGCGACCACGGCCGGCCCCGCGGTTGCGGTGGTCGAGACGCCGAGCGCGAGCATCTCCGCTCCGGCCACGGCCGCCTCGGCGACGCCGGCGCCCCGGAAGACGAGGACGAAGCCGACGCCCGCGGAGGTCGGCGCCCAGGGCGTGGCCGCCGTCGCCGCAAAACCGACGCCGCCGCCCGCGAAGCGCGCCGACCTCACCGTGACGATCCGCCGCTTCCTGAAGATCAACGTCTCCCCCAGCCAGGCACGCGTCTTCCTCGACGGGAACTACATCGGGATCTCGGACGACTGGGACGACGCCGGCGGCGGGGCGCTCCTGACGTTCAACCTCGAGGGTCAGCACCGGCTCCGGATCTGCTACCCGGATCGCCGCGACCTTCTCGTGGACGTCGTCGTCCGCGCCACGGCCACCGACGACAAGGTCGCGATCGACCAGGAGCTCCCGAAGGGGACGCCGGACGGCGAGACGGGTCCCGAGGGCAGCCTCCACCGGCCGAACTACAAGACGGTGGGCGCCGTTCTCTTCAACGTGGATCCGCCCGACGCCATGGTCACCGTGAACGGCAAGGAGTACGGCCCGGCGTCGAAGTGGGCGAAGGACGAGATGATGTTCCGCGACATGGCGGTCTACCAGGTCGCGCTCTCGGCTCCCGGCCACGAGACGAAGACGATCCGCCTCATGGTCGCCCCGACCGCCGGCGAGATCCGCGCGACGATCAAGGAACGGCTCAAGAAGCAGTAGTTCAGATCGGGCCGGCCAGGATCCGGAAGCCGGCGGATTTCTTGATTACCTCTTCGAGCCGGCGTGCGAGAAGAAACGTGAGGCCGCCGAGGAGGGCCGCGCCCTCCGGCGCGCCGCTCCCGAGCAGGCGCTGGAACACGTCGCGCGTCAGGACGTAGACGACCGCCGGCCCCCCGTGCGCATACACGTCCGCCGAGCGCCGCGCGTCGTCCACGAGCGGCATCTCGCCGACGATCTCGCCGGGCTTGAGGATCGCGAGGGCCTCCTCGCCCGCGCCCGCGATGTCGATCGAGACGCGCAGCCTTCCCTCGACGAGGAGGAACGCCTCGTGCCCCGTGTCGCCTGCCTTCACGAGCGCGGCCCCCGGCATGACCGTGCGCGCCGTGAGGCCGAGCGCCGGGAGGATCGCGGGGTCGAGACCCGCCGTCTCGAAGAGATCGCGCGCCCGGGCGATGTCCACGTCGGATTCGATCGTGTGGGCGCGCGTCGGGTCCGGAGGCGCCGGCTGCGCCGAGAGCCCTTCGAAGAAACGCGCGAGGGAGTCGTTCGTCTCGCGGATCGCCGCCGTGAGGCTCGCGAGGGCGATCCGCCGGAAGGCCCCGCCCGCCTCGCCGCTGTCGAACGCGAGGGCGCGCGCCTCGTCGGCGGGAAGGTGGACCGCCTCCGCCCCCGCGTCCGGCCGGAGCCGGGCCACGCCGGGCGAGCCTCCGAGGGCCGCGCGGAGATCGGCGAGAGCGGGGGCGGCGAGCCGCGCGACCGGATGGGGGCCGAACGGCGTCTCGGCGAGGAGCGAAGCGGCGCCCGAAAGGAACAGGAACACACCGGAAGGAAAGGCGCCGTCGGGGATCTCGTCTCCGGCGGCGAAAACGCGGCGGGGCCGGCCTTTGGCGAGGAGCTCGGCGTCGCGTCCGCTTTCCATCCCGGGATTATCCGCCCCGGTGTGCACGTGCATCGGTTGACGGCGCGGGGGGTGGGCACTATCGTCGCGTCGCGGCGATGAGTGGTCCCTCCTCGGATTCGGCCCAGGTTCTCAGGCGCACGCCGCTTTGGGAGCGTCACCGGGCCCTCGGCGGCAAGATGGTCCCCTTCGGCGGCTGGGACATGCCCGTCGAGTACGCGGGGCTCTCCGAGGAGCACCGCGCCGTCCGCGAGCGCGCCGGACTCTTCGACGTCTCGCACATGGGCGAGATCCGGGTCAAGGGCCCGAAGGCGTTCGACGTCGTCCAACGCCTCACGTGCAACGACGTCGCGGCGCTCGACGACGGCAAGGTCCAGTACTCGGCGTTCCTGACGCCAAAGGCGACGTTCGTCGACGACCTCCTCACGTACCGGCTTGCGGCGGACGACTACTTCCTCGTCGTGAACGCCTCGAACACGCCGAAGGACGTTGCGTGGGCCAAGGCCGCCGAATGCGCGGGCGCGTCCGTCGAGGACGAATCGCCGGTCTGGGCGCAGCTCGCCCTCCAGGGTCCTCGTGCCGAAGCGATCCTCCAGACGCTCACGGACACGCCGCTCCGGCGGATTACGTATTACCGCTTCGAGCCGGGAAAAGTCCTCGGCGTCCCCGCGCTCCTGTCGCGCACGGGCTACACGGGCGAGGACGGCTTCGAGGTCTACCTGCATCCGGACCACGCGGGCGACGTGTGGGACGCGATCCTGAAGGCGGGCCAGCCGCACGGCATCCTGCCGGCGGGACTCGGCGCGCGCGACACGCTGCGCCTCGAGGCAAGCCTCGCGCTCTACGGCAACGACATCGACGACGAGCACACGCCGTGGGAGGCGAACCTCGGGTGGATCGTCAAGATGAAGAAGGGCGAGTTCACGGGCCGCGAGGCCCTCGTGGCGCAGAAGGCGGCGGGCGTTCCCCGCAAGCTCGTCGGCTTCGAGGTCACGGGCCGGGGGATCGCGCGCCACGGCTATCCGCTGACCGTGAATGGAGCCGCGGGCGTCGTCACGTCCGGGACGCAGCCGCCGACGGTCGGCAAGCCGATCGGGCTCGCGTACGTTCCTGCCGCCCACTCTGCGCCGGGCACGATCCTCACGATCGACGTGCGCGGCCGCGGCGTCCCGGCCGTCGTCGTGCCGACACCGTTCTACAAGCGCCGCTAGCGGGACGCATTTCAGGAGAGGGACCATGAGCGCTTACCCCGACGACCGCCGCTACACGAGGAGCCACGAGTGGATCCGCGTGGACGGCGACGTCGCCACGATCGGCATCAGCGACCACGCCCAGAAAGAGCTCGGCGAGATCGTGTTCGTCGAGCTCCCGGACACCGGCGAGATCTTCGACGCCGGACAGGAGTTCGGCACGATCGAGTCCGTCAAGGCGGTCTCCGAGGTCTTCCTGCCCGTGGCCGGCGAGATCCTCGAGACCAACAAGGTGCTTGCCGACGAGCCGGGCGCCGTGAACGAAGACCCGCACGGCGACGGCTGGCTCGTGAAGATCAAGCTCACCTCGGACGCCGAGGTCGACGCCCTCATGACGGCGGTCGCGTACGAGAAATTCGTCGAGGAAGAAGCGAAAGCCTGACCCCGCGGCGTCCGGCGCCGCCCCCGCGGCGTAGATCGGGCAGGGAAGGAACACCCCGATGCGCTACATCCCGAACAGTCCCGACGAGCGCGCCGCGCTGCTCGCCGCCGTCGGGGCCTCGTCGGTCGACGACCTCTTCGCGACCGTCCCGCGCGCCGTCTACCACCGCGAGGCGCCGCCCCTGCCCCCGCCCGCCTCGGAAATCGAGGTCCGCCGCGACTTCGGAGCCCTCGCCGCCCGGGACGCCTCCCTGTCCGAGTGGACGTCCTTCCTCGGTGGCGGCCTCTACAGCCACCATTCCCCGGCGTTCGTCTCGCAGCTCCTCCTGCGCGGCGAGTTCCTGACGGCCTACACGCCCTACCAGCCCGAGGTCTCGCAGGGGACGCTCACGGCGGTCTACGAGTTCCAGACGCACATCGCGCTGCTCACCGGCCAGGACATCGCGAACGCCTCGATGTACGAGGGCGCGTCGGCCTTCGTCGAGGCCGTCCTGATGGCCGAACGCCTCACGAAGAAGAAGACGAAAGTCGTCGTCTCGCAGGGAATCCACCCCGAGTACCTCCTGTGCCTCCGGACGTACCTCGCGAACTTCCCGTTCACGATCGTCGAGATCCCGCTCGGCGAGGACGGCGCCACGGACGCCGCGGCTCTCGCGGCGGCCGTCGACGACGCGACGTTCGCGGTGGCCCTCCAGTCTCCGAACGCCTTCGGCGTCGTCGAGAGCTGGGACGGCCTCGCGGCCGCCGCGCACGCGAAGAACGCCCTCGCGATCGGCGTCGTGAACGAGATGTTCTCGCTCGCGGTCCTCCAGCCCCCCGGTGCGCGCGGCGTCGACATCGCGTGCGGCGAGGCCGCATCCTTCGGCGTCCCGCCGTCGTTCGGCGGCCCGCTCGTCGGCTTCCTCGCCTGCCGCGACGCGTTCAAGCGCCAGATCCCGGGGCGCCTCGTCGGGAAGACGGTGGACGCGGATGGGAGCCCGGCGTTCTGCCTCACGCTCTCGACGCGCGAACAGCACATCCGCCGCGAGAAGGCGACGTCGAACATCTGCACGAACCAGGGTCTCTTCGCGCTCGCCGCGACGATGACGCTCTCGGCGCTGGGCAAGCAGGGCCTCCGCGAGACGGCGATGCAGTGCCTCGCGAAGACCGAATACCTCAAGGCCGGCGTGAAGTCCCTCACGGGGCCTTTCTCGCTCGCGTTCTCCGGGAAGACGTTCAACGAGTTCGCCCTGCGCTGCGGCCCGGGCGTCGAAGCGGTGCTCGCGCGCGCCGAGGAGAAGAAGATCCTCGCGGGCGTGCCGTTCGCACGCCTCGACCCGCTCGGTGCGGGCCACCGCGACCTCCTCCTCGTCGCCGTGACGGAGCGCGTCCCGCGCGCCGGTCTCGACGGCCTCCTCGACGTCCTGAGGAGCTTCTGACATGACCGACCACGGAACGCTCACCGAAGGTCCCCTCGTCCGCGCGGATGCGCGCCTCGACCGCCGCCGCCGGTTCGGCTCGCTCTTCGATGCAGCCCGGTCGGGCCGCACGGGCGTACACCTCCCGACGCTCGACGTGCCCCCGGCCGATCCCGCCGCGCTCTACGGTGACGCGCACCGGACCGAGGTCGCGGGCGAGATCGAGGCAAACGAGGTGGACGTCGTCCGCCACTTCACGCGCCTCTCGCAGATGAACTTCGCAATCGACACGGCGCTCTACTCGCTCGGGTCGTGCACGATGAAGCACAACCCGCGCATCAACGAGGAGATCGCACGCCTCGCGGGGTTCAACGACACCCATCCCTATGCGCCCGTTCACCTGTCCCAGGGGAACCTCGAGCTCATGTGGCGCCTCGAGCAGGCGCTCAAGGCCCTCACGGGCTTCGCGCGCGTGACGCTCCAGCCCTCGGCCGGCGCGAACGGCGAGCTGACGGGCGCCCTCATGATCCGCGCGGCGCACGTGAAGGCCGGCAACCCGAGGAAGAACGTCCTCGTGCCGGACTCCGCGCACGGGACCAACCCGGCGACCGCCCACTTCGCGGGCTACGACGTCGTCGAGCTCGCGTCGAACGCCCACGGGACGCTCGACCTCGCCGAGCTCGCATCGAAGCTGAACGAGGACGTCGCGGCGCTCATGATCACCGTCCCGAACACGCTCGGCGTCTTCGAGGAGCGGATTCTGGACATCGCGAAGATGGTCCACGACAAGGGCGCGTACCTCTACCTCGACGGCGCGAACTTCAACGCGTTCGTCGGCAAGGTGCGCCCGGCCGACATGGGCGTCGACGTCATGCACATGAACCTGCACAAGACGTTCTCGACGCCACACGGCGGCGGGGGCCCGGGCGCGGGGCCCGTCGGCGTCGCCCCGGCGCTCGTCCCGTTCCTCCCGGTCCCGACGATCGAGAACGACCGCGGCATCTTCCGCTTCGACGTCGACCGGCCCGACACGATCGGCAAGATGCGGACGTTCTACGGGAACTTCGGCGTCCTCGTGCGCGCTCTCACGTACATCGTCTCGTACGGGAACCGGATTCACGAGGTGGCCGAGAACGCCGTCCTGAACGCGAACTACATCCGCAAGAAGCTCGAGCCCTTCTACCACCTCAAGTACACGGCGCCGAGCTACCACGAGGTCGTTTTCGACGACAAGAAGCAGGCCGCCCTGGGCCTCCACAACATCGACGTCGCCAAGCGCCTCATGGATTTCGGCTTCCATCCGCCGACGATGTCCTTCCCGCTCATCGTGCCGGGCGCGCTGATGATCGAGCCGACCGAATCCGAGCCCAGGGAAGAGCTCGATGCGTTCATCGACGCGATGATCGCGATCGCGAAAGAGTGCGAGACGGCCCCGGAGATCGTCCACGGCGCCCCGCACACGACGCCCGTGCGGCGTCTCGACGAGGCCGGTGCCGCCCGCGAGGCGAGCCGGCCGGGCAGCTTCGCGCCGGTCCTGCGCGCGCCGGTGAGGTAAAGGGAAGATCTTCCCGCTGATTTCTCCTTAGAATCGCCCGAATGACTCGGGTCCGCATCGCGACCCTCGACGGGCGCCGCCTCGCGCGCGCCCTGGCGGCGGGAGCCCGCGCCGTCTCGGTGCGCCGCGAGGCGATCGACCGGATCAACGTCTTTCCGGTCGCGGACCGCGACACGGGCTCGAATCTCGCCGCGACGCTCGACCGCGTTTCTGCGGCCGTGGCCGGGACGCGCGAGCGGAGCCTCGCCGCGGTCGCGCGCCGTGCGGCGGACGAGGCGCTCCTCGGCGCGCGGGGCAATTCGGGCGCGATCGCCGCGCAGGCGCTCGAAGGTCTTGCGGAGGCCGTCCGCGGCGCCGCGCGCCTGCCGGCGCCCGCGTTCACGGTCCTCGCGCGCGCGGCGGCTCAGGCGGCCCGCGGCGCCATGGCCTACCCGAAGGAGGGGACGCTCCTTTCCGTGATCGCGGCGTGGGCGGACGCCGTGGAGAGCGCCTCCAGCGGCGGGGGCTGGGCGACGGCCTTCGCGTCCGCCCTCCCGGCCGCGCGCGCCGCCCTCGCGCGCACGCCCGACCAGCTCGCCGTCCTGCGTAAAGCCGGCGTCGTCGACGCGGGCGCGCAGGGGTTCGTGGATTTCCTCGAAGGCGTCCAGGCGGGTTACGCGGTCCGCGGGGCGCCCGCGCCGCCGGCTCCGGCCGACCGCGTCGAGGCCCGCATCCGCGAGGCGAAGGAGACGCTCCTCTTCCGGTGGTGCACGGAGGTTCTCCTGTCGGGCGCGGGGATCGACCGCGACGCGCTGCGGCGCGCGGCGGCGCCGCTCGGCGACTCTCTGGCCGTGGTCGGGAGCGCCACGCGGGTGAGGCTCCACGTCCACGTGAACCGGCCTGAGGACGTCTTCGAGGTCGCCCGGCGCTTCGGGCGCGTCGAGGAGACGAAGGCCGAAGACATGCGTGCGCAGCGCGACGCGGCGGGAGGCGGACGCGTGCGGCCGGCCGGGCGCGTCGTGATCGTGACGGACACGGCCTGCGACCTGCCCGAGGCGCTCCTCGAGCGGGAGGACATCGCGCTCGTGCCGCTCCGTCTCCTCATCGGTGGCGAGACCTTTCTCGACCGCGTCACGATCACGCCGGCGGAGTTCCACCGCCGGCTGCGCGAGGAGGGCATCGTGGCCCGAACCTCGCAGCCGCCGCCCGCCGACTTCCGGGAGGTCTACGGTGCGCTCGCCGGACACGGCACGCCGGTGGTCGGGATCCACGTTTCCGGCGCCCTCTCGGGGACGTACTCGGCCGGCCGGCTCGCAGCGGCGTCCCTGCGCGACCAGCCCGGCTTCGCGCCGGTCGAGGTGGTCGACTCGCGGGCCCTCTCGGTCGCCCAGGGCCTCGTGGTCCGCGCGGCCGCCCAGGCGGCCGCGCGCGGGGAGAGCCTCGCGGAGGTCGTCCGCGCCGCCGAGGGCGCCGCCGCCCGGGTGCGGCTCCTGGCCGCCGTGCCGTCACTCGACTCCCTCGTCCGCGGGGGGCGGGTGACGGCCGGGCAGCGCCGTCTCGCGAACCTGCTGGGGGTGGTCCCGCTCATCGCGCTCGACGGTGCGGGCCGGGCCCGCCCCGGGGGAGCGGCCCGCGGATTCCCGCGGGCCTGCGTCAAGCTCGTCGAGAAGTCCCTCCGGATGGCCGAGGGCGTAGCGGCTCCCGTGTTCGCCGTGGCCCACGCCGACGCTCCCGAGCTGGCCGAGCGGATCGCCGGGGAGCTCCTCGCGCGGCGTCCGGGGGCGGAGGAGTTCGTCGTGGAGGTGACCCCCGTTCTCGCGGCCCACGCCGGGCCCGGGGCGGTGGCCGTTGCGACCCTCGGGGCGCACCCGCGTTGACGCGCCCGATGCGGAAAGCTCTTGACGGAGCGCGACGGAAGTCACAAGTATCCCGGATATCTGTAGAATCGAACGAGAATCTGCAAACCCACCGTCTTTTCGGACAGTGACGTGAAGGAGGAACCGGTGTTCAAAGCGATTGGGACCCGGCTGGCGGCACTCGTGCTCGTCGGCCTCGCGGTCGCCCTTCCGGCGGCCCGGCTCGAGGCCGCGGGCTTCGCGCTCTTCGAGCAGGGCTCGAAGGGCAACGCGATGGGCGGCGCGTTCGTCGCCACCGCCGACGACCCGTCGGCGATGTTCTACAACCCGGCGGGCAACGCGTTCAACGACGAGTTCACCCTCGAGGGTGGCGCATTCGGGGTCCTTCGCCCGACCGCCCGCATGGACGGCCTGAACCCGTTCCCGGGCGAGGGCTACTCGGCGGACATGAAGAAGTCGCTCTACTGGTTCGGCCATGGCTACGGCGTCATGTCCCTCAGCAAGGACCTCAAGCTGTCGGCGGGCATGTGGTCGCCGAACGGCCTCGGCGTGCCCTGGGAGAATCCGGACACGTTCCGCGGGCGCGTCATCAACCAACGAACGGACCTCCGCCAGCTCGCCGTTGGCCTCCAGCTCGCGTGGAAGATCGACGACTGGATCGCGGTTGGCGCCGGCCCGGAGTTCCGCGTCACGGACGTGAAGCTCTCGCGGAACATCCAGTCCGTGAACCCGTTCACGCAGCGCGTCTCGGACATCGCGCACGTCAGCATCATTTCGCAGGGCACGCCCATCGACGTGGGCTGGAGCGCCGGTCTCCTCATCAAGCCGTGCGACCGGCTGCGCTTCGGGATCTCCCACCACTCGCACGTCGACGTCGACATCTCGGGCTATGCCGAGTTCGGCCAGATCCCGACGGGCAGCCCGCAGTTCGACGCCGCGGTCGCCGCGCAGCTTCCCTTCGGGAAGCAGACTCCGACGCGCACGACCCTCCAGTTCCCGTCGGTCACCGCCTTCGGTATCGCGTACGACGTCACGCCGAAGCTCACGCTCGAGGTGGACGGCAACTACGTCACCTGGAAGGTGTTCGACCAGACCGTCATCTCGATCGACGGCCTGCCGGACTCCGTCCTCCCGCACGGCTGGCAGAACACGTGGGCCGTCCGCGCGGGCGCGCTCTACAAGCCGTCGAGCGCCGGGTGGCTCGCCGCGGGCTTCTTATACGACCAGACCCCGCAGCCCGACTTCGACGCCTCGCCCTTTCTCCCGGACGCGAACCGGACCGGCGTGACGATCGGCGCCGGCCTCCGCGTCATGAAGGGCGTCGAGTTCCAGTTCTCGTCTCTCTTCCTCTGGTTCCACGAGCGCACCATCGTTACGAACAAGGACAACTTCAGCGCCACATACAAGACGTTCGCGATCCTCCCGAGCGTCGGTATGAAGACGACCTTCTGAGGGAGCCAGGAAGAACATGAAGACTCCTCACACCCTCCTCCGCCTCCTTTCCGCTGCCGCCCTCGTGGCGGTCACGGCCCTGCCCGCCGCCGCCCAGGTCGACCTCTCCAAGATCGCGCTGGTCGGCGACTCCGAAGGCGCGGGCTTCTCGGCGAACTGCCTCACGAAGCGCGTCCAGGTCGACTCGCCCATCGCGGTCCTCGCCCGCGCCAACGGCGTCGACTTCCAGCAGCCGATCATCAACGACCCCGGGCTGGGCGGCTGCATGGTCCTCACGTCGCTCGCCCCGTCGTTCGGGGCCGAGCCCTCGACCGGCACGCCCGCCAACCTCGCGCTCCCGCGGCCTTACAACAACCTCTCGGTCCCCGGGTGCGCGATCCACGACATGCTCTACGCCACGACGGGCGCCGAGACCGTCGCGGCGGGTGCGTGCCGCAGCTTCATCGACCTCGTCCTCCGGAACTCCGTGTTCCACATCGGCTCGATGGTCGACCAGGCGATCGCCCTCTCGCCGTCGTTCGTCTTCCTCGAGAACGTCGGGAACGACTATCTCGGAGGCGTCCTCTCGGGCACCGTGATCGACGGCGTCACGGTGACGCCGGTCGCATCCTTCACGGCCGACATCAACGCATCGGTCGCGAAGCTGGCGGCCCGGCAGAAGAACGGGATCGTCTTCGGCGTGGTCGACGTCACGAGCATTCCGTTCGCGACGACCCTACCGCCCTACCTCACGAGCGGCGGCAAGCTCGTCCTCGTCAACGGCGCGCCGATTCCGCTCCTCGGTCCGACAGGCTGCCCGACGGGCGTCCCGGCCTGCCCGATCCCGGCCACGACGCTCGTGACGCTCGCCGCGGCGTCCTACCTGCCCTCCGGATTCGGCATCCCGTGCGCCGTCGCGCCGCTCCCGAACTGCAACAAGCCGCTGCCGGACTCGGCCATCGATGCGACCCACCCCGGCGTCCTCCTGTACGCAAGCGAGACGGCTCTCCTCAAGCAGCGCTACGCGGACTACAACGCCGCGATCAAGGCGGCCTGTGCCGCCTCCGGGTACCAGTTCTACGACACGAACAACTTCCTCCTTCGCATGAAGGCCGGGTTCGACTTCGGCGGGGCGACCGTCAGCGCGGCGTTCCTGACGGGCGGCCTCTTCTCGTACGACGGCTTCCACCTCACGCCGATCGGGTACGCGCTCCTCGCGGACGACATCGCCCAGTTCATCAACGCGAACTTCGCGGGCGCAAACGTCGCGCGCGTCGACCTCTCCACGTACCTCTACGCGGGCGGCACGGCCGGCGGGCTCTCCGGTCCATACACGGCGCCGTACGTCTGGGCGCCGATCACCGACGCCGAGAAGGCGATCGCGATCGAACAGATCTTCACGCCCGAGTTCGCCAGCGCGCTCGCGGCGTTGATTCCGCCGCACCGCGCCGCCGTGACGGCCGGCCCTGCCGCGCCCGCGCAGCGCCTCGAGCGCACGCCGCACACCGACCCGATGCCCTGAACAGGAGGATTGACGTGAAAGCGACCTCTCCCGGATTCCTCGCGCGGCGCGTCGGCATTTCGCTGATCGCCGTCGCCGCGCTGTTCCTCGGCGCCTGCACGTGCCAGACCGGGCCCGCGTTCCGCGTCACGGCGCCCGCCGACGGCGACACGCTCTCCGCGGAAGCCTGCAAGGCCGTTGCCGTGTCCGTGACGCCCGTCGCGGGCGACTTCTGCGTCTTCCCGCCCAAGGCCTACGAGATCTCAGTGGACGGCGGCAAGTCGCAGATGGTCCCGGCGGACAAGGTGCCGCTGACCGCGACCTTCAACGACCTTTCGACGGGCCCGCACACGGCGACGGCCTGGGCGATCGGCGCCAACGGCAAGCGGCGTGAGACCGCAACGACGAAGTTCACGTGCGCGCCGCCGCCCGCTCCCGCGCCCGCGCCGGCCCCGCCGCCGCCGCCGCCCCCGGCGGTCGTCGTCGTCGAAGATCCGATCGAGAAGGGCTACATCCAGGACATCTTCTTCGACTACGACAAGTCGGACATCCGGCAGGACTCGCGCGAGAAGCTCGACAAGGCCGCGAACTGGATGAAGGCGCACCCGGAGGCGGAATTCCTGCTCGAGGGCCACTGCGACGAGCGCGGAACCCGCGAGTACAACCTCGCCCTCGGGGACCGCCGCGCGAACGCGACGAAGGACTACCTCGTCTCGCTCGGCGTCGACACGGCGAAGCTCATGACGATCTCCTACGGCAAGGAGCGGCCGTTCGTGGAAGGCCACGACGAGTCGGCCTGGTCCAAGAACCGCCGGACGCACTTCGTCCTGACCAAGAAGTAGCGTCCACTTTTCCGGTCTCCTTTGCGGCCCGGGTCCCTCGGACTCGGGCCGCTTGTCTTTCCGGCGGAGGGTGGGTTAGGCTTGCCGTCCGCCAGCAGGTCCGGGTCGGGTGGTGTCTTCGCCCCTGCAACCGTGTCCTTCGGTGATTCCAGAACTCTCGGAGTACCAATGATTTCCGCCACAGAAATCCGACCGGGCATGATCATCGTCCACAACGGGGAGCTGCATCGGGCGCACAGCGTCCTGCACAAGACCCCGGGGAACCTCCGCGGGTTCGTCCAGGCCAAGCTCCGGAACCTCAAGTCGGGCACCATGAACGAGCACCGGTTCCGTTCCGAGGACAAGGTCGAGAAAGCCTCTCTCGACACGCACCAGATGCAGTACCTCTACTCGGACAGCGAGGGCCACCACTTCATGAACCAGGAGACCTTCGACCAGATCCGTCTCGACGACGAGGTCGTGGGCGAGTCGATGAAGTACCTCCTTCCGGAGACCGTCATCGAGGTCGATTTCTACGAGGACAACCCCGTCTCCGTGGAGCTTCCGACGACCGTGAACCTGCGGATCGTCGAGGTGGAGCCGGGGATGAAGGGGGCGACGGCGTCGGCTTCCTACAAGCCCGCCAGGACCGAGACCGGCCTCGTCGTGCAGGTCCCGCAGTTCGTCGAGGCCGGAACGGTCGTCAAGATCGACACCCGCGACGACAAGTATCTGGAGAGAGTGAGCTGAGCCTTCTCCTCGCGGCCGCCCTCGCCGGAGCGCTGGGCGCGGCCGGAGACGTGTCGGCGGCGACGACCGAGCCCCCCGTGCTCGTCGCGGTGGCGTCTCCCGGTGCTTCCGCGCCGGCCGCTGCCTGTCCCGTGCGCGACCCCGAGAGCGGCGCGTGCTTCTCCTCGGCCGACGCGGCGGACCTCGCCTGGCTGAAGCGGCCCGTCGATCCGCACGCCGTCCGGGCCGAGGACGAAGAGGATCCCGACGAGGATTCCGACGGCGCGGACACGGAATCCGTCCCGGCCGCGGCCGCGAAGCTTTCGCCGGCGCAGTTCGCGTTCTGGAGGAACCTCGCGAAGACGGTCACGGGCCTCGTGGTCCTGAAGAAGAACAGCCGGCCCGCCTCGCTCCCGGAAGAAGAGATCGCCGGTCTCCTGGCCTCCGATTTCCCGATCCCGCTCGAGGCCTTCGACCGGGCGAAGTTCCGCGACACGTTCTTCGCCAAACGCGGCCGCCAGAAGAAGCACTACGCGATCGACCTGCCCGCGCCGCGGGGAACCCCGGTCCTCGCCGTGACGGACGGCGTGATCGAGCGCCTGGGCCGTGACAAGCGGGGCGGGAAAGTCGTTTACCTGAGGGACACGACCGGCCGCTACACGTTCTTCTATGCGCACCTCGCCCGGCACGAGAAAGGCCTTCGGCCCGGGGACCACGTCACCAGGGGCCAGCGCCTCGGCGACGTCGGCGCGACGGGGCACGTGATCGGCGGCCCGCACCTTCATTTCGCGATCTTCCGGGACGAGGACGTCGCCTCGGGCGGCCGCGCCCTCGTCGTGAACCCGTACCTCGTGTTCAGCCCGCTCCTGACGCCCCGCTGAGGCGCGCCCGCCCTCGGGGCGGACTTGCGGGCGTCATAATCCCCCGTCGTGACCCAGGAACCCCGTCCGGACGCCGAAGGCGGCGTGAGGGATCGTTTTCTCTCGGAGTTCGCGCTCGCGCTCGTCGAGGGCGTCCAGCTCCAGGAGATTCTGAACTGGTCCATCGCGCAGATCGGGCGGATCCTCGAAGTCGACCGGCTCACGCTCTTTCTCTTCGGGAGCGAGTCCGGGCCCGCGGCGCTCGTCGCGCGCGCCGCATGGGCCGCTGGGGGCGCGCCGCTGCTCGACACGCTCGCCCCGCCCGGCGACGCCCCGAACGTCCCGGCGTCCCTGAAGCGGTTCGAGCCGATCGTGGCGCCCGATGCGCTCACCGAGCCCCAGCTTGCGGACCAGGCCGACGCGCTTCGCCGCAACGGGATCGCCTCGCTCCTGCTCGTCCCGATCGGGATCGACGGTGGGCTCCGTGGCTTCGTCGGCGCCGCGACGGTTGACCGTCGGCGCGACTGGGCCGCGGCCGACGTCGCGTTTCTCGAGTCTGCGGTCCACCACCTGTCGGCCGCGCTCAAGCAGACCGAGCTGGTCGAAGAGCTCGGCCGCGAGCGTGACCGCCTCTCCGTCCTGTTCGACCTCGCGTCGGCGGTCCAGCGTTCGACGACCGTGGGGGACGTCGTCGAGACGGCGCTGACGGGACTGAGAGATACGCTTCTCTACCCGATCGCGGTCTTTTCCCTTCTGACCCCGGAGGGCGACGCGCTGGCCGGCCTCGGAGGCTATGGGGGAACGCGCGAGGACGACTTCGCCGGAAACGTCCTGCTCTCGCCGGAAAATCCGACCTACTCGTTCCGGGTTCTCGAGAGCGGCCAGCCGATGATCATCACGGACGTGCGCCTCGAGCCGGAGGGCCCCTCGCGTGACCGGTTCGTGCACCTCGGGGCGCGCTCCGTGGGGATCTTCCCCATGCGCTCGGCGGGCCAGACGACCGGGATCATGGCGATCGCGACCCGCGACGAGACGCGGCGCATCGACTTCGACGACGTCGAGACGCTGCAGTCGCTCGCGGACTTCGTCGGCGTGGCGCTCGAACAGCGCCATTCGGCCGAAGCCGTCGCGCAGTCCATGCGCGAGGCCCGGAGCCTCGCGGACGCCTCGCGCGCGCTCCTGACGCGCACGGCGAACCGCGACGTCCTCCTGACGCAGATCCTCGACGCGCTCGGGACGCACTTCGGCCGCGAGGCGTGCAGCATGTTGCTCGTCGAGGCGGACCGGAAGGCGCTCGTGCAGTTCGGACGGCGCGGGAAGTGGTGGTCGGCGGGCGACCCGGTGTCCGTGATTCCCCTCGACGCGCCCGGCCTGATCCCTCTCGCGGCGCGGACCGCGCGCGTCGTGAGCGTCCCGGACGTCTCGCGTGACCCGGACTACGTCGTCGGCTGGCCGGAAGCGCGCTCCGAGCTCGTCGTCCCGCTCGTCCTCGACGAGCACGTGATCGGCGTCTTCGACCTCCAGTCGGGGGATGCCGGGGCGTTCTCGGACGCGGAGGTGAGAAACATCGCGGCGTTCGCCGAACGCGCGGCGCTCGCCCTGCGTCTCGCCGAGCTCGTCGGGGCCTACGAGCAGCGCACGCGCGTCCTCGAGGCTGTTGCGCGGGCGACGCAGCTCCTGAACTTCCGCCTGCACGCTCCGGATGTCCTCACGTCCGTCGTCGAGGAGACGACGCGGGCGTTCCCGGCCGCGGATGGCGCCGTCGCCTGGGTCGCAGATGCGCCGGGCCGGCACCTCTCCGTCGCGGCCGTCTTCGGTGTCGGCGTCATGACGCTCCACGGCGGCGGGACGGGGCCGCGGCCCGTCTCGCGCCTGAGGAGCGCCGGCCGGGCGTTCCGCGAGAACCGGCCGGTGTTCACCGACGTGAAAGGGCTCGACGAGCTCGCGGACGGCGAGCCCGTCGAGAACCGGGCGCGGGCGCGCGCGGCGGTCGCGGATCCGGACGTCCGTGCGCTCATGGCCGTTCCGATCCGCGTCGGCGACCAGCGACTCGGCGTCCTCGAGGTCATGTCCTACCGGCCCGGGGCCTTCACGCGCGAGGACGGCGCGACGCTCACGCTCCTCGCCGAGCAGTGCGCGATCGCGCTCCGCAACGCGCGCCTCATCGAGGAGCTCCAGCGCAGCAACCGTCTCAAGGACGACTTCCTCGCGAACCTCTCGCACGAGGTGAGGACGCCGCTCACGGGGATCGTGGGCTGGGCCGAGGTGCTCCTCGACTCCAACGGCGCGGATCCGGCCGTGCGGCGGCCGCTCGAGGCGATCCTCGGGCAAGCCGACACGCTGAGCCGGATGCTCGCGGACCTCATCGACCTCTCGCGGATCGACAACTTCGGGCTCGAGCTGCGGCGCGAGCGCGTCCGCCTCTCCGAGACGATCGCGGCCGCCCTCGACGCCGTCGCTCCCGGAGCCGCGAAGCGCGGCGTTTCGATTCGTTGCAACATCGAACGCGACCTGCCCGCGATGGAAGGGGACCCGGCGCGCCTCAAGCAGGTCGCCTGGAACCTCCTCGCGAACGGCGTGAAATTCTCACCGACGGGCGGCGCCGTCGAGGTGACCGTGCGGCGGACCGAGGACGGCGGGCTGGAGCTCGCCGTGGCCGACGAAGGACACGGTATCGATCCGTAGTTCCTGCCGCACGTCTTCGAGCGCTTCCGGCAGGAGGAGACGTCCTCGAGCCGGCGCTACGGCGGGCTCGGCGTGGGCCTTTCGATCGCCCGCGCGATCGTGGAGGCGCACGGGGGAACCATCGTGGCCGAGAGCGAGGGCCGGGAGAAGGGAAGCCGGTTCCGTGTGACCTTTCCGCGTGAGCGGGTCGTGACTCCCGCCGGGCGTGCCGCCGCGCACGGGGGCCGCTCGTGAGTCCGGACCCGCGAACGATCGAGGAGCGCCTCCGGCAGGCCGAGGAGCGCATCGCGGCGTTGAACCGGATCGGGATCGCGCTCTCGGCCGAGCGCGACCTCGAGAAGCTGCTCGAGACGATCCTCACGGAGTCCCGCAGGTTCTCCGGCTCCGAGGCGGGCTCCCTCTACCTCGTCGAGGCGGATCCCGGCGGCGGGCAGCGCCTGCGCTTCAAGCTCGCGCAGAACGACGCCGTCTCGTTCGCGTTCAAGGAGCGCACCGTGCCCGTGGACGAAGGGAGCCTCGCCGGCTGGGTCGCCGTGCACGGCCTTCCCATCGTGCTCGCCGACGCGTACGAGATCCCCGCGGGGACCCCGTTCCGCCACAACGCCGCCTTCGACGAGGCGACCGGATTCCGGACGCGGGCGATGCTCGTCGTCCCGATGAAGGACCACCTCGGCGAGCTCGTCGGCGTCCTGCAGCTCATGAACCGGCTCGGGCCCTCGGGCCCGGAGCCGTACCCCGAGGACCTCGTCCCGCTGCTCCTGTCCCTCGCGACGCAGGCCGCCCTGTGTCTCAAGGCGAACCAGCTCACGGCGTCCATTCGGCGCCTGTTCGAGGACTTCGCTCAGGCCGCCATCGTGGCGGTCGAGCAGCGCGACCCGACGACGGCCGGCCACAGCAACCGCGTCGCGGCCCTCACCGTGGAGCTCGCTGGGCTCGTGGACCGCACCGGGGATGGCCCGTACGCCTCCGTGACGTTTTCGCGCGAGGAGATGCGCGAAATCTTCACGGCGGCTCTCCTCCACGACTTCGGCAAGATCTCGATTCCCGAGCGCGTCCTCGTCAAGGCGAAGAAGATCGAGGCCGACGGGATGCACCGCATCCGCGACCGCTTCGACTACGTGCTCGCCGCCGCCGAGGCCGAAGACGCGCGGACTCTTCTCGAGCGCCTCACCCGCGCCGGCCGGCCCGTGACGGACGGCGACCTTCGCGCCCTCGCCGACGCGGCGGACGTGCGGAGCCGCGAGCTCGAGCAGGCGTTCGACGAGGTTGCATCCGCGAACGAGCCGACGATCCTCCCGAAGGACGCGCGCGGGACGCTCGAGCGCCTCGTGGCGCGCACGTGGCGGGACCGGCGCGGGCGGAGCGCGACGCTCCTCCTTCCCGAGGAGTTCCGGTTCCTCTCGATCGCACAGGGCAGCCTCTCGCCCGAAGAGCGCCTGGACGTCGAGAGCCACGTGACCCACACCTGGCGCTTCCTCTCGACGATCCCGTGGACGGCGGATCTCGCCCGCGTGCCGCAGATCGCGTACGCCCACCACGAGAAGCTCGACGGATCGGGCTATCCCCGCCGGATCGGACCGCCGGACATTCCCCCGGCCGCGCGCGCCCTCACGGTCTGCGACATCTACGACGCGCTGACGGCGTCGGACCGGCCGTACAAGAAGGCGATGCCGCACGAGCGGGCGCTGGAGCTTCTCGAGGCCGAGGCCGCGAAGGACAAGCTCGACCGGTGGCTCGTGAAGGCGTTCATCCAGGGCCGTGTATGGCAGGCGCTCGGGCGCTGAGGGCGACGGCCGCCGGGGCGCTTCTCCTGGCGGCGCAGTCGGCGTCGGCTGCACCCGCGAGGTGGCATTTCGCGTTCGGGAGGGCGTGGGAGATTTCGATTCTCTTTGAAAGGAAAGAGGGGCAGGGGGATATGACGCGTCTCCTCGTCGAGGCCGCCGCGCGACGATTCGTCCTTCTTTCGCAACAGGATCCTTCTTTTCGGGACTCCACGGAGAGCGTCCAGGTCTTGTCGAGCGGCGAGACGCTCACCCGCCGCCTCGTCCTCTCCTCCTTCGAAGAAATCCCCTCCTGCTCTTCCGTCCGGCCGCCCGACGCGTGCGTCGTCTTCTCGGGGACCGGAGGCACCTTCGCGGCCGCCTTTTCGGACTTCGGCGGCGCGCAGGCGGCCGTGGCGCGTGAGAAGGCCGCGGCCCTCGTGTCGCCCGAAATGCGCGACGCCCTCTTCGCGCTCGCGCCGCTGCTCCCCGCCGTCGCCGAGTTTGGATCCTATTCGAGGGACTTCCTCGGCCTCGTCTGGCCCGGGCGCTTCGCCGCACCTCAGAAGCTCGTGCGCGGCGAACGGAAGCCGGGCTGCGCGTTCGACGCCGGGTTCGGGTTTCCCTGCGCTCCCGAGGAGCTGGCCCGCGAGGCGAAGCGCTTCGCAGAAGCGGCGCGTTAAGGCCATGCGCGACGCCAGCCCTGCCACGCGTAGACGCCGACGCCCGCCGCGAGGATCACGAGGCCGCGCAGGGCGTCCTTCGGGGCGTCGAGGGCGATGGCGACCGTGAAAACCGTCGAGGTCGTCACGTAGAACGCCGGGACCCACGGGTAGCCGGGCGTCTTCCACGGGGCATCGGGCTGTCTGCGGCGGTAGACGAAGAGGGCGGCGCCGCCGAGCGCGTAGAAGAAGGTCGCTGCGAAGGAGACCGTCGCGACGAGCTCGTCGAACTTTCCCGAGACGGTGAGCGCGGCGGCGAACACGGCCTGGAAGACGAGACCGAAGGCGGGCGTCGCGTACCGCGGGTGGAGGCGCGCGAAGGGCGCGGGAAGGCGGCCGTCCCTCGCGGCCGCCCACGCGATGCGCGGAGCCGGGATGATGTTCGCGGCGAGCGAGCCGAGGACGGAGACGATCACGGCGAGCGAGAGCCAGCGCGCCGCGCCCTCTCCGAAGAGGACCTTCACGGCGGTCTCGGCCGCGCGCGGGGAAGCGCCGAGCGTCGCGGCCGGCGCCGCTCCGAGGTAGACCGCGTTCGCCCCGAGGTACAGAAGTGCGACCGCGCCGACGCCGAGGATGAGCCCGCCGGGGATGTCGCGCTTCGGGTTCTTCACCTCGGCGCCGAGCGCCGAGAGGTTGATCCAGCCGTCGTAGGCCCAGAGGACACCCGCGAGCGCGCCTCCGATCGAGACCGCGAGGGGCGCGGACATGGGCGGGAATGCGAGCGACGGCCGGACCGCCTTCGTGGCCGTCAGGCCGAAGGCGACGAGCGCCACGACCGAGCCGATCTTCACGACGGTCAGGACGCCGTTGAGCCGCCCGCCCTCCTTGATCCCGAGAACGTTCCACGCCGTGAGCGCGAAGGCCGTCGCGATCGCGACGAGCTGGCCCTGCGAGACGGGGAGGCCCATCGCGGAGAACGCGGGCGCGGCCGTCCCGAGGGCGGGGAAGAACGAGCCGAGGAACTCGGCGAACGCCGTGGAAAGGGCCGCGACCGTCCCGGGCATCACGACGAAGACGAGCGCCCACATGTAGAGGAAGCCCCAGATCGGCCCGAACGTCTCGGAGAGGTACACGTACGGCCCGCCGGCTTCGGGGCGGCGCGCGCCGAGCTCGGCATACGTGAGGCCCGCGGCGATCGAATGCACGGCGCCCAGCACCCAGACGACGACGATCCAGGACGGGAAGGCCGCCTTGCGGATCACGTTCCCCGCCGCGAGGAAGATCCCGCTCCCGATCATGGAGCCGGCGACATAGAGGACGCAGTCCCAGAGCCCGAGGGCCCGGACGAGCTGCGTTGCGCCGCGGCGTTCTTCCGTCACGCGCGGGGGAGCCTAGCAGGCACGCCGGGCAGGGGTAATCTCCGCCCGTGACCGATGGCCCGCCCGCACCCCGCAAGTACGTGCTCCGCCGCGCCGTGGCGAAGAGCTACCGCGTCGACTACGCGCGCGAGCTGAACGAGGAGCAGAAGGCGGTCGTCTTCGCGCCGGACGGGCCGACGCTCGTCGTCGCGGGGGCCGGCTCGGGCAAGACGCGCACGCTCGTCTACCGCGTGTCGCGCCTCATCGAGGACGGCGCGGACCCGTCCTCCCTCCTCCTCCTCACGTTCACGAACCGCGCCGCGCGCGAGATGAAGCGGCGCGTCGAGGCGCTGATCGGCGCGGACCTCGTGCGCGCGACGGCCGGCACGTTCCATTCCGTGGCCTCGCGCCTCCTGCGCCCGCACGCCGAGCTCCTCGGGTACCGTTCGAACTTCTCGATCCTCGACTCGGAGGATTCCAAGGACCTCCTCGAGTCCGCGACGTCGGACATCGGGGTCCCCGTGACCGAGAGGCGCTTCCCGAAGGGCGACCTCCTCCGCGCGATCGTCTCCCTCTGCGTGAACACGGGGCGGAAGATCGACGACGTGATCGCCGAGGAGCACCCGCATTTTCTCGCGCAGCTCGACGCGATCCGGACGGTTGTCCACCGTTACCTCGAGCGCAAGGTCCTCGCGAACGGCATGGACTACGACGACCTTCTCCTGAACTGGAAGCGGCTCATGCTCGAGCGCCCGGAGATCCGGCGCTCCCTCGGCCTCAGAGTCCGGCACGTCCTCGTGGACGAGTACCAGGACGTGAACCATCTGCAGGCCGACATCGTGGACCTCGTCATGCAGGACGTCGAGAAGCCGAACGTCATGGTCGTCGGGGATGACGCCCAGTCCATCTACTCGTTCCGCGGTGCGGATTTCGAGGCGCTCCTCGGGTTCCCGGACCGCCACCCGGGCACCGCGGTCTTCCCGCTCGAGACGAACTACCGCTCGACGCCGGAGATCCTGCGGCTGGCGGACGCGTCAATCGCGCAGAACGCGCGGCGCTTCGAGAAGACGCTCAAGCCGGTGAGGCCCTCCGGCGTCCCGGTGGCCGTCATCGGCGCCTCGGACGTCTCCCAGCAGGCCGAGTTCGTCGCCCAGCGCGTCCTCGAGCTGCGCGACGAGGGGACGCCGCTGGACGAAATCGCCGTCCTCTACCGCGCGCACCACCAGGCCCTCGAGCTCCAGATCGAGCTCACGCGCCGCGGGATCCCGTACGAGATCCGCTCGGGGATGCGCTTTTTCGAGCAGCAGCACGTGAAGGACGTCCTCGCGTACCTGCGCCTCCTCGTGAACCCGAAGGAGGAGACGTCCTTCAAGCGGCTCCTGAAGCTCCTCCCGAAGGTCGGAGAGCGCACGGCGGCGACGCTCTGGACGGCCGTGGGCGACCTGCCGGATCCGGTCGCGGCGTTCTGCCGGACGGATTTCCGAAAGGCGCCCGCCGGCGCCCAGGCCGGCCTGAAGAGGCTCGCCGCGACGCTCGAAGCCCTGCGCCGGCCGTCGCTCCTCTCCGCTCCGGCCGAGGCGATCCGCTTCGTCGTGGACGACGGCGGCTACGCGGACGTCGCGAAGTCGAAGTTCGACAACCATCAGGCCCGGCTCGACGACCTCGAGGCGCTCGCCCAGTTCGCACTCCCGTACGACGGCGTCGAGAGCTTCCTGCAGGAAGTGACGCTCTTCGGGGAGCCCACGGGCGAGACGACGATCGCGGGGGAGAAGGAGGACGAGCGTCTCGTGCTCTCGTCCGTCCACCAGGCCAAAGGCCTCGAGTGGCGGGCCGTCTTCGTGATCGGCCTCATCGAGGACCGTTTTCCGAACGTGCGGGCGTCGCGGACGGCCGCGGGGCTGGAGGAGGAGCGGCGCCTCTTCTACGTCGCGGCGACGCGGGCGAAGGACGAGCTGTTCCTCGTCCACCCCCTCGCCGCGTTCGACCGGTACGGCATCGTCGTCGTGACGGAGCCGAGCCGCTTCCTCCGCGAGCTCGCGGACGACCTCTACGAGCGCTGGGTCCTCGAGCCGGGCCCGTCCCTCCCGGCCGTGCCGGGCGCGCCACCGGCCCCCCGCCTCGCCGAGGCGGACGACCCGACGATGGAGGATGATCCCGAGGACGTGGTGAACTGATGTCCGGCGAGGGTCGCCCGGTGCGCTTCGATGGCCGCGTCCTCTTCCTGACGGAGGACGCCGCTCTGGTCCGGCGCCAGCTCGCGGGCGAGGATCTCGACTGGGACCCGAACGACGTCGCCCAGGCCCTCCGGAACGAGATCTCGACGGACGAGATCACGCCCGGCTGGGTCTGCTTCCACCACGACGAGGCGTTGGGCCGATTCGCGTATCTCGGCGTCACGTGCGCCGAAGGCGGCGCCCGGGTGACCCCGTTCGGCGAGGACGCCGTGCGCGCGGGCGGCTTCGCCGTCTCGGTGGCGGGCCGGCGCCGCGGGAAGGGCTCCTCGCGCGAGCAGGCGCCGTACGCCGAGCGCGCGGCGGGGATCCGGCTCCTCGTCGCCGAGAGCTTCGAGCGCATCTACCGCCAGAACGCCATCAACCTCGGGATGCTCGTCACGACGGACTTTTCGGTCCTCGAGCGGGTCCGCCGTGGCGAGGAGATCCCGCTCTCGTTCTTCACGGAGGGCGAGGACGCCGTCACGCGAGGCATCGTCGAGTCCGGCGGGCTCCTCCCGTACACGCGCCGGCGCCTCGCGGGCGCGGCGTCCGCCCCGGCCCTCGGGGCGGCGCCGCGGCCGATGACGCTCGCCGAGAAGATCCTCGCGCGCCACGCCGTGACGGACGCGGCCGCCCACGAGTCCGGCGTCGCGGCCGTCGCGCCGGGGGACGCGGGCTTCGTGCGGACTGACTGGCGCTTCTCGCACGAGTACGTGACGCCGATGGCCGCGAACGCGTTCGAGGGGGAGCTCGGGGCCGCGGCGCGGGTGGCGGATCCCGCGAGCGTCCTCCTGTTCCGCGACCACCTCGCGCTCCTCGGCGAGGTCATGCCCGAGGAGCGGAAGAAGAGGGGCCTCCTCGCGCTCGCGGACGGCCTTGCGGTACGGCAGGAGGAGTTCGCGCGCGCCCAGGGAATCCGGCTCCACCCTGCGGGCGACGGGATCTGCCATTCCCTGATGCTCGAGCGCTACGCCCTTCCGGGGCAGGTCGTCGTCGGCTCCGACTCGCACACGACGCACGCGGGCGCCCTCGGGGCCCTCGCGTTCGGGATCGGGACGTCGGAGGTGGCCTGCGCGTGGCTCTCGCGCGACGTGCGCGTGAAGGTGCCCGCGACGATCCGCGTCGAGCTGGCGGGCGGGCGGCGAGCGGGCGTCGCGGCCAAGGACGTCATGCTCGCCCTCCTCGCGCACCCGGCCGTCCGGAGCGGCGGCGCCATCGGGAAGGTGCTCGAGTACGGCGGGGACGCGGTCGCCGCGATGTCCGTCGACGAGCGCGCGACGCTCACGAACATGGCGGCCGAGGCGGGCGCCTTCGCGGGGATCGTCGCGCCCGACGGCGTGACGGCGCGGTTCCTCGCCGAGCGGCGCGGCCTCGCGCCGGAGGAAGCGCGGCGCGCCTGCGAGGGTCTCGCCTCCGATCCCGGCGCGGTCTACGACTCCGTCCTCACGCTCGACGTCTCGGCGCTCGGGCCCCTCGTCGCCCTTCCCGGGGACCCCGGCAACGGCGTGAGGATCGCGGATCTTCCGATGCCGGTACCCATCGACATCGCGTACGGAGGCTCGTGCACTGCGGGCAAGCGCGAGGACATGGACATGCTCGCGGCCGTCCTCGCGGAGGGGCTCGCGCGGGGCCGCCGCGTCGCGCCCGGCGTGAGGTTCTATGTGCAGTTCGGCAGCCGCGACGTGAGGGATTGGTGCCGGGAGAAGGGCTACCTCGACCTCTTCGAAAGGGCCGGAGCGCTCACGATCGAGCCGGGCTGCGGCGCCTGCATCGCGGCGGGCCCGGGCGTCTCGACGCGGCCCGGCGAGGTGACCGTCAGCGCGATCAACCGGAACTTCCCGGGCCGAAGCGGGCCCGGATCGGTCTATCTCGCGAGCCCCTACGTCGTCGCGGCGTCGGCCCTCGCGGGTAGGATTGCGGCGTGGACTCCCGGCGCCTGATCCGCTCCGCGCTGGCCGTGGGCCTCCTCCTCGCCGGCGGCGGCTGCCGCTGGGCCTGGAATCTCTGGGCACGCGGCGACCTCGCGCGCGACGTGAAGTCCCTGCTCGCGCGGGAAGGGGTCCTCGTGAAGGACGTGAAGTGCCGGATGTTCGGGACGCTCAATTCCGGCGCGTGCGTCCTGCCGCTGACGGCCGGGCAGGCGGCGACGCTCGTCTCGGCGCTCAAGATGCGCGTCCTCGTTCCGACCGAACCGACCCGCGAGTTTCGCTACGGCTGTTCGGACACGCCGCCGTTCGACGTGGGGTTCGTCCGGGCGTACCGCACGTCGGCGTTGCGCCCGCCCGAGCTGAAGCTCCGCGACGGCGGCTCGTTCGACTACGTCTACCTCTACCACCACCCGACGTCCGCGTCGGCCTGCATCCAGGCCCTCTACACGCCCGAGGGCGTCAAGCTCCCGGAAGGCACGATGGTGCGCTGAAAACCGGGCGCGAGGCGCCCCGGCCATCGGAACTTTCCCGACTTCCCGGCGTATCCCCATTCAGAAACGGGGCTCCGCCCGGGAGGCATCGGAATGGCCAAGCTGCTGAAGATTCTCGTCGGACTCGTCCTCCTCGCCGGGGCGGCTACCGGCGTCTACGCGTTCAGCCGGGGCGGACGGAAGGCCGACGGCGGGATGAAGCTCGTGGACGCGCAGACCGGCTCGATCCTCGAGAAGGCGGTCGCTGTCGGGCAAATCCAGCCGCGACAGAAGTTTTCCGTCAAATCGAAGATCTCGGGAATCGTCCGTTTCTGTCGGGTCGAAGTCGGCGACAAGGTGAAGGCAGGGGACCCGCTCTTCGAGATCGGCCCCGACCCGACGCCGCTCGAGCTGACGGGCGTCGACCGCGCGGTCGAGTCGGCCCGGGCGACGTTCCAGAGGGCTCAGCTCGAGTTCGACCGCTCGCAGGAGCTCTTCCGACAGGGGATCACGGCCCGGTCCGACGTCGACCAGAAGCGCGAGAGCTTCGAGCTCGCGAAGGTCGCACTCAACAAGGCCGAGCAGGACCGCGACCTCACGCGCAAGGGCCGCCTCGCCAAGACGGAGACGACGGGCAACGAGTCGATCATCCGGGCGCCGGCGGCCGGGACGATCCTGACGCGCCTCGTGAATCCGGGCGACCCGATCGTCCCGCTCACGTCCTACCAGCCGGGCACGGAGATGGCGACGATCGCGGACATGAGCGACCTCATCTTCAAGGGAACGGTCGATGAGATCGACGTCGGCAAGCTCCGCGTCGACCTCCCGGCCCGCATCAAGGTCGGAGCGCTCCCGACGGACGTCGTCACGGGCAAGGTCTCGCGCATCGCCCCGCAGGCGCAGCAGAAGGAGGGCGCGACCCTGTTCGACGTCGAGATCGAGCTCGAGAAGAACCCGAAGATCACGCTCAGGGCGGGCTACTCGGCGAACGCGGACCTCGTCATCCGCGAGAAGAAGGACGTCCTCACGATCCCCGAGCGCCTCGTCCTCTGGGAGGACGGCGGCAAGAAGAGCTTCGTCGAGGTCCCGGACGAGAAGGCGAAGGGAAGCAAGGTCGAGCCGAAGAAGATCGAGGTGAAGCTCGGCATCTCGGACGGCATGAATGTCGAGGTCGTGAGCGGCCTCCAGAAGGGCGACAAGGTCGTCCAGCGTCCGCCCAAGGAGATCTCGTGAGATGGCGACGCTCCGAGAGGTCCTTCGCCAGCTGTTCCTCGACGTCCGCCGGCAGAAGCTGCGGACGTTCCTGACGGTCTTCGGGATCGTCTGGGGCACCGTGGCCGTCACGCTTCTCCTCGCGTTCGGAACCGGCCTCAAGAAGCAGATGATCAAGACGACCGCGGGCCTCGGCGATCGGATCTGCATCGCGTGGCCCGGGCTCACGTCGATCCCGTATCAGGGGCTCGGCAAGGGCCGGCGGATCCGCCTCATGGAGGAGGACGTCGAGGCGATCCGCCGCGAGGCCGAGGGGCTCGCGGGCGTGTCGAGTGAGTACTCGACGTCCATGAAGCTCCACCTCGACATCAAGACGTGGCCCGTGGACGTCTCGGGCGTCTCGCCCGAGTTCGGCCGGATGCGCAACCTGATCCCGGACGCGGGAGGGCGTTTCATCAACCCGGTCGACATGGCCGAGCAGCGGCGCGTCGTCTTCCTCGGCGACAAGCTCGCGGCGAACGTGTTCGGCAAGGCGGAGGACGCGGTCGGGAAGATCGTCATGCTCGGCAGCTCGCCGTTTCTCGTGATCGGCGTCTTGAAGACCAAGACGCAGGATTCGAGCTACAGCGGCCGCGACAACGACAAGGCCTCGATCCCGGGGACGACGTACCGGGCCCTTACGGGCGAGAAGTACGTCAACAACGTGATCTACCAGGCCTCCTCGGCGTTCGACACGGAGCCCCTGACGAACCGCATTCTCGAGATCCTCGGCAAGCGCAAGAAGTTCGACGCGAAGGACAAGGAAGCGCTCTCCGTGTGGGACACGACGGGACAGTTCAAGTTCTTCGACACGTTCATGCTCGCGTTCACGGGGTTCCTCGGAATCGTCGGTTCGTTGACACTCGTCGTCGGCGGAATCGGCGTCTCGAACATCATGAACGTCGTCGTCGAGGAGCGGACGAAGGAGATCGGAGTGAAGATGGCTCTCGGGGCGCGCCAGGGCTTCATCCTCCGGCAGTTCCTCCTCGAAACGCTCCTCGTGACCGGGATCGGCGGGGTGATCGGGTTCGCCGTGTCGCTCGCGATCTGCGCGGTCTTCCCGCGGTTCGGCCTGACCGAGTACGTCGGCGTCCCCGAGATCTCGCCCGTCGTCGCCTGCGTCACGATCGCGATCCTGGGCATCATCGGCCTCGTCGCCGGGTGGTTCCCGGCCCGGGAGGCGTCGCGGCTGGACCCGGTCGTGGCGATGAAGCTCTGATGCGAACCCCCGCCGTCGTCCTGACGCTCTTCGCACAGTCCTCGCGGCTCTCGAAGAAGCGCGCGTTTCTCACGATTGCGGCGATCGCGTGGGGGACGGTCGCGATCCTCCTCCTTCTCTCCTTCGGCGAGGGGCTCAAGCGCCAGATGGACCGGAACCGGCGCTCGACGGGCGAGAACCTCGCCGTCATGTGGCCGAACGAGACTTCGAAGGCGTGGAAGGGGATGAATCCCGGGCGGCCGATCCGGCTCACGACGGACGACGTGTCGTTCGTGGCCGACCGGATGCCCGAGCTCGACGCCGTCATCGGCGAGGTCGTCTCGTGGCGGACGGTGCTCACGTACGGACGCAAGACCGTGAACGGCCGGGTTCTCGGGACGAACACGATCTACGGCGAGGCGCGCAAGCACTATCCGGTAGCGGGCGGGCGTTTCTTCACCGAGTCCGACGAGACCGAGAAGCGACGCGTCGTCTTCCTCGGCGACGAGCTCGCGAAGGACATCTTCGGCAAGGACGACCCCGTCGGCAAGACGCTGCTCGTGAACAACTCGCCATTCACGGTGATCGGCGTCATGCAGCACAAGACCCAGATGGGCGTCTACGGCGGTCCCGACGAGAGCCACGCCGTGATCCCGTGGACGACGTTCAAAGCCCTCTTCGGCCGCGACCGGCTGAACGTCCTCGTGATCCAGTCGCGGACGCCGGAGGAGATGGCGCCCGCGATCCGGCGCCTGAACGAGATCCTCGGCGCGAAGTACGGCTACGACCCGACCGACGAGCGCGCCCTCTCGACGTGGAACATCGTGAAGACCTCGAAGCAGGGCCAGAACATGATCGTCGGGATCCAGATCTTCCTCGGGATGATCGGCGCCCTGACGCTCCTGATCGGCGGCGTCGGCGTCGCGAACATCATGTACGCCGTCGTCAAGGAGAGGACGCGCGAGATCGGCGTCAAGATGGCCCTTGGCGCGAAGGCCCGGTGGATCACGTGGCCGTTCGTCCTCGAAGGGCTCGTCTACACGCTCGTCGGGGGCGTCGCCGGAATGACGATCGCGACCCTCATCGTGACGGGCCTCGGCCTGATCCCCGACGGCTCGAACCGTGTCCTCGCGTTCCTCGGGCGCCCGACGCTCTCGCCCGTCATCGCGGCGACGACGGCCGGCATCCTCGGCGCGATCGGCCTCGCGGCCGGCTACTTCCCGGCCCGCCGTGCGGCGGCCGTCGACCCCGCCTCGACCCTCCGCTACGAGTAGGACGAAGGAGCCCCCCATGCCCCGCGACGCACGACCCATCGCCCCCACGGACGACATCGTCGTCATGGACGACATCCGGAAGGTTTACGACACGGGCAAGGTGAAGGTCGAAGCCCTGAAGGGCGTCAGCTTCACGATCCGCAAGGGCGAGTTCGTCGCAATCGTCGGGCCGTCCGGCTCGGGCAAGTCGACGCTCATGAACCTCCTCGGCTGCCTCGACACGCCCACGAGCGGCACGTACCGCCTCGCCGGGGAGCCCGTCGCGGGCCTCACGCGCGACGCGCTCGCGGACGTTCGGAACCGCCGCGTCGGCTTCGTCTTCCAGGCGTTCAACCTGCTTCCGCAGATCACGGCGCTCGAGAACGTCGTGATGCCGTTGCTCTTCGGGGGCGTCCCGCCGAAGGAGAGGCGCGAGCGGGCGACCGCGATGCTCGGGAAGGTCGGCCTCGGCGACCGCATCGATCACAGGCCGACGGAGCTCTCGGGCGGCCAGATGCAGCGCGTGGCGGTCGCGCGGGCCCTCGCGATGCGCCCCGACATGCTCCTCGCGGACGAGCCGACGGGAAACCTCGACTCGACGTCCGGCAGCGACATCATGGGCCTCTTCACGGAGCTCTGGTCGGGGGGCGGCACGCTCGTCGTGATCACCCACGACATGAGCCTCGCCCGCCGGGCCGGTCGTGTCATCGAAGTCCACGACGGGCGGATCCTGAAGGACTCCGCCCGCGAAGCGGCCTGAGTTACTTCCCGGCTTCGAGCGTCTTCACGATGTTCTCGAGGCCGTTCTCCACGGCATCCTCCATCGAGGACCCCTTCGACTTGTTGCGGATCTCGAAGACCGTCTTCCCCGACTTGTCCTTCGCGACGAGCTCCATCCCGACCCCGGGATTCGCAGCCCAGCCGCCCCAGAAGCGGGCGCCGCCGCTCGGCTCCCACGCGTTGAAGACGTTCCCCTCGATCCGCAGGTCGCCGCCCTCTTTCACGATCTCCCAGCCGAGCTTCTTGGACCTCTTGATCCACTGCTCGAGGTACTCGGGGCCCGACTCGGCCGCGTGCCTGGCTTTCGACCCCTTGTTCGTCGTGCCCCAGGCCTTCAGCGAGACGGTCTTGATCGATTTGAGGTTGCCGCCCTCCGGGAAGTAGACCCAGTCGGCCTCCTTGCCCTTCGTGAGCTTGTCGTAGTTCTTCAGGTACTCCTGGGGCTCGTCTTTTTCCTTCGCGTCGTCCGACTCCGTGAACTTCTTGGAGCTGGCGGCGGCGGGGACGCTGACGGCGAGCGCGAAGAGCGCGGCGAACGAGAGCAGCGCGTAACGGCGGGTCATCGGCTTCATGTCTGACCTCCTCGTGATCGTTGGGATTTTCGGTGGCGGGCTGATTCTAGGAGCAACTCCCCCGTCGCGCCAACCGCGCGTCCGGCGGCCCTCGGTTCACCTTCAAGGAATTCTCCTCTTCTGCTAACATTCTCTTTCGGAGGCGCGCGACTCAAATCCGACCCGACGCCATTCCTCTCACCCTTCCCGAGGCCGGGCTCGGCGCGCTCTTCGGTGTCCACGACGAAAACCTGAGGCTTCTCGAAGACGCTTTCGGCGTCGAGATCGCCGCGCGAGGGCGCGAGGTTTCCGTCTCCGGCGATCCCGGCGGCACCGCCCTCGCCGCCCGTCTTCTCTCGGACTTCGCGAAGCTCATCGAACGAGGCTACACCCCGAAAAAGCCCGATCTCGAGGCCGCGATCCGCATCCTGCGCGAGGAGCCGGGCACGTCGCTCGTCGACTTCTTCGAGAACAGGTCCGTCGGTCCGGCGCTCCGCCAGGTCGTCTCGCCGCGCAACGTCCGCCAGCAGGAGTACCTGCAGGCGGTCCTCGAGCACGACATCGTCTTTGCGATCGGGCCGGCCGGCACGGGCAAGACTTACCTCGCCGTCGCGATGGCGGCCGCCGCGCTCCTCGAGAAGAAGGTCAAGCGCCTCGTCCTCTGCCGCCCCGCGGTCGAGGCGGGCGAGAAGCTTGGCTTCCTCCCCGGCGACCTCGCCGAGAAGGTGAACCCGTACCTGCGTCCGCTCCACGACGCGCTCTACGACATCCTCGGGTACGAGAAGGTCGGGCGCATGCTCGAGCGGAACATCATCGAGGTCGCGCCGCTCGCGTTCATGCGCGGGCGCACGCTGAACGACGCGTTCGTGATCCTCGACGAAGCCCAGAACACGACGTCCGAGCAGATGAAGATGTTCCTGACCCGCATGGGGTTCGGGAGCCGGGCCGTCGTCACGGGAGACGTCACGCAGATCGACCTCCCGCCGGGGAAGATCTCGGGCCTCAAGGAAGCCGACCGCGTCCTGAACGGCGTCGAGGGCGTCAAGTTCGTCCGGTTCGACCAGCGCGACGTCGTCCGCCACCGCATCGTCCAGTCCGTCGTGACCGCCTACGAGGCCTTCGAGAAGCAGAAGGCCGACGCCGCCGAAACCGCCGCGGCGAACGGCAACGGACACTCGAACGGTAACGGCAACGGCAACGGGCACTGAGCCCGTCGGGGCCGTCGACATCCTCGCGACGGTATCCGGTGCGCCGTCCGCACGCCGTGTCGAGGCCTGGACCTGCAGCCTCCTCTCGAAGGCGGGCGCGAAGCGCCACTCTCTCTCGGTTCTTCTCTGCGGGGATCGGCGTATGCGGACTCTGAATCGTCGGTTCCGCAGGGTGGATCGCCCCACCGACGTCCTGTCTTTTGCTTCACTCGAAGAATCTTCGTCTTCCTCTTCCTTCCTCGGCGATCTCGTGATCGACGTCCCGTACGCGGCCCGCCAGGCCCACCGGCGGGGGCACGCCGTCTCGCGCGAGGTCCAGATTCTCCTCGCCCACGGCGTTCTCCACCTTCTCGGATACGATCACGAGACGGACGACGGCACGATGTTTCGCCTGCAGAGACGACTGATCCTCGCGGCCTTCGGAGACGGGCCGGACGGCGTGCCGTGACCGGCTTTGCGCTCACGGCCGGTGCGGGCCTCCTGTTCGCCGGGCTCTTCGCTGCCGTCTTCGTCCTGTTCTCGGGCTTTGCGCAGGCTCTCGAGAGCCTGTCGGTCCTCCGCCGCAAGGCGCTCCTCGAGGCCGACCCGTCCCGCTTCGGGACGCTCCTCTCGCCCGAGCACCTGCGCGTCTCGCGGATCGCCGTGCGCCTCATGGCGCAGGGAGCCGTCCTCGGCGGCCTCCTCTGCCTCGGCTCGGCCCTCGCGGCGCTCGGCACCGGCGAGCCGTGGCTCCTCTCGGCCGTCGTGATCCTCCTCGGCTGGATCGTCGCCGAGAGCCTCGTGATTCGCTGGGTCGCCCGAAGGGGCGGCGACGCGCTCCTCCAGGGATTCTCGTGGCTCATTCCGCTCGTGGACTTCCTCTCGGCGCCGCTGACGCCGCTTCTCTCGCGCCTCGTCGAGGTCGAGGAGGACGCGCCCGAGGGCGGAAACGTGCCGGACGCCGCGAAGGAAGACGCGACGAAGGACGCCGAGGTACGTGCTCTCCTCGACGTGGCCCGCGAGGAGGGCATTCTCGAGAAGCACGAGGAGGAGCTCATCTCGCGCGCGGTGGACTTCAACGACCGCACGGTGGGGCAGGTCATGACGCCGCGGCCCGACATCGTCTTTGCGCAGGCCGACGCCCCGCTCGACGAGATCGCAGACCTCTTCGTGAAGACGAAGTTCACGCGCCTCCCGCTCGTCGAAGGGACCATCGACAAGCCCGTCGGGATCGTCCACGTCAAGGACGTGTTCACGGTTCTCCGCCGGGCGGACCCGCCTGCGACGGCGCGGTCCCTCGCGCGCGAGGTCTTCTTCGCCCCGGAGTCCCAGACGGTCGCGACGCTCCTGTCGGACTTCCGGCGTCGGCGGCACCCCCTTGCGATGGTCGTGGACGAGTACGGCGCCGTGACGGGCCTCGCGACGCTCGAGGACCTCGTCGAGGAGCTCGTCGGCGAGATCGCGGACGAGCACGAGGACGAAGCGCCCCCCGTCGTGGCGCAGGGGGACGGCTCGTGGTCGGTGGCGGGGCGTGTGCGCGTCCCGCAGATCGCGACGCTCTTCGGCGCCGTCTTTCCGCAAGGCGAGTACGACACGGTCGCCGGCCTCGTCTCCGAGAAGCTCGGCCGAATCCCGAAGGCGGGGGAGGTCGCCCACGAAGCGGGGCTCTCCTTCACGGTCGAGGAGGCCGACCGCCGCCGGATCCACCGCCTGCGCGTGCGGCGGGAGGCGCCGCCGCCGGCGTACGACGGCGGAGCGGGGACCGAATGAAGGCCAGCGGGACCGTCGCCGTCGTCGGCCGCCCGAACGCGGGCAAGTCGACGCTCGTGAACGCCCTCGTGGGGACGAAGGTCGCGATCGTGTCGGACAAGCCGCAGACGACGCGCCGCAACCTCCTCGGGATCCGCAGCGACGACGAGGGCCAGATCGTCTTCGTCGACACGCCGGGCCTCCACAAGCCGCTCCACCGCCTGAACAAGTCCATGGTCGCCGAGGCCGAGGACGCGCTCCGGGAAGAGGACGTGCGCCTGCTCGTCATCGACGTGACGGCTCCCGCGGGCGCCGGCGACCGCTTCGTCCTCGACCTCCTCAGGGCCGCGCCCGCGCCTCGCCTCTGCGTCCTGAACAAGATCGACCTCGTCCCGCGCAAGGAGACGCTCCTGCCGCGCCTCGCGGCCCTCGGCGAAGCGGGGGTCTTCGATGCAATCGTCCCGGTTTCCGCCCTCACGGGCGAGGGCCTGGACGTTCTCCTCGTTGCGCTCCGGCGCCACATCCCCGAGGGCGACGCGCTGTTCCCTGCCGGCCTCCTGACGACCTCCGACGACGCCACCCGCATCGCCGAGACGATCCGGGAGAAGTTCCTCGAGAGAACGCGCGAAGAGATCCCGTACGGCCTCGGCGTCCTCGTCGAGGAGATCCGCCGCGAGGAAGCGAAGAAGCTCACGGTCGTCCGGGCGACGATCGTGGTCGACCGCGACGGGCACAAGGGCATCGTCCTCGGAGCGGGCGGCCGGCTCCTGAAGGAGGCGGGCACGGCGGCTCGCCTCGACCTCGAGAAATCGCTTGGTGGAAAATTCTTCCTCGATCTCGTCGTCGCGGCGCGGCCTGGCTGGCGCGAGGACCCCCGGTTCCTTTCGACCCTTACAAGCTGATCGTTGACGCGGACCGGCCGTTGCCGTGAGACTCCCTCAGGGGAGCGCACGCTGGCGACACCGGAAAAGGGCAAGGACGACAAGCGGCATGCGCCGCGCCTGCCTCTCGCGAAGGGCACGAAGGCCCAGATCAAGTCGACGGTGCCCGTCGACCTGGTGAACCTTTCCGCCACCGGCCTCCTCCTGGAGCTGCCATCGGCGCTGCGCCCGGGCTCCACATGCGACCTGACGGCCACGCTCGCGGGGATCCAGTTCTCGGCGCTCGTGCGCATCACCCGCTGCCGCGCGGGCGGGTTCGCAGCGGACGACAAGGGCGCGCGTGTTCTCGTCTACGAGGCCGGCGGCGAGTTCGTGGGCATGCGCGAAGACCAGATGCTGAACCTCTCGCGCGCGATCGAGAAGATCGGCGGCGCGAAGCTCGCGAGCCAGTCCTCGGCGTTTCTGAAGGCCGTCAAGGTCCGCTAGGCCGAGAGGTCGCGGAGCGCCGAGCGCAGGGCGTCCTCGAGCCGGCGCGAGCGCTCGAGAGCGGCCTCGCCCGACGTCCGGGACGCCTCGGACGCCGACCGCGCCGCCTGCAGCTGCTCCGTCAGGTCCGCGACCTGGGCCGCGACGGCCCTCGACGCCTCGTTCGCCGCGGCCTCGGCGCTCTCGCGGGCGGCCCGTTCGCCGGCGATCGCGTCCGCGAGCCCTCGCCGGACTTCTTCGGCGTCCGCCTGGAGCGCGGCGAGCCGGTCGGCCAGACTCGCGGCGGCTTCGCGCGCGGCAGCCTCGGCGCTTTCCCGCGCGGCGGCCGCTTCGGCGTGGGCTTCGGCGAGCTCGGATTTCAGGGCGGCGAGCGCCTCGTGCGCCTCCTCCGTCCGCGACCCGGCGCCCGCGGCCGCGGCCCGGAGGCCGTCGAGGGTTTCCTCGAGACGGGCGGCTGCGACGTCGCGCGCCGCCCTCTCGGCCTCGAGCGTGGACTTGATCTCGCGCCGCGCGTCGCGCTCCGCCTCGAGAGCCTTCTCGAGCGCCTCCACGCGCCGGGCGTCGGCCTTCCCGGCGTCGGGCGGCGCCGCGTCCTCGCGCTTGAACGTTCCGGAGACGCGTCCGGCCGCGGCCCGGCGGGCCTCGGCGAGCACGGCGTTGAGCTTGTTGTCGAGCGTCGTGACGGGCGCCGTCGTCTCGGGGCGCGAGCGCGGGCGCTCGCCGGACGTCGGGGCCAGGGCCGAGCCGAGAAGCGTCTCGGGTGTGCCCGCCGGTGCGGGCGGGACGGCGGCGGCGGCCGCCGCAGCATCGGACCGCGCGACCGAGGCGACGGACTTCTGCGAATCGTCCGAGAGGTCCGCGAACGTGCCTTCGGCCGAAGGAGGAACCCAGTCCGCCGGCTCCTCCTCGGACGCGGAGGCCGAATCGCCTCCGGCCATTGCGAGAACCGGGGCCGCGTGGGGCGGCTCGTCGGGCTCGGGGGCCGGGGCCGAGATCGTGACCGCGGGGCCCGGTCCGACGAACGGCTGCGTCGCGGCGCCGGGTGCGGAGGCCGACCCGAGCGACGACTCCGCCGCGTGAAGTTCGGCGTCCACGGGGGGCTGCCAGCCGCGCTGGAGGCGCCTGAGGAGGTCGACGAACGTGAGCTTGGAGGCGAGCTTGAACGTCTCGAGGACGCCCATCCCCTCGGAGGCGACCGCTTCGACGTACGGGTACGACTGGAAGCCGAGCGACTCCTGGAGCGCCTCCAGCGAGAGCGCGCTCGGGAGGTCGCGCTTGTTGTATTGGATGACGACGGGCAGCGACTCGAGCGCGATCTTCTCTTCTGCGAGGTTCTCGCGCAGGTTCTGGAAGCTCTCGAGGTTGTGCGAGAGCATCGACCACTGCGAGTCCACGACGAAGACGATGCCGTCCACGCCGCGCAGGACGATCTTGCGGGTCTCGTTGTAGAAGACCTGTCCCGGAACGGTGCACACCTGGAAGCGGACCGTGTATCCCTTGATGTTCCCGAGCTCGATCGGGAGGAGGTCGAAGTAGATCGTCCGGTCCTGGGCCGTGGAGAGCGACAGGAGCTTTCCCGCCCCGCGCTCGAGCCTCTGGTGCAGGATCTTGAGGTTGGTCGTCTTGCCGCAGAGCCCCGGCCCGTAGAAGACGATCTTGGCCGTCAGCTCCTTCGTGGCGTGATTGAACAGAGCCATCGAGTCCTCCGGGCTGGTTTGAGACGCCGTCCGAGTATACCCGCGGGTATCCTCCGGGAGTGACCGTGGAGGCGCGCGCGCGGCGGATCGAGGGCACGTTCGCGGGCCTGCCCCTGCGCGGCGTGTCCGTGGCCGGCCGCGAGACGTGGTTCCACTTCCCGACGCTCGGGTTCGCGTTCGACCTCGGCCGGTCCCCGTGGGAGCTCGTCTCCGTCCCGCACGTCTTCCTGTCGCACGCGCACCTCGACCACGCCGCCGGCCTCGCCTACTGGTTCTCGCAGCGCCGGCTCCTCAGGCTCGAGGGCGGGACGGTCCGCACGCACCCGGCCGCCGTCGAGGCCTGGCGGAAGATCGTCGCGCTCCACGCCGAGCTCGAGGACGTGACGTACGACGCGCGCGTCGAGGCGATGGCGCCCGGCTCCTCCGTCGCGCTGCGGCGCGACCTGTCCATGGCGTGCTTCTCGGCCGACCACCGCGTCCCGACGCTCGCGTTCGTCGCCTCCGAGGAGCGCCACCGGCTCCTTCCGGAGTTCGAGTCGAAGACACGCGAGGAGATCCAGGTCCTCGCCGCGGAAGGGAAGAGCGTCGCGGGACGCGTCTCGATCCCGCTCGCGGCCTACTCGGGCGATACGTCCGCGCGCATCTTCGACGCGGCGCCTCCGGACTTCTTCCGGGCGAAGCTGCTGCTCCTCGAGTGCTCGTTCGTCGAGGAGCGCGACAGGGGCCGCGCGGCCCCGTTCAAGCACCTCCACGTCGACGACATTGCCGAGCGGGCGGACCTCTTCGAGAACGAGGTCATCCTCCTGACGCACGTGACGCTTCGGACGTCGGCCTCGGAGATCCGGCGTCTCGTGAAGCATCGCCTGCCCGCGCGCCTCGCGGACCGGGCGCGGCCGTTCCTTCCGGACCAGGCCTGACTAACGCGCCGCGCCGGCGATGCGGCCCCGGTTCGCCGTCCACTCGCCGAGCGCCCGCCGCCATTCCCACGCGTGGCCGGGGGAGACGACGAACTCAACGGCGTCGCCGCGGACGGGAGTCACGCGGAGAACCTTGCTCCGGAAAAACCCTCTCTGCGCCTGTGTTCTCTCGTCGGTCTCGATTCGAAGAATTTCTTCGAATGAGTAAGAACCCGTGCGGCCCCAGAGGCCCTCCCACGCGAGGCCGGCCGGCGTGAGCGCGACGGTACCGGGGATCAACGCGCGTCCGCGCGCCGCGGGGGAGCCGGCGCCTGTGGCGCCGGCCGGGGGATTTCCTAGAAGGTGAAGAGAAAGAGGGGCAGATGCAAGGAGGCACGGCGTTCCGATGCGAACGATGCCCCCCAACCCATCTAAGAAAATCTTGCGGCGGTGCCACGCGATCAGTCGCGTCGCGAGAACGAACGTCCCGGTAGCCAGCAAAAAAACCCCTGCGGCTCCCGCAAGCCATAAGACCGTCACCGGAACAGCTTCTTCCTGTTCCGGATGTAGTCCCGGAACACGAACGTCGCGAGGTCGGTGGGGGAGGCGTAGTACGCGCGTCCGCGCGCGATCTTCGTCATCGTGTCGACGAAGTCGACGAGGGCCTCGTCGGTCGCGATCATGAACGTCGTCAGCTGGATGCCGTCGCGGCGGAGCTTCTCGGCCTCTTCCAGCGTGCGGTTGACGATCTTCAGGTCGAGGCCGAACGGGTTCTTGTAGAGCGTGCCGCCCTCCTTGATGCACGACGGCTTGCCGTCCGTGATCATGAAGATCTGCCGGTTGCGCGAGCGGCGGCGCATGAGGAGGCGGCGCGAGAGCGCGAGGCCGTCTTTCGTATTCGTGTGGAAGGGCCCGACCTGCGCCTTGCTGAGCTCCTCGAGCGGCACGGAGTGCGCCTCGTCTCCGAAGAGGACGACGTCGATCGTGTCCTTCGGGTACTTCTGGAGGATGAGCTCCGTGAGCGCGAGGGCGACCTTCTTGGCCGGCGTGAAGCGGTCCTCGCCGTAAAGGATCATCGAGTGCGAGACGTCGATCGCGATCGCCGTCGCGCAGGCGCTCTGCGCCTCGACGTCGTAGACCTCGAAGTCGGACGGGAGGAGCACGAGGTCGTCCGGGTCGCGGCGCGCGGCGTTTGCGACCGTCCGGATCCCGTCGAGGCGCGCCGGGTCGTCGCCGAACTCGTACGGGCGCGTCTCGGGCAGCGTCTCCGTGCTCGTGCCCGCGCGCGGAATCGAGTGAAGGCCCGGCCCCGCCTTCTGGAGCGAGGAGAAGATCTCCTCGAGCGCGTTGCGCCGGATGCGCCTCTCGCCCGGGCCGAGGAGCGTGAGGTTCCCCTCTCCGTCGCGTCCCACGATGCCCTGCCGCTCGAGCGCGGCGCGGAACGCCTCGAGGTCGACGTCCTTGCCGATGATCCCGCGGCGCTGCAGCTCCTGCATCCACGCCATCGCCTCCTCCACGTCCCCGCCGAGGCGCGAGACGAGGTCGAGGAAGAGCTTCAGGAGCTCCTCGTACGAGAGGAGGGACTGGAGGAGCTCGAGAGGCAGCTCGCCGTACCGGTAGTCCACGGCCCATGTTACGCCGCGGAACGGAGGACGGACTGAGGTAAGGTCGCGTCGCAACGATGTCCGACCGCAAAGGAACTGCCGGACCGCCCGCCGCGCCCCCCGGGGCGATGAGGGAAGACTGGGATCGCAGGGCCCGGGAGGACCACAAGCTCCACATCGCGACAGGCCACTCCGGCTCCGAGGAGCAGTTCCTCGAGTCGGGGGAGAGGGATCTCGCCGACCTCGTCCTCGACGGGATCCACCTCACGCGGGAGGCATCGGCCGTCGAGATCGGCTGCGGCGTCGGGCGGCTGCTGATCCCGCTCGCACGCCGGATCGAGCGCGTCCACGGCGTCGACATCTCGCCGGTCATGATCGAGACGTCGCGTGCGTACACCGCCTCGGCGCCGTCCGTGACCACGCGCGTGACGGACGGCACCCTCGCCGGCGTGCCCGACGCGTCCGTCGACCTCGTGTTCTCGTTCATCGTCTTCCAGCACATCCCGGCCGAAGGCCCGATCCGCACCTACGTTTCAGAGGCCGCACGCGTTCTCAAGCCCGGCGGAGTCTTCCGGTTCCAGGTCGACGGCCGCTGGTGGTGGCACGCCGGGACGCACGCGCCGGACACGTACGAGGGCGTGAAGTTCAAGCCGGAACGCGCCCGCGCCCTCCTCGCGGGCACGCCGTTCACGCTCGTCGACGAGTGGGGGGCGGAGGGGCACTACCACTGGATCACGGCGCGCAAGGCGGGAGAAGGCGCCGCCGTCCGGCTGCGGCCCCGGGCCTGGGACGTGCCCCTCCTCGAGTCGCTCCTCCGGCGCCTCGGCTCGAAGGACCCGGCCGGCGATGCGGGCGCGCTCCGGCTCGGGACAGGCTCTCTGCGGCCTCATCTCCTCGTTCTCGTCGACCGGTTCGCCGCGGCGGACGAGACGGCGTTCGTCCGCGAGGCCTACCGGGCGCTCCTTGCGGGCGCGTCCGACGAGACCGGGCGGCGCTATCACGAGGGAATTCTGCGAAAGGGATTCGAGGACCGTGCGGCGCTCCTGGACACGATCACGACGTCGCGAGGCTTCCTGGACCTCGTCCGCCCGCACGCCCCGGACGTGCCCTGGTTCGGCGCCGGAGAGATCCTGATGCGGCTCGGCCTCCCGCCGCGTCCGGCGACTTTCTTCGAGCTCGTGGACTTCGTCGAGGCGGGTCTCGGCGGTCGCTCCGGGCCGGAAGCCGTCCGGTTCTCGTTCCGAACGGTCCTCGGGTTCGAGCCCGACGAGGCAGGACTCGCGTACCACGCCGCACTCGCGGAGAGCCACCCCGACGGCAGGCGCTTGATGGTCCGCGAGCTGCTCGCGAGCCGCACGTGGCCGGAGCCGCCCGGATCGGGCCTCGTCGCGCCCCGCCTCCCGGGCGAATCGCGCCCGGGTGAGGCCGCGCGCGCGATGGGCATTCTCGAAGACGGGCGTTCCCTCGGGAACCGGGAGTTCGTGCGCCTCGCCTACCAGCGGGCGCTCGGGCGGGACGCCGACGCCGGCGGCGAGGAGTTCTACACGGGCAAGCTCGCGTCCGCCGAGCTCAGCCGCGCCGGTCTCGTGCGCGAGCTCCTGTGGAGCGACGAGGGTCAGGGCTTCCAGACGAACGGGCGCGGCGCGTAGCGGCGCTCGCGGCCGTCCTGCGTCCGGAAGACGACGACGATCTCGTGCGGACCGGCGTCCCCAGGCCGGAACGCGAACGTCGCCTCGTAGCCGGCTCTTGCGCAGTCGCCGAGTCCGGCGACGACCGCGCACACGTCCGGACGCGGGAACCGCCGCGCCGTCTCCGGCGCGCGCATCTCGCCGTCGATCAGGATCGAGACGTCGAGTCCGTCTCCGGGGATTCGCGCCCAGCCCGCCACGCGGAGCGTGCCCTGGACCGCGCCGGCGCCTTCGGCCGGGGCGTCGACCGACACCGTCAACGAGATGTCCGTGCGCCAGGGGACACCGGTGGGCGAGAGTCCGGCCGGCGGCGTCCACGGCAACGGTTCGAGCGGGCGCGCCGCGGGCTCGTTTCTCGCGACGGCGAAGAGGTCGTTGCGCACCGCGCCGTCGAAGCGCTTCACGAAGACGAGGCGGCCCGACGCGAGGCCCTTCTCGAGCCAGGCGCGCGTCGTCGTCTTCCATTCCGGCTTCAGCCACGACTCGCGGACGAGGACGTACGACGTGGGGATCTTCTCGAGGAACTCGAGGAGGTCGTCGGGAATCGGCGACTTCTTCGAATCCTCTTCGATGCGGAGGATGAGCGGCGACGCGAAGCCGGAGACGGCCGTCACGAGAGGCTTGCCGTGGTCCGCGGCGCGGAGCACGGCGCGGTAGTTCCCGTGCTCCTCGTCCCCGGCGGGGAGCTCGACGAGTCCGCCCGACATCGGCGTCCGCGCGAGGAAGCGCGTGACCTCGTCCGGGTCGGCCTCGCCGCGCACGAGGTCGAGCGGCGCCGCGCGATCCTCGAACAGGAACGCGAGGCAGAACGCGGCGAACACGAGGCCCGTGCGCGCCCGCGGGCGGCGGCTCTTCCAGCGCTCGGCGATCGCGAGGACCGCCGCACCGGCGAGGATCGCGAGCCCGAGGTACGCGATCGTCGCCCAGCGCGCCGGAACGCGGATGCTCCGGAACAGGAAGACGGCTTCGTACAGGATCCGGTGGAACGGAAAGCGTACGCCGAACGAGCCGAAGAAACCGAGGAGGGCGAGGATCGAACCGACCACGATCGCGTCCGGCTGGCGGACGAGGCGCAGGCTTTCCTTCAGGTTCGCGCCCCTCACGAACGGCAGGAACGCCGGATACGCGAGCCACCAGCGGAGCGCGACGGCAGCCGTGAAGACGACGAGGGCGCGCGCCGGATCCGTCGCGCGGAAAACCTCCTTGCCGCCGAACCTCAGGTGGATCCCCGCCGGGCTCGCGGCGAAGAGCGCGAGGAAGCCCGCGAAGAGGGAGATGCCGTCCAGCCAGCCGAGCAGCCGCCGGCCGGGCGGCGTGCCCGCGGCCCCGGAAGGCGCGGCGTCGCGCGATGCCGGCGAGAGCAGGAGGGCCGCGAGGTGAAGCGCCAGCAGGAGGAGGCCCGGGAAGAGGGCGCGCTCGCCCGGAGTCGGGAACTCGGAGAAGCCGCGCCAGAGGCGGTTGTGCGGGTCTGCGTTCAGCCAGTCTTGCGGCAGGGCCGAGAACTGCCGCGTCTCTTCGATGCCGCGGGTGAACCCGTAGAGCTTCGCCGCCCGCTGGTATGGGAGCAGGAACGGGAGGAGCGCGAGTGTCGCGACGCCGAGGGCGACCGCCGCGCGGTTCCAGCCGGTGCGGTCCCTCTCGATGCCCGTGCGGAAGGCGAGGACGAGGGCGATCGCCGCCAGCGGGACGAGCGTGAGGACGAGCCAGTGGACCACGGCGAGACCGTTCAGGAAGAACGCGGCCCCGAGCCACGCCGCGCGCCGCGGGGACCGCTCGCGCAGGAACAGGACGAGCGACTCGACGAGGATCGGGATCCAGCCCGCGAAGAGGTAGTTGACGTGGGGGAGCTGCTCGAAGCGGTACGGGACGAACGCGAACGCGATCCCCGCGACCCACGCGGCGCCCGTGGAGCCCGTGAGAGTTCGGCCCAGCCGGAACGCCCCGTAGCCCGAGAACGCGAAGCCGAGGAGCGTGAGGATCCCCTGCGCCGTGAGCGGCCGGAGGCCCAGCGCGAAGAGCGGGAAGAGCGGCAGGGCGAGGCCGTAGTTGTGCTCGCTGAACGCGAGGGAGAGCTTGTACGGGAAGTAGATGTTCCCGTCGAAGAGGTGGAACGGGGCGTGGAACGTCTGGTGAAAGTCCCACCACAGGATCCACGAGTTGAGGTACGGGTCGCCCGTGTCGGAGCAATAGTCGCGCAGATGCGTTGCCCACGGCCACGTCATGACGACCGTGAGTGCCGTGAACGCGAGGAACACGAGCGCCTCGCGCCCGAAGGCGCGGCGCGGCGCGGCGTTCTCGGCGGGCATCCCGGGGATGATATCGGCCCCATTCAGGAACGCGAGAGCGCTCCTCCGGGCCCGTAGGGCCTGGCGCAGCGCGAGCGCGAGGAGGACGCCGAGCGGGACGAGGAGCTGGAGCAGGAGGCGGCTCCACGTCGGGTGAACCTGCTCGACGCCTCCCCAGGGCGAGAGAAGAAGCGCGACCACGTAAAGCGCGAGGCAGCCGCCGAGCGCCGCGAGGAGCGGCGGCACGACGCGGCGCCGGAGACCGGTCGCGCCTGCGAGAAGCACGATCCCGGACACGAGCCAGAACCCGCACCAGTCGTTCCACGAGAACGTTTCCCGGACGACGGCGCGCGGCAGGAGCGGGAGCCGCGCCGCAGCCTCTTTTGCGAGCGACACGGTGCGGAGCTGGCCTGCGTAGTCCTCGTCGTGCCGCTCGGGGATCCGGGCCTTCCACGCGTGAAGAGCGACCGCCGCCAGCGCGACGGCGGCCGCCGCGAGCGCGAGGCCGCCGAGACGCCGCCTGCGGTGAGCCGGGCGTCCCAGGGCCGCCGCGAGGCCGGCGGCGCCGAGCGCGACGGCCGCGAAGGGAAGTCCCTCGTTCTTCGTGAGAACGGCCGCCGCGAGCAGGATCCCCGCGGCCGCACCCTCGGACGCCTTCGGGCGCCCGAGGAGAAGGAGGAGCCCGGCTCCCCAGAACGCGCCGAGCGGGACGTCGGAATACGCTCCCGCGGCGCCGCCGGAACGCTCGAACGCGAGGTAAGGCGTGACGGCGAAGGCGAGCGCCGTGAGCGCTGCGGCCGCCGCGCCGGCGTGCCGGCGCGCGAGGTCGTAGAAGACGAGAAGCAGCGCGGGGAAGAACGCGGCGTAGAGGGGCTTGATCGCGCGCGGGTCGTCGCCGGCATCGAACGTCTCCTGGACGACGACCTGCGCGATCGGCAGGAGGAGCGGGTACTGCGGGTGGTCTGCGAACGAGCGGACGTCGGTGAGCGCGCGGGGAGTCACGCTCCGGTCCGCGCGGACCCAGCGGGCCGCAGCACACCACGTCATCTCCGCGTCCCAGCCGATCTCGCGGTGCGTCGCCGCGTCCGCGAGGAGGCCGGCTGCGACGAAGGCCGCGACGCCGAAGGCCCAGCGCGCGGCGAGGTGGCCGAACCTCGGTGGGCGGAACGCGTCGCCGGGGTGGGGACCTCGGCGCCGCGCGCGCACGACGATCGCGGCGAGGACGAAGAGCACGGCCGGCGCGAGCACGACGCCCCGGCGGAGCCGCATGTCGAAGGCGATCCCAAAAAGGTAGACGGCGCCCGGAACCGCCGCGACGCCAAGCAGGTACGCCCAGCCGAGTCGAGCGGCAAGCGGCCGCGCGCGCAGGGCGGGCAGCAGCTCGACGAGGCCGAGGCCCGCAGCGAGGAACAGCAGCACGCCGCCGAGCGAGGCGGCGAAGGGAGCCCCGCTCAGGGCCGCACCTCTTCCCGGAGTCGGCTCGTCTCCACGAGGCGCGGGCCCGGCGGGTCGGGGCCGGGAATCACCGTCCACTTCGGGAGCGACCGGTCTGCGTTCGCGGCGGCCTCCTTCAGTCCGCCGCCGAAGACGGCGCGCCGCGGCGCGAGGTCGAACCGGACGATCGTGTGGTCTCCGCTGTCGAGGAGAAGGTAGGCGGAGTCCTCCGGCAGCGCGCCCTTGATCCGGTCGATCGCGGCGGCGTACCCGGGCCCCCGGAACCTCATGAGCGCGGCGTGCGCGTCGTCGTGGGAGGCTACCGGAACCTCGCGCAGCCGCCCCCACATCGCGAAGAGTGAGGACGGAACCGTGAACACGAGATAGACGGCGAGGGCGACGAGGCCCGCCGCCGTCCACGCGGCTCGCCATCCCGGGGCACGGCGAATTTTCACGGTCCCCGCATGATATCGGCGCGCCGCCGAATCGGTATGCTCGGGCCGCCCTCATGGACACGAGTTCCGCACCCCGCCGCGAGCGGGCCCGCCTCGCGGCCGCACTCCCCGCAGCCGTCGTCGCGGCTCTCGCCCTCGCGGGAGCTCCCGCCCAGGTAAGGACCGCGCTCGATCGGTGGAAGGAGAGCCCGACGGGAATCGCGCGGAGCGCCGACGCCGCACGGCGCGAGGTGCGCGGCGATACGTACGTGGAGGTCGTCGAGACCCTGCGCGCGCGAATCCCCGTGGGGGGCGCATACGCGATCGCGAACGGAGGCGCAGGCGATCCGGCCTCGAACTGGCTCCGGTGCGACCTCGCGCCGCGGACGCCCGTACTGCTGCTTCCCCAGCTCTGTGGAGACTGGGTCCCGGATCGCAGGAGCGCGCCGATTCCCGAGATCGCGGCCGTCGTCGCTACGGACGGGAGCGTCCGTCTCGCGGGGGCACGCGGGCTCCTCACGACACTCTGGTCCGGGCTCGACGGCCCCGAAGCCGACATCCCCGGCTGGATGGACGAGCCCGCCGAGGGCGCTGCGGTGAAGGGCACGTCCGCCGTGAGCGGCTGGTGTCAGGAGAAGGGCGGGCCTCCGTGCACCGCGATCCGCGTGTGGCTGGACGGCCGCGAGCTGGATGCGGCACGAGTCGAGCGCTTCCCGCGGCCCGACGTCTGTGCGGCCGTGCCGGGGATGGGCGAGTGCAGCCGCGCCGGCTGGCGCGTGTCGTACGCGCCGGGCGATCTCGCGCCAGGCTCGCACTGCGTGGCTGCGGCGCTGATCGCCGAAGGCGGGCGCCACCGCCGCGTCGGGCCGTGGACATTCACGGTGACACCATGACGATCGGCGCTCCGGTCGCCTCGAGCCTGCTCGCGGCCCTCCTCGTCGCGATCTCGGGCCTCGCGCTCGTCGACCTCGTCCCGGTCCTCCGCATGCGGTCGCGGCTGCTGCGGCTCGGCTGGGCGTGGCTCCTCGGCTGCGCCTGGGTGGGCGGGTCCGCGTACGCGGCGTCACACGTCCTGCACTTCCCGCTCCGCCGTGGCACCCTACTGCCACTCGTCCTCCTGCCCGTGGCCGCGGCGCTGGTCCGGCGCCTGCTCTCGGTCGCTGCGGAGCGGCGCGCACCGGAGCGCTCCACACCCTTGGAAGGAATCCTCATCGCCCTTCTTCTCCTCCTCGGCGCGCTCGTGACGTCGAGCCTCGTCGCGCACGGCCTCGCAATTCCCGTCAACGACTGGGACGGGAAGATGACGTGGGTGGCCCAGGCGCGCTTCATCCGCGGGGCTCGCAGCGTGGACGCACCGGCGCTCCGCGACCCGACGGCGTGGGTCATCCACCCGCGCTACCCGGTCCTCATGCCGGTCGTGCAGGTCGTCGCGCAGGAGATCGCCGACGCGCCGTGGGACGACGACCGTTTCGTCCGGCCGCTCTACGCGCTTTTCTGGCCCGCGTTCCTCCTCGTCCTCTTCGACGCCGCGGCCGCGCGGGCAGGCCGCCTCGCCGCGTCCGTCGCGACGCTCGCGGCGGCCTGCGCGCCGACGCTCGCGTTCTCGGCTCACGGGGGCGCCGCCGGGACGTACAGCGACCTGCCGCTCGCGGGCTTCTGGGGAGGCGGCCTTCTGCTCCTGACCCTCGAGGGCGCGGGAGTCGCGGAGGGTCTCGCCGCGGGCGTCCTTCTCGGAGCAGCCGTCCTCACGAAGACCGAGGGCCTGCCGCTCGCGGGCGTGGCGCTCGCGGCGGCGGCTGTCTTCGCGCTTGCGAACGGCGGCCTACGCGCGCGGCGCGCGCCGCTCCTCGCCGCGGCAGGCGTGGCGGCTGCCGCGGCGTTGCTCCTCGTCTCGTGGCGCTCCGGAATTCCGCCGCGGTACGACGAGGGTCAGGTCGCGGCGTTCTCCGTCGCCGCCCTCGCGAAGGGCGCCGCGGCGAGGCTCCCGGAAGCGTCGCGCGCGTGCGTCCGCGCGATGGCGGATCGCAAGGAGTGGGGGCTCACCTGGATCGCCGTTCCGCTCGGCCTTCTCCTCGGCGCGCGGCGCCTCGGCCGCAGGGCGCGGGCCGCGCTGCCGTTCGCGCTTGCCCTCGCAGGTGCGCTCGCGCTCTACGCCTCGGCCTACGCGCTTTCCGTCTGGCCGCCGAAGATGCTCGCGGAGACGACCTGGGACCGGCTCCTCATCCAGATGGGGCTGCCGCTCTTCGTGCTTCTCGCGCTCGCGCTCGAGCCCGGGCCTCAGTCCCGCTTCCAGACGAACGCCTGAGCGGGATACCGCCGCACGCGGCCGTCGGGTGTACGGAAGACCGCGAGGAGATCGTGGAGCCCCGCGTCGCCGGGCTGGAAGTCGAACGCGACCTCGTAGCCGGCCTTCGAGCAGTCGCCGAGCGCCGGGATGACCCCGCAGACGTCGTGACGCTCGCGGCGCCGGGAGAAGGCGGGCGTCCGCGCCACGCCGTCGATGTAGACCGTCGCGGAGAGGTCCGCGCCGGGAATTCGCGCCCAGCCGCCGACGACGAGGCGGCCCGCCACGGTCCGGCCCTCGGCGGGCTCGTCGATCGAGCACGACAGCTCCTCGGCGCCCGGACTCGAAGCCGGAATCGCGTCGCCCACCCGCAGCGTCGCTCCCCACGCGGCCGCGAGCTGGCCGTCCCCCCAGCGCCAGAGGGCCCGCGGCCCGACCCGGTCGAGAACGAGCGGGTCCCAGTCCCACGCATTGGGCACGTACGCGAGAAAGAGCTGCGTCACCGCGGCGAACGCGGCGAGGAGGAGAAACGCGGCGCGGAGCGGACGGCGGGCGGCGACGAAGACGGGCACGGCCGCGACGGCGAGGAACGGCGCGGCTTCCGTGACGAGGCGCGGGCCGAGGCTCCAGCCGCCCCACCACTTCACGTGCGTGGCGGCGAGGAGGACCGTCGCGGCCGCCGCTGCGAGCGAGGCGAGCGTCCAGGCGAAGAGCCCGTCGCCACGAGCGCGGAGACGCGTGAGGCCGAACGGCAGGAGCACGACCCATGGGCAGAAGACGAGGAGGCCCCGGCTCGGACTCGCGAGGACCCCGGCGACGCCGGCCGCGAAATCGGCGTTGAAGGCGCGGGCGCCCGTGTTCATCGCGCCGTAAGCGCCGAGCGGGTGGCCGTAGAGCGCGAGCTGCGCGGCGCAGACGATCGCGAGGACCGCGCCGAGGCCGGCTGCATAGCGGGCCGCGGTCCGGCGCTCCGTCGCAAGAAGGGTGGCGCCGATCGCGGCGGCGCCGATCAGCGCGGTTGGCCGGCAGG
>JBBQDQ010000006.1:0-48516 GCA_038319835.1 Thermoanaerobaculia bacterium | reverse complement strand
GGCGGCATCCGGTGGATCTCGTCGATGAAGAGGACGTCGCCCGGCGCGAGGTTCGTCAGGAGCGCCGCGAGGTCGCCCGCCTTCTCGAGGACTGGGCCGGACGTGACGCGGATCTGCGCCCCCATCTCGCGGGCGATGATGTGCGCGAGCGTCGTCTTGCCGAGACCCGGCGGCCCCGAGAGGAGGACGTGGTCGAGCGGCTCCTGCCGGAGGCGCGCCGCCTGCAGGAAGACGCCGAGCATCTCCTTGAGCTTCGGCTGCCCGATGAAGTCCGGCAGCGCCCGCGGCCGGAGCGTGATCTCGGGATCGGCCTCCTCCGTCTGGAGGACGCCCGAGAGGATCCGTTCGTCCATCTCCTCGATTATCGGGCCAAAGACTTCAGCGCGGCCGAGAGGATCTTGTTCAGGTCGCCCGTCCCGACGGCGCGGACGGCGTTCTCGACGGCCTGCTCGGCCTGGAGGGCCTTGTAGCCGAGGTTCTGGAGGGCGCCGATCGCGTCGTCCACGACCGACGTCTTCCCGCCCGTGGCGCCCGGCGCGCCTCCGAGGCCTAACCCGGCGAGCTTCTCCTTCAGCTCGAGGCCCAGGCGTTCGGCGAGCTTCTTGCCGACGCCCGGGATCGTCGAGAGGAGCCGCACGTTCTGCGAGGCGATCGCGCCGACGAGCTCGGGCAGCGGAAGGCCCGACAGGACCGTGAGCGCGACCTTCGGCCCGATCCCCGAGACGGAGATGAGCCGCTCGAAGACGTACTTCTCCTGCGGCGTCGCGAACCCGAAGAGCTGGAGCGCGTCCTCGCGGACATGCGTGTGAACGTGGAGGACGGCCTTCTCGCCAGCCGGCGGCAGCGCCGAAAACGTCCCGAGCGGGATCGAGAGCTCGTACCCGACGCCGTGCACGTCGAGGACGATCCTGTCCGTCTTCAGGTCGAGGATCGTCCCCGTCAGGCGCGCGATCACGCCGCTAGTTTACGTGCTCGCGATTTACGTGCGCGCGCCCGCCATCCGCGAGAGGAGGTCCTTGTTGAACTCCACCTTGAGGTCGGACCGCTGCCGCTGGATGAGCGCCTGGAGCACCTTCGAGGCCTTCTGGCCCCGGAGCTGCTCTTTCAGCGCGGCCTTTTCCTTCTCGAACGCCGCCGCGTCGAACGGCGTGACGCTCTCGACGCGGAAGACGACGGCGCCGCGCACGTCGACCGCAATCGGGCCCTTCGTCTCGCCCGCCTTCGACGCGAACACGGCCTCGAGGACGGCCTTCGGCGCGCCCAGGCCCGGGATCGGCCCGGCCTTCGCGAACGCGTCCGGCGTCTCGACCTTGAGGTTCAGCTTCTTCGCGAACGCCTCGAGCGATCCGGCGGCCTCGAGCGCCTGCTTGACGCTGGCGAGCGTCGCCTCGTCCTGCTTCTTCTTCTGGACGTCCGCCACGACCCGGGCCTTGACCTCCGCGAACGGAGGGAGGCCGGGCTTGCGGATCTCGACGCACTTCACGATCGCCTCTCCGCGCGCCGTCGCGACGGCGGCGGCCGCGGTTTCGCCTTCCTTGAGCCCGAAGAGCTTCTCCGTGAACTGCGGGTTGAAGCCGATCCCGGCGGGGGCGTCGGTCCGTCCGAGAAAATCCGTCTCGTTGAACGTGACGCCGGCCGAGGCGAGCTTCCGGAGGTCGTCGTCCGACGGCTTGCCGAGCTTGGCGACCTTCTCGGAGAGCGACGCCGCGAGCCGCTTGGCCTCCTCGCGCGCGCGGTCCTCCTGCAGACGCTGGCGGATTCCCGGCGCGACCTCGAAGAACGGCTGGACGCGCTCGCCCGTCCTCTCGAGGACCTGGATCACGTGGTAGCCGAAGCTCGACCGCACGGGTCCGACGATCTCCTTCCCCTTGGCGCCGAACGCGGCCTCCTCGAACTCCTTGACCATCCGGCCCCTCTGGAACGCAGGAAGCTCGCCTCCGTTCGCCTTTGAGCCCGAATCGTCGGACTCGGCCTTCGCGAGGGCGGCGAAGTCCGCGCCCCCCTTGATCTTCCGCACCGCGGCCTCGGCCTTCGCCTTCTGGGCCGCGTCGTTCGCGCCGTCGACCTTGTAGAGGATGTGGCGCGCGCGCACCTCTTCGCCCTTCCGGTACGCCTCGGTGTTCGCGGCGTAGTCGGCCTGCACGTCGGCGTCCGACACCTGGATCGAGGGACGGATCTTGGCCGTCTCGACGAGGAGGTACTTCGCCTTGCGCTTCTCGGGCTGCATGTAGGGGGTCGGGTTGGTCTTGAACACCGCTTCGGCTTCCGCGTCCGTGACCGCGGGCGCGGCCGCCGTCGCGGGCGGCGCGAGCGCGAAAGCGATCTTCGCCTTGACGTTGCGGTTCTCGAAGTCGGCCTTCACGTCGTCGTCGCCGATGACCATCGACTGCGTGTAGAAGCGGTTCAGCTTCTCGAGGATGAGGCCGTCGCGCGTGTCGGCCTCGAAGCTCTCCGGCGAGAGGCGGTTCGCGGCGAGGATCCGCTTGTACGCCGCGTCGCCGACGAAGGCGCCGTCCTTCACGAAGAGGGGCCGGCCCGACTGCGGGTCCTTGATGCCGAGGAGGTGCTGCGTGAGCTCCTCGTCCGTCACTTTGATGCCGAGCCGGTCGGCCTCTCCGCGGAGAAGGCGCCGGTCGATCATCCCGTTCAGGACCTGCTCGGGCAGGTTCATCGCCTTGGCGAGCTCGGGGCTGAAGTTCTTGCCGTAAGCCTGACGGTAGCGCTCCTCGGCGAAGGCGTATTCCTTCTGGAACTCGGCCGTGGTGACCCGGATTCCGCCCGCCTTCGCGGCGAGCGTCGTGTCGGTCCCGCCGGCCGTCGAGTTGCCCATGCCCCAGTCGACGAAGACGAAGAGCACGAAGACGGCGATGACGCCCCAGAGGATCCACTTGAGGTGCTTGAAGTTCTCGCGCAGCTGTTTGAGCATTTCTTCTCCGGAACCGGGCGCGGCCCGCAATGCGGGTGCCGTCACCCGAAAGAACGGGCGACGATACCTTACCGACCGGCGGCGGTAAAGTTCGCGTTTCCCCTCCGGCCGGACTGGGGACCTCGGCCCTCTGCGTGCTATAAGATCCGTTTCTAGAAGGGTTTCCGGACACCGAGGGCGCCATGATGGACAAGAACAAGGGTCGGGACCTCGAGGGACAGCTCGAGTGGTACTACGTCTCGACGCAGACGCTCGTCCGGATCGTCGTTGGCTTCCTCGTGATCGCGGGGCTCGTCGCGGGCGGCGTTTTCTTCTTCGTGAAGAAGGACGACTCCGCCCACCGCGCCGCGCAGGAGATCGCGGACGCCGCCGAGGCGCTCGGGCGGGCGAAGAAACAGCAGGACGCGCCGCTCCTCAAGCGCGAGATCGCGGCGGCCGACGAGAAGCTCCTCGACGCCCGCAAGGACCTCGCGATCGGGCAGAACGAGCGCGCAACCCGCACGGCGCTCGACGTGAAGTCCACCGCGCTGAAGATCATGGCGGGCGCCGTCATCAAGAGCGAGGCGCACGTCGCGGACGTCGCGGGCACCGTGCAGATCCAGCGCGCGAGCCGCACGACGTGGGAAACGCTCCGGCAGAGCATGCCGCTCCACGAAGGCGACTTCATCAAGACGGGCCCGAACGGGACGGCCGAGGTCCTCTGGAACGACGGGACGATGTACCGGATCCGCCCCGAGACGCTCTTCGAAGTGCACGCCGGCGCCAGCGGCTCCAACCCGAAGCTCGTCGTCGGCACGGCGGACGTCTCGACCGGCGACAAGAGCAGCTCGAAGGTGTCGACGGACGTCGCGACCGCGAGCATCGACTCGAACTCGTCCGTCGGGATGCAGCAGGACGCGGGCGCAACGTCCGTCTCGTCCTATCGCGGGCGCACGGTCCTCTCGAACGCGGCGGGCCAGAGCGTGACGCTCGGCGTCCGCGAGCGCGCCGTCGCCGCGCGCGGCGGCCCGATCGGCGCCAAGACCGCGCTCCCCGAGCCGCCCAGCCTCCTCGCGCCCGACGACAACCTCCTCGTCGACCTCCGCAAGACCGAGCCCCTGCGCCTGCGGTGGTCCCCGATCAAGGAGGCGAGCAGCTACCAGGTGGAGATCGCGGCGAGCCGGCTCTTCGTGAAGGACTCCGTCCTCCCCGGCTTCCCGTCCGAGCGCCCCCAGTCCGACACGCTCATCCAGGTCCACGATCCCGGCCTCTACTTCTGGCACGTGCGCACCGTGAAGAAGGGCTCCCCGACGCTCTATTCGGAGTGGACGGCCGAGCGCCGGTTCAAGGCGGTCGGCGGCGACCAGGCCAGCGTCCAGGGAGACGCTCTCCCGCCCGACCTCGTGATCACGCAGCGCCCGAACGTCGTCGGATCCTCCGTCGTCCTCGTGGGACGGACGGTCCCCGGAGCACTTGTCACCGTGAACGGCGAAATGACCGACGTAAACGCCGACGGCAGCTTCCGGAAAATCATCACGATGGGCGGCGACGGCATGCAGACGATCGTGATCAAGTCCCGTACCGCGGGCGGCGAGACGGTCAAACGAGAAACGGTGCTCATCAGCAACTGACCCCGGCGGCCCGCCGCCGGTCCCCGAAAGGAACCCTCCCTTGGCCCTGCGCTCTTTCTTCTCGATCTTCTCGTCCGACCTCGCGATCGACCTCGGCACGGCGAACACCCTCGTGTTCGCCGAGGGCCGCGGCATCGTCGTGCGCGAACCGTCCATCGTGGCCGTGAACAGGATCACGAACAAGGTGGAGGCCGTCGGCAGCGCCGCCAAGGAAATGCTCGGCCGCACGCCCGGCAACATCGTCGCGATCCGGCCCATGAAGGACGGCGTCATCGCCGACTTCGAGGTCACCGAACGGATGCTCGACTACTTCATCAAGAAGGCGCACGGCCGCTCCCTCTTCGTGCGACCGAAGATCGTGATCTCGGTTCCGTCCGACATCACGCAGGTCGAGAAGCGCGCCGTGAAGGACTCCGCCCTGCAGGCGGGCGCGAGCGAGGTCTTCATCGTCGAGCAGGCGATGGCGGCCGCGATCGGCGCCGGCCTCCCGATCACGGAGCCCACGGGCAACATGATCGTGGACATCGGGGGCGGCACCACGGACGTCGCCGTCATCTCGCTCGCGGGCATCGTCTACTCGAAATCGGTGCGCGTCGCGTCGAACGAGATGGACGAGGCGATCATCCAGTACATCAAGCGCAAGTACAACCTCCTGATCGGCGAGCGCACCGCCGAAGCCATCAAGATCGAGATCGGGTCGGCCTACCCTCTCGACGAGCCCATCTCGATGGAGATCAAGGGGCGCGACCTCGTCGAGGGCGTCCCGAAGACGCTCACGCTCACGGACGCGGAGGTCCGCGAGGCCCTCGCGGAGACGGTCGGGATCATCCTCGACGCGGTCCGCGTCGCCCTCGAGAAGACGCCGCCCGAGCTCTCGGCCGACATCATGGACAAGGGCATCGTCCTCACGGGAGGCGGCTCGATGCTCAAGAACCTCGACCGCCGCCTGCGCGAGGAGACCGGCCTCCCGATCGCGACGGCCGAGGAGCCCCTCTCCTCCGTAGCCCTCGGGACGGGCGCGATGCTCGCGGACGTGGACCTGCTGCGCAAGATCAGCCTCGACTAGGCGCGCGTGGCTTCGCCGTCCCTCGCCGCCCGCCGACCCGAGATCCTGCTGGCGGGGCTGCTCTCGCTCTGCCTCGTCGTGCTCTCGCTCCAGGTGCGGCGGCCCGGCGGGCGGACCGCGGGCGAGACGTGGCTCCTGGCCGCCGCGTCGCCGTTCGTCGAGGCCGTCACGTCGCTCCGCACCGCGGCGGCCGACGCGGGATCGTGGGCGTCCTCGCGGCGGCGTCTTCTCGCGGCAAACCGCTCGCTCACGGGCGAGATCGAGCGCCTCCAGGGCGAGCTCCTGAGGCTTCGCGACGCCGAGCGCGACAAGACACGTCTCCTCGAGCTCCTCGCCGCGCAGCCGGCGCCGCCCGCCGGAACGGTGCCCGCGCGCCTCATCACGATCGAGTCGTCGGGGCCGTTCCGCACGGGCCTCCTCGACCGCGGCGCGTCCGACGGCGTGCGCGTGGACGGCGTCGTCATCGCACCGGGAGGCCTCGTCGGGCGCGTGATCGCGTCCGGCCCGCATACGGCGCGCCTCCAGCTCCTGTCGGACAAGACCGCCGCGGTGGGCGTCCTCCTCCCGCGCGGCGCGCGAGCCGGTGTCGCCAAGGGAGACGGCAAGGGCGGGATCGCGGTCGAATACGTTCCGACGATCGAGCCCGTCGAGAAGAACGATCTCGTCGTCTCGTCCGGAACGGACGGTGTCTATCCGAACGGGCTCGCGGTCGGGCGCGTCTCGGCCCTTGCGCGCAAGAGCACTCTCTTCTGGGAGATCCAGCTCGAACCCGCAGCCGATCCGCGAAGCGAGACGCTGGTCTTCGTGCTCCCGCCGGTCCGGCGCTCGGACGTGCAGGGCGGCCCCGCGGCCGGAGACCGCCGGTGAAGGCGCTCCGCGTCGCGATCGGCCTCGCGCTCGCCGTTCTCGCGACGCTCGCGCTCGGCGCGCTCCGCGTGCCGGCCCCTCCCGACTTCTTCCTCCTCGTCGTCGCGGACATGGCCCGCGGGGGCGCGGTCGTCGCGGCCACGCTCGGCGGACTGCCCGCGGGTCTCCTCGAGGACGCGCTCGCCGGGCCGCAGGGGCTCATCGGCCTGCACGCCTTCACGAAGATCCTCGTCGGGTACCTCCTCGCGACGATCGGGTCCCGCACGATCGTCGAGAAGCCGCTCGCGGTTGGCGGCCTCCTCGCCGGCGCCGTCCTCGTCGAGGCCGCCGCGCTCACGTTCCTCCTCTGGGTCCTTCGCGGCGACGTCCTCGCGCCCGCGCCGTGGCTCCTCCTCGGCCGAGCCGCCACGACGGGCCTCGTCGGCGGCGCCCTCCACGCCGCCTCCCGCGTCCCCTGGCGCCAGCGCCGCGAGGCCCGCCGGCGGATGAGGCTCACCTAGATGCCCGCGAGCGCACGCGAAGACCGCCGCCCCCTCCTGACGCGCATCGACCTCGCGATGCGGATCCTCTGGGGGCTGCTCGGCCTCCTCGCCGGGGTCTACTGGGTCCACCAGGTGCTGCGCGGCGAGGACTACGAGCGGCAGGCGGAGAACAACCGGATGCGCAAGGTGCCCGTGACGGCCCCGCGCGGATTCATTCTCGACCGCAACGGCATGGTCCTCGCCGAGAACGAGCCCTCGTTCACGCTCCTCCTCTACCGCCGCGAGACGAAGGACCTCGACGCCTCGCTCCGGTTCGTCGCGGAGCTCTTCAACCGGCCGTTCGAGGAGATCAAGCGGCGCGTCGAGCGCGACCGCTCGTACTACGACTTCGTCCCCGTCGTCCTGCAGGAGAACCTCACGGTCGCCGAGGTCGGCACCGTGCAGGCGCGCGCGCTCGAGCACCCGGAGCTCGTCGTCCAGAAGACCGAGCGCCGCGTGTACACGCAGGGGACCGTCGCGGCGCACCTCCTCGGCCAGCTCGGCGAGGCCACGGCCGAGCAGGTTGCGGCGAGGGCGAAGGCGCATCCGGGCGACGAGTCGCTCCCGCGTCCCGGCGAGGCGATCGGCCAGCAGGGCGTCGAGGCCTCCTACCAGGATCTCCTCGCGGGCGTCTCGGGGTCGCGGTCGTACGTGATCGACTCCTTCGGCCGCGAGGTCGGCGAGTCCGGCCATGTCGACCCACTGCCCGGCAACACGCTCCAGCTCACGATCGACACGGGCCTCCAGCGCCTCGCGGAGGATCACTTCGCGGGGAAGGTCGGCTCGGCGGTCGCGCTCGACCCGAAGACGGGGGAAGTTCTCGCGCTCGTCTCGGCGCCCGCGTACGACCCGAACCTCTTCACCCGGCGCGTGTCGCGGGCCGAGTGGGAAGCGATCGTCACGGACCCGAGCCATCCGCTCAACAACCGCGTCCTGCAGAACGTCTACTCGCCGGGCTCGACGTGGAAGCCGTTCATGGCGTACGCGATCCTCAAGCACGGGATCGACCCGAAGGAGCGCGTTTTCTGTCCCGGCGGGCTCACGTTCTACGGGCGGCCGTTCCGCTGTCACGGGAAGCACGGGAGCGTGGATCTCGCGACGGCGCTCCAGGTCTCCTGCGACTCGTACTTCTACACGATGGGCAAGCGTCTCGGAATCGACGCGATCGCCGAGACCGGGAAGCTCTTCGGTTTCGGGCGCCCGAGCGGGATCGACCTCGCGCACGAGAAGGGCGGAATCGTCCCGTCATCGGAATGGAGCGCGTCCGTCCGCAAGCACCCCTGGTACGCGGGCGAGACGATCTCCGTCGCAATCGGGCAGGGACCGGTCCTCGTGTCGGCCCTCCAGCTCGCGCGCGCTCTGTGCGGGATCGCGAACGCCGACGGGGCGCTCCCGACGCCGCACCTCTTTCACATCGGAGAGAACGTTCGGACGACCGAGCGTTTCGTCTACCGACCCGCCGTCAAGGAGGCCGTGCCGTGGACGGGCCTCCCGCGCGACGTCATCCTCGACGGCCTCTGGCGGGTCGTGAACCAGCCCGGAGGGACCGCGTACGGCTCGCACGTCGCGGGTCTCGACCTCTGCGGCAAGACCGGGTCCGTCCAGGTCGTCGGCCAGAAGGAGGCCAGGAAAGGCCACCTCCTCCCCGAGCAGCTGCGCGACCACGGCTGGTTCATCGGCTTCGCGCCGAAGGACGACCCCCAGATCGTCGTCGTCGTCTTCGCCGAGCACGGCGAGCACGGCGCGAGCGCGGCCGCGCCCCTTGCCGCCAGGATGGCGAACTACTGGGTCACGAAGCGGCGCGCGGGGCCGCCGCCGGTCGTCGCACAGGCGGTCGCGCCGCGCCCGCGGACGGCGGACTGAGTGTCGCGGCTCGCCGAGGTCCTGCCCCGGCGCATCGACCTGCGCTTCCTCTTTCTCGCGATCCTCCTGACCGTGATCGGGATCGTGATGGTCGTCTCCACGACGGCGGGCTCGCCCCGGGCTGACCTCGCCGGCAAGCAGATCCTGTTCGCCGTGCTCGGGCTCATCGCGGCAGGCGTGTTCCTCGCCGTGGACTACCGGATCCTCCTCCAGTACTCCCCCGGCCTCTACGGCCTCACGCTCCTCGTCCTCCTCTACCTGCCGGTCCTCGGGAAGCGGATTGCGGGCGCGAAGTCGTGGATCAAGATCGGCGGCGGATTCCAGCTCCAACCCTCCGAGTTCGCACGGATCTCGATCGCCCTCCTCCTCGCGTGGATCCTCGAGAACGACGACCGGCCGATCCTCAAGACGCGCACGCTCGTGGCCATCGTCGCCGCCGTCGGCTTCCCCGTCCTCCTCGTCCTCGCGCAGCCCGACCTTGGCGTCGCCCTCACGTACATGCCATTCGTCGTCGCGGCGCTCTTCTTCGGGGGCCTCAAGGGCCGCTGGTGGGCGATGCTGCTCGTGGCGGGGACGCTCGCGGTCGGCGGCTCGTGGTTTCTCCTGAAGGACTACCAGAAGGACCGCATCCGGACGTTCCTCGACCCGAACCTCGCCGCGCGCGGAGCCGGCTACCAGGTGCGCCAGGCCCGGATCGCGATCGGCTCGGGCGGCATCCTCGGCAAGGGCTGGAAGCAGGGGACGCAGAGCCGGCTCGGATTCCTTCCCGTCCGCCACACGGACTTCATCTTCGCGGCGCTGGCCGAGGAGTGGGGGTTCGCGGGCGTCGCGGTCCTCCTCGGCGCGTACGGGTTCCTGATCGCGCGCGCCCTCGCGATCGCGCGGGACGCGCGGGACCGCGGCGGGTCGATGCTCGTCCTCCTCCTGATCGTGAACATCGCGGCGCAGTTCTTCGTGAATGTCGCGATGAACGTCGGCGTCCTCCCGACGACCGGGATCACGCTCCCCTTCCTCTCGTACGGCGGCTCGTCGCTCATCGCGACGTGGTGCATGGTCGGCCTCATCCTCTCGGTCGCGTACCGGCGGTACGTCAACGTCTGACGGGTGAGGCTCGGGGCGCAGCGAGGCGTGCGAGAAGGAGGTCCGCCGCCGCGCGGTGCCCCGCCGGGTTCAGGTGGATGTCGGTCGCGTGAAATCCCCCCACTCCCGAACGCTCCATCTCCGCGAGCCTCGGGCGGAGGCCCACGGCGTCGATGCCGAGCGTCGCGCACGACCGCACCGCCGCGTCGTACGCCTCGTGCCCCTCGCGAGCGCGGGCCGTGCTCTGAAGCTCCGGCCGGACGTCTTCGTGCGCCGGAATGACCAGGACGACGAGCCGGATCCCCCGCGCGGCACAGGCGTCCCGGATCCGCCCGAGCAAGGCGACCGTGACTTCCTTCGCCGGGGGCACTTCGGGTCCGGGCTTCTCCCGGAGATCCGCCCGCTCCAGGGAGGTTCGGTCCGCCGACGTGAAGAAGACGACGCGCAGCCACTCGGCGCCCAGGAGCGCCACGCGCGCGACGCGGCTGTGGAGACGGAGGAATCTGAGGACCGACCCGGCCCGGGTCCTTTCGGGCGCTCCCGCGAAACCCGGATCCTCCACCTTCGCGAGCGCGGCCGACGGCGGCCTCTCGAGGACGAGCTCGCCGCCTCGGATCGCGAAGAGCGGCCGGCGCGTCCGCTGGCGGCTCCCGGCGTTGTCCCAGAAGTCGTTCACGTAGAACCCGAGGACGAGCGTGTCCGGCGCGTAGGCGAGTCCCTCCGACTGCAGCCAGAGCCACTCCTGCGCCGTTCCCCAGCCGATCACGCCCGCGTTGATGACCTCGGTGTCCGGAAGGCCGCGCTCGAGAAGCGACGGGAAGGCGTCCGCACCCTCGACCCCGAGCCCCACGTGAAGGAGTCCCCGAGGCAGAGGATCCGCTTCCGCGGGCCGCGGGCAAGGTTCGTCTCGCCGCCCCTCAGGCCGCGAGAGTTCGTCCGCACCGCGTGGCAGAATTCGGGGTCGAAGCGCGCCTCGGAGCTGAGGTTCGGCCGCCCCCTCCAGCCGAGTGCGGCGTCGGGCATGACGAACGGCTCCACGTCTTCGAGGCCGGGCTCGAGGACGGCCGGGCGGAGGACCCGAAGGGCGAGCTCGCAGAGGAAGAGTCCCGCGACGAGCCCGAGCCCGACGGCCGCGAGCTTCGAGGATCCGGAGAGCGTCCGCCCCGACATCGTGTCATGTTACGGGCGCGGCGCGGGAAGCGCGATCGACCGCGTACACTCCCCGCGTGCTGAAGGAGCTTCTCGTCTCGGCGTCCGACCGCGAAACGCGCATCAGCGTCCTCGAGGAAGGGCGTGTCGCCGAGGTCCAGATCGAGCGCCGCAAGCAGCGCGGGACCGTCGGGAACATCTACAAGGGGCGCGTCACGCGCGTCCTGCCGGGGATGCAGTCCGCGTTCGTGGACGTCGGTCTCGAGAAGGACGCGTTCCTCTACGTCGCGGACGTCGGCGAGGAGGTCGACGACTTCGACGCCTTCGGCTCGGGCGGCGCTGCCGAGGCGATCAACGCCGTGGCGGCCGCGCTTCCGCACGACGCGGCCGCGTCGCCGGCGTCCGAGCCCGGCTCCTCCGTGCCGGACGAGAGTCTCCCGAAGCCCGTGCTCCCGTCGATCGACGAGCTCCTCCGCGAGGGTCAGGAGCTCGTCGTCCAGGTCACGAAGGACCAGATCGCGCACAAGGGCGTGCGCGTCACGACGCACGTGACGCTCCCGGGCCGCACCCTCGTCTACATGCCGACGATCGACCACGTCGGGGTGTCGCGGCGCATCGAGAACGAGGACGAGCGCAACCGGCTGAAGGACATCCTGACCGCGCTCAAGAAGGGGCCGGGCGGGTACATCGTGCGCACGGCCGGCGAGGGGCGTGCCGCCGAGGAGTTCGCCGCCGACCGGCGCTACCTCACGAAGCTCTGGGAGCAGATCCGCAAGAAGGGCGAGCGCTCGGGTGCGCCCTCTCTCCTGCACCGCGACCTCGACCTCACGCTCCGCGCCGCGCGCGACGTGTTCGGCTCGGACTTCGCGACGCTCTGGGTCGACGACGATGAGGAGTACCAGCGGATCGTCGAGTTCCTCGACCAGGTCCAGCCCTCGCTCGTCTCGAAGGTGAAGCTCTACCGCAAGTCGACGCCGCTCTTCGAGGAGTACGGCGTCGAGAGCGAGATCGAGAACGCCCTGAAGTCGAAGGTCTGGCTCAAGTCCGGCGGCTACATCGTGATCAACCAGACCGAGGCGCTCGTCGCGATCGACGTGAACACGGGCAAGTTCGTCGGGAAAAGGCGGCTCGAGGAGACCGTCGTGAAGACGAACCTCGAGGCCGTCCAGGAGATCGTCCGCCAGATCCGCCTCCGCGACCTCGGCGGCCTCCTCGTCGTGGACTTCATCGACATGGAGGAGGAGAAGAACCGGCACGAGCTCGTGCAGTGCCTCGAGACCGAGCTCAAGAAGGACCGATCCAAGAACCGGATGCTCCCCGTGTCCGAGTTCGGCCTTGTCGAGATCACGAGGAAGCGCCAAAGGCAGAGCCTCGAGCGCGCCCTCACGATGCCCTGCCCGTACTGCGCGGGCTCGGGCCGGACGAAGAGCGTGCCGACGATCGCCCTCGAGATCCGGCGCGAGATCGCCAAGCGCGTCGAGGAGGGCGAGGCGCACTCGCTCATGCTCCGCGTCCACCCGGAGATCTACCGGTCGCTCGTCGGGGAAGAGCGCCGGCTCGTCGAGGAGCTCGAGGAGAGGATCGGGATGCCGATCCACGTCCAGAGCGACGAGCACCTCCACCACGAGCGTTTCGACATCGTTCTGGAGGCTTGAGGCCCCGCCGGAGGCCCCGCCGCGCCGTTTCGGCGCGGAACGGCTGGCACGGAGCGTGCGATAGGGGGGTTAGCGCACTTCCAACCTCCTGCCGGCCGCCCCGATGGGCGGCCTTTTTTTTCGCCCACCCTCCCCGCCTACACTCTCGCCGGTGAGCGCCGACCGCCTCTTCACGCGCCGCTTCTTCGTGATGTGCGGGTTCACGTTCACGGTCTTCCTGTCCCTCTTCCAGCTCCTGCCGACCGCGCCCTTCCGGATCCTCGAGCTCGGCGGGTCGACGACGGCGGCGGGCCTCTTCCTCGGTCTCCTGACGTACGCCTCCGCCCTCTCGGCGCCGCTCACCGGCGCGCTCGCGGACCGGATCGGACGGCGCCGGGTGCTTATCGCCTCGAGCGTCGCGATCGCGTGCTTCGCGGCGGCCTACGCCTTCGCGCCGCGCTGGGAGATCCTCGTCGCCCTCGTCTTCTTCCACGGCCTCTTCTGGTCGGGCCTCCTGTCGGCGTCGGCGGCGTACATGACGGGCCTGATCCCGAACGAGCGGCGCGCCGAAGGGATCGGCTACTGGGGAATGGCGACCGTCCTCGCGACCGCGTTCGCGCCTGCCCTCGGACTCGCCGTCTACGCGCTTGGCTGGAAGGCGCTCTGCGCATCCGTCGGCGTCCTGAACCTCGCGATGGCCGCGATCGCGTGGAACCTCGAGCCGGACCCGCCGCACGCGGCGCCGCACGGTCCGTTCTTCACGAAGGACCTCGTCGAGTGGCGCGTCCTCGCTCCGTCCCTCGCGCTCTTTCTCTGCAGCTTCGGGTACGGCGGCGTCACCAGCTTCGTCGCGATGTGGACCGAACGAAACGGCCTCGCGCCGCGCGGGCTCTTCTTCACGGTCTTCTCGCTCACGGTCCTCGCGATGCGGCCGCTCCTCGGGCGCTACGCGGACCGCACGGGGCCGCGCCGCGTCCTCCTCCCGCTGCTCGCCCTCACGGCGCTCGCCTTCGCGGTCCTCGCCGTCGCGACGACCCGCCCGCTCCTCGTGCTCTCCGCGTTCCTCTTCGGCGCGGGCTTCGGGAACGTCTACCCGGTCTTCGCCGCGCACGTGACGCGGTACGTCCGGCCGGAGCGGCGCGGCGCCGCGTTCGGCGCGATCCTCGCGGCCTTCGACGTCGGCATCGGCACGGGTTCGATCGCCCTCGGCGCGGTCATCGGGCGGTCCGGCTTCCCCGCCGCCTACGGCACGGCTGCGGCCCTCGCCATCCTGTCCGTCCCCGCCTTTCTCCTCCTGGACCGCCGTGCGTTCCCCCCGGAGGACGCGATATCCTCTTCGGCATGAAGAACGCCCCGCGCTTCTCCCGCTTCGCCTGGAAGGAGCTCCTCCGCGGTCCGCTCGGTACGCCGATCCTCCTCGTGCGCGGCGTGCGGCCAGTCGGGCGCCTGATGCCGATCCGGACCGCGGCCCTCGGAACGTGGCGCAGGCTCTCAGCGCTCCCGCTGCCGACGGGCGTGAAGAAGGGGCTCTACCGCGCGCTCTACGTCCTGCCTCTCGGGCCCGGCGATCCGGCGACGCTCGGCCGGGTCGTCGCCCGCCACCGGGGCTATTTCAGGACCCGCGCCGCGCACGCCTGAGAGGGAAGGGGCTCCGCCCGGTCGTCCCGGACGGAGCCACCGCCGGCCGTCAGTGGGCGGGAGTCCCCGTCGCGGCGGCGTCTCCGTCCCGCAGGACGAAGTGCCCACCCCGGAAGCTCGCGCCGCGGAGCGTCACGGCGAGCGCCTCGCCGAGCCCGTCCACCGGGTGGACCTTGATCGCGTCCCGGACCTCCTTCGGCAGGTCCGCGAGGTCCGGCTCGTTGTCCTTCGGCAGGACGATCGTCCGAATCCCCGCGCGCACGGCGCCGAGAACCTTCTCCTTGAGGCCGCCGATCGGGAGGACGCGCCCGGAGAGCGTGATCTCGCCCGTCATCGCGATGTCGTGGCGCGCAGGCACGCGCGAGAGCGCCGACACGATCGCCGTCGCCATCGCGATGCCCGCGGACGGCCCGTCCTTCGGGATCGCGCCCGCCGGAACGTGGATGTGGAGGTCGCGCTCGAACGCGTCGTCGGAAATGCCGAGCTCGGCCGCGTGCGAGCGTGCGTACGTCCACGCGGCGCGGGCCGACTCCTTCATGACGTCGCCGAGCTGGCCCGTGAGGACGACCTCGCCCTTGCCCCTCATGAGCATCGCCTCGATGAACATGATGTCGCCGCCCGCGGGCGTGTAGTACATGCCGGTCGCGAGGCCGACCTGGTCCGTGACGATCTTCTTCTCGGGATGGACGCGCTTCTTGCCGAGGAGCGGGAAGACGTCCGCTGCCTCGACGCTCACGGCCGCGACGTCGCCCGCCGCGATCTTCCGCGCGACCTTGCGGGCGAGCTTGCCGATCTCGCGCTCGAGCTGCCGGACGCCCGACTCGCGCGTGTAGCTCGTGACGATCTCCGCGATCGCCGCATCCGTGAATGCAAGCTGAGCGGCGGCGAGTCCGTTCTCGGCGAGCTGCCGGGGCACGAGGTACTGGCGCGCGATCGCGAGCTTCTCGCGCTCCGTGTAACCCGAGAACTCGACGACCTCGAGGCGGTCGAGGAGCGGCCCGGGGATGTTCTGGATGAAGTTCGCGGTCGCGATGAAGAGGACCTCCGAGAGATCGAACGGCACGCCGAGGTAGTGGTCCGTAAACGAGTCGTTCTGCGCCGGGTCGAGCACCTCGAGGAGAGCGCTCGCGGGGTCGCCCTGGAACGACACGCCGAGCTTGTCGAGCTCGTCGAGAAGGAAAACGGGGTTCTTCGTGCCCGCATGCTTGAGGCCCTGCACGATGCGGCCCGGCATCGCGCCGACGTACGTGCGCCGGTGGCCGCGGATGTCCGCCTCGTCGCGGGCGCCGCCGAGCGAGATGCGTACGTACTTGCGGCCCATCGCGCGCGCGATGGACTTCGCGATCGAGGTCTTGCCGACGCCGGGAGGTCCGACGAAGAGCAGGATGCGCCCCTTGCCGGTCGAGGCCTCCTTCTTCGGCGCCGCCTCGCCGCCGGCGGCCTCGGCCGCCGCGGCCTCCGCCTTCTCCGTGTTCGCGCGCATCTGCCGCACCGCGAGGAATTCCAGGATCCGGTCCTTCACGTCGCCGAGCGCGTAATGGTCCTCGTCGAGGATGCGCGCGGCCTCGTTCACGTCGAGCTTGTCCTCGGAGCGCGCTCCCCACGGCAGCTCCGCCACGTTCTCGAGAAAAGTCCGGATGACCTGCGACTCCATCGACTCGCGGCCGATGCGCTCGAGGCGCGCGAGCTCGCGATCGACCTCCTTGCGCACCTCCTCCGTGAGCGGGTGCGCGGCCAGCTTCTTCTTCAACTCCTCGAGGTCGGCGGCGTCCTTGCCCTCGCCCTCGCCGAGCTCCTTCTGGATCGCCCGGAGCTGCTCGCGCAGGAGCATCTCGCGCTGGCGGCCGCCGATCTGCTCTTTCACCTTGGACTGGATGTCCTCCTGAGCCGAGAGAACGCCGATCTGCCGCTGGACCGCGACGAGCACGCGGCGGAGGCGGTCCTCGACCGAGAGCGTCTCGAGGAGCTGCTGGCGATCGGCCGTCGGAATGTCGATGTAGCCCGCGACGAGGTCCGCGAGACGGCCCGGCTCCTCGGCCTGTTCGAGAAACTGCTCGACGGCCTCCTCGGGCAGACCCATCTTCTCGCCGAGCTCGGCGGCGCGCTCGCGTGCTTCCTTGTGGAGCGCGAGGAACACCGGGTCTCGCGCGTCGGGCGGCGCCATCTCGGCCGCCGTCACGACGACGGCCTCGAGCATCCCGCCCTTCTTCTCCGTGACGCGCATCGCGATGCCGCGGCGCTGGCCCTCGAGCAGGAGGCGCATCCCGCCGAGGCCGCGCTGGACCGAGCTCACCTTCGCGATCGTCCCGATCGTGAAGAGACCTTCGGGCGTCACGCGCTCGACGTCCGCGCGCTGCGCGATCGCGAAAACGAGCGGCTCGCTCTGGCGCAGCGCGGCCTCGATCGCTCGCACCGTGCCGCCGCGCCCCGCGGAGATGGGCGTGGCCACGCCAGGGAAGAGGACGGCGTTTCGAAGGGGGAGCACCGGAAGGGTCAAGGTTTCCGTCATGAACGCTCAAACGCCTTCGAACGGTCGGCTATTCCCCGATGTGAGTCAACGCAGCGCAGATTCGGACAAGAAATCTCCTTAGAGTGGTTTAGGAGGCCTCGAGTTGCCGTTGGCCCTCTTCACCTTCTGAGAAATTTCCGAAGGACATCCACCCCGCGGAGCGCCGCGTCCGGAGGCACCGCCGTGTAGCAGAGGCGGACGTGCGTCGGGTACGGGCCGAAGCTCGGCCCCGGCGCGAGGAAAAGGCCTTCGGCCGACACGTCCTCGAGGAGGCCCATGAGCCCGCGACCGTCCAGGGCCTCCGCGACGTCGAGGAACAGGAACGTTCCGCCCTCCGGCGCGGGAATGCCGAGCCGGAGGGCCGCTTCGCGGCCCGTCGCGGCGTATTCCGCGCGCGCTTCGGCGACCCACGTGTCGCCGCCGCCCGCGAGAATCCGGAGCGCCGCGTACTGAGACGCCGTCGGCGCGGAGTAGATCGTGTGCGCGCCGATCTTCACGATCGCCCCGAGAGCCGCCTCCGGCCCGACGAGCCACCCGCACCGCGCGCCTGCGAGGCCCCACGCTTTCGAGAGCGAGTGCGCCGCGATCGTCCGCTCGGGAGCCGCGGCGTAGGCGGGCCGGTGGGTTCCAGCGTAAGCGTAGAGCTCGTAGACCTCGTCCGCAAGAAGCCAAATATCCTCCTCGCGGGCCACACGCGCGATCGCGTCGACCGTCTCCGGCGGGAGCACGCGGCCCGTCGGGTTGCTCGGCGTGTTGACGTAGATCGCGGCCGTCCGCTCGGTGACGCGCGCGCGCACGGCCGCCGCGGCGGCGTCCGGCGAAAGGTCGCCCATGAAGAGCGGGACCTCGACCGGCGTCGCGCCCGCGAGCCGGACGTGCCCCTCGATGAGCGGCCAGCGCGGGCCGAGGAGGAGGACCTCCTCGCCCGGAGCCACGAGCGCGGCCACGGCGGCCATGAGGCCCGCGGTCGCGCCGCCGGTCACGAGCACGTTCGCACGCGCAACCGGCGCCGAAGTCCGAGCGCTCATGCGCGCCGCGATCGCTTCGCGCAGGTCCGGCAGCCCCCAGACGTCCGTGTACCGGTTGATCCCCGCAAGCCCGGGCCCGAGCTCCTCCGGCCGGCAGCCCGAGGGCGCCGCACGCCACGTGTCGCCGACGTGGAGAGGGAAGACTTCGCCGCGGTGCGTCGCCATCCGGCCGAGAAGGCTGGAGTACGGGTTGCCCCGGAGCGCGGCAGCGGCGGGCGACGTTCCGGGTGGGCGCGGCATCCGCGGGATCCTATCGCCCGACTTCTGCAGTCCATCGCCGGATCTGCGGCACAATCAGCCGAGGAGGTCCCATGGACCGTCCCGATCCCCATCCCCCCGAAGTCTTCGCGCTCCTGCGCCGCAAGACGAGCGCGACGCGCATCGCCGTCGTGGGCGCGAGCAACAACCCGTCCAAGTACGGCAACGTGATCGTGAGGAACCTCGCCGCGAAGGGGTACACGGTCCTGCCGGTGAACCCGAGGGAGAAGGAGATCGCGGGCCTCCCCGCGTATCCGGACCTCGCGTCCGTGCCGGGGCCCGTCGACCTCGTCGACTTCGTCACGTCCCCTCCCGTCACGCGCCGCGTCCTCGAAGAGGCGGCCCGCCTCGGCATCCCGGCGGTGTGGCTCCAGGACGGGAGCTACGACGACGCGGGGCTCGCCGTCGCGCTCGCGTCGCCCTTCAAAACCGTCTACGAATCCTGCATCATGGTGGCAAGCAATTTCGGCTGAACACGGTTCGGAGGCCTCTTGAAGAAGACGTTCGCGTTTGCCCTGCTTCTGAGTCTCGGTTCCACTGCCGCCCTCGCAATGGACAGAGTCCGGGTCGAGGCGAAGGTCGACGCCGCCGTCGCGAAGTACGGGTTGACGGGACGCGGCGTCATCGTCGCTCTCCTCGACCGCGGGATCGACTGGAAGAACGCGGACTTCCGGAACCCGGACGGGACGACGCGGATCGCCGCCGTCCTCGATCTCACGGACGACACCGGAGCGGCCACGAGCGGCTACGGCAAGGGGACGCTGTACACGCGCGCGCAGATCGACGCGGCACTCTCGGGCGGGCCCGCGATCCCGTTCCGCGACGCCGTCGGGCACGGCACGACGACCGCCGGCATCCCCACTGGAAACGGGCGTAACGTCGCGAAGTACCGCGGCGTCGCGCCCGAGGCGACGATCATCTCGGTCAAGGTGACGTCGGACGGCGTGCCCGCCCACGACGGCGAAGCGGCCGAGGCCGCGTTCTACGACGCAGCGCGCATTCCGCTCGCGATCGACTTCGTGAAAGACAAGGCGAAGGCGCTCGGGCTGCCCGCCGTCATGCTCCTGAACCTCGGGTCCTCCGGCGGCCCGACGGACGGAACGAGCGAGATCGCGCGCAAGGTCGACGCGACCGTCGGGCCCGGGATCCCCGGCCTCGTCTTCGTGTCCGGCCCCGGCGACGACGGCGGCATGGCGAACCGTGCCGGCGGAAACGTCGGCGCGGGCGCGACCGAGACCATCCGCATCCAGAAAGGGGCCTCGGGCTCGCTCACGTTCGACCTCTGGTACCCGGGGACGGACCGGTTCGACGTCACGATCCAGACGCCGACCGCGACGTACGGGCCGTACGCCTCGCCCGCCACGAACGCGGACGCTGCGACCCTCCTGAACGCGGAGTTCCTCTACTACCAGAACGGCTCGTCGCGCACCTTCTCCGGCGCGCAGAACGCCAAGCGCCAGGTGTGGATCCGGATCTCGGGCCCGACCGGCGTCTACACGGTCTCGCTGCGCGGAACGACCGTCACCACGGGGCGCTTCGATGCGACCCTCAACCCCTCGGAGAAGTACAACGCGTCGAACGCGAACTTCTTCCTGGACCACGTCGCGCCAGGGAGCATCTGGGACGGCGCGACGTCGCGCTACGGCATCTGCCCGGGCGACTACGTCATCCGGACGAGCTACGTCGACGTCGACGGCGTCCCGCGGAGCATCACGGGCAACGGAAACGTCGGGGAGATCTGGCCCGGGAGCAGTATCGGTCCGACGTTCGACGGCCGTCTCGGAGTCGACGTCGCGGCGCCGGGCGACAGCCTCTTCACCGTCTACAACCCGAAGTCCTACTGGGCGACGTTCCGCTTCAATCAGATCCAGGACGGAGGCGGGTTCTACGGGCGTGCGAGCGCCGTGAGCGCGGCCGCTCCGATCGTGACCGGCATCATCGCCCTGATGCTCCAGGCCAACCCGGCACTCGACGCGCCGACCGTGAAGTCCATCCTCCAGCGGACCGCGCGGGCCGATTCGTTCACGGGGGCCGTTCCGAACACGACGTGGGGCTACGGGAAAGTGGACGCGCTCGCGGCACTCGATGCCGTCACGGCATCCACTCTCTTCGTCCCGATCGCCCTCTCCTCCTCGGGAGCGAGCACCTCTTTCTACACGACGGAACTCGCCCTCACGAACCGCGGGACGACGGACGCAGCCGTGACGTACTCGTACACCGCCGCGTTCGGTGGGGCAAGCGGCTCCGCCGCGGACACGCTGCCCGCGGGGCGGCAGAAAACGTACACCGACGTCATCACGACGCTGCGCGGCCTCGGGATCCCGCTCGGCGACTCCGGCAGCCGCGGCGGCACGCTCCTCGTGACGTTCAACGGCCTCTCGTCCTCCGCCGCCGGCGCGGCGACCGTCCGGACCGCGACGCCCGTCGCGGACGGCCGCGCGGGCCTCGCGTACGCGGGCCTGCCGTCCTCGCGTCTCCTCTCGCCGCCCGTCTACCTCTGCGGACTGAGGCAGAACGCGACGGACCGCTCGAACGTCGCCGTCCAGAACGCGGGCGGCCCATCGGACGGCGACATCACGCTGCGGCTCACGGTCGTCTCGGGCGACTCCGCGAACCCGAAGACGCAGGCCCTCCCTGATATCGCGCTCTCCCCCGGCTCCTTCAACCAGATCTCGGCCGTCCTCACGTCGAACGGGCTCTCCCTCACGAACGGCTACGTGAAGGTCGAGCGCGTCTCGGGCACTGCGCCCTTCTACGCTTACGGCGTCATCAACGACCAGGCGAACTCCGACGGCTCGTTCGTCGAGCCCGTCCCCGCGAGCCCGGCGACGGCGATCACTGGAGCGACGCTTCCCGTCGTCGTCGAGACGAGCACGTTCTCGACCGAGCTCGTGCTGACGAACTTCTCGACGAGCGCCCGGACGCTCACGTGCACGTACGTCACGTCCGCGCTCCCCGGCGGACAGGTCGCGTTCAACCTCCAGCTCCTCCCGAACGAACAGCAGATCCTGCCGGGCTTCGTGCAGGTCCTGAGGGCGCGCGGCGTGATCACCGGCGGCCCCGGCGCGACGTTCGCGGGCGCGCTCTTCGTGCGCGACGCGTCGGGCGACCTGCGCGGCGTGTCGATCGGCGCGCGCACGTCCTCGGCGGGGGGCGGCGGGCGGTACGGCCTCTTCTACTCGGCCGTGCCCGCGGGCGCCGAGGCGACGACGGTCGCGTGGCTCTACGGCCTCCAGCAGAACGCGGACAACCGGACGAACCTCGCGCTCGTGAACGTCGGGTCCGCCGACGCCTCGACGGACACGTTCCACATCGACCTTTACGACGGCTCGACGGGTCAGAAGGCCGGAGAGACGGATGCGTCGGTCGCCGCGAAAGGGTTCTTCCAGATCGGGACGATCCTCGCGGCGTACGCGCCGGGCGTCGCGAGCGGCTACGCGAAGGTGACGCGGACTTCCGGCACGAACCCGTTCGTCGCATACGCCGTCATCAACGACGGCGGTGCCCCCAATCAGAGAAGCGGCGACGGCGCATTCGTCTCGGCGGTTGTGGGGCCGTGAAAGAGTGGTGCGCCCGAGGCGATTCGAACGCCTGGCCTTCAGATCCGGAGTCTGACGCTCTATCCAGCTGAGCTACGGGCGCATTCCGAGGCAGGAAAAACTGGGGTGGAAGACGGGGCTCGAACCCGCGACATTCGGAACCACAATCCGACGCTCTACCGACTGAGCTACTCCCACCGCACTCGATCGGACCGCGAAGAATAGCAGATCGACGCGCCCGCGGGCCTCCCGTAAGATGTCCGGTCCCCATGGACGCCCTGGACGAACTGAGACGGCGGATCGACGAGACGGACCGCCAGCTGCTCGAAACGCTGGCGCTCCGCCTGAAGTTCGTCGCGGAGGTCGGGCGCCTCAAGAGCAAGGGCGTCCCGTTCCTGCGCGACAACGAGCGTGAGTCGGCCCTCCTCGCGAGGATCGAGGCCCAGGCCAGGGAGCTTGGCCTCGACGCCTTCCGCACGACGGAGATCTTCCGCGAGGTCATCGCGATGTCCGTCAAGGCGCAGGAGGAGGCTCTCCTCGACCGCAAGGCCGCCGAGCGCTCTCTCGAAAACGCCCACCGCGTCGCGTTCCAGGGCGCCGAGGGCGCGTACAGCCACATCGCGGCGCGCAAGTACTTCGGCGCCGCCGCCACGAACTTCGCGGGCTTCCCCACTTTCGCCGCGGCGCTCGCCGAGGCCGAGCGGGGGGACGCGGGCTACGCGTTCCTCCCGATCGAGAACACGACTGCGGGCTCGATCAACGAGACGTACGACCTGATCCGCCACACGGACCTCAGGATCGTCGGCGAGGAGATCCTCGAGGTGCGCCACTGCCTCCTCGCGCTCCCCGGCGCGACGCTCGAGGGGATCCGGCGCGTCGCCTCGCACCCGCAGGCGCTCGCCCAGTGCGGGCGCTTCCTCGGCGAGCTCGCGGGCGCGACGGCCGTCCCGTACGTCGATACGGCCGAGGCCGCACGCTTCGTGAAGGACTCGGGCGACCCGGCGCTCGCGGCGATCGCGTCCGAGGAGGCGGGCGGGCTCCACGGCCTCGCCGTCCTCGCGCGCGACCTCGCGGACCAGGAGGAGAACTGGACGCGCTTCGTCGTCGTATCGGCCATCCCGATCGCCCTCGACCCACGCATCCCCGCCAAGACGTCTCTCGTCTTCTCGACGCCGCACCGCCACGGCGCGCTCGCGCACTGCCTGAACGTCCTCGACGCGCACGGCCTGAACCTCACGAAGCTCGAGTCGCGGCCGGTGCCGCGCCACCCGTGGGAGTACCTCTTCTACGTGGACTTCGAGGGCGCCGCCGGCGAGGACGCTGCCTCGCGCGCGGTCGCGGCGCTCTCCGCGGAGTGCCCGTACCTCAAGGTCCTCGGCTCGTACCCGGCCCGCACAACGAAGAAGGGGCGGGTCGACCGCCTTCCGGAGGCCGCCCCGTGATCGTTCTCGTCGACGAAGTGACCGCGAAGAACCCCGCTGCCGAGCAGGAGGTCCTCGACACGCTCGGCCGCCTGCCCGGGATCGAGGTCCGCGTTCACCGTGTCCAGGGCGCCGAGAAGACCGTGACCGAGGTCTACCTGATCGGCGACACGCACCGCCTCGCCCTCGACGACGTCGCGGCGATCCCCGGCATCGAGCGCGTGTTCCGCGTCTCCGAGGAGTACCGCGTGATCGGCCGCCACAAGGACGACCGGCGGACGGGCGGCTTCACGTACAACGGGGTGGAGTTCTCGCAGGACACGCTGCACGTTTTCGCGGGCCTGTGCGCGGTCGACACTCCCGAGAACGCCGACACGATGTTCGCGGCGCTCGCGTCTTTCGGGCAGACCTGCACGCGCATGGGCGCGTACAAGCCGCGCACGAATCCGTACGCCTTCCAGGGCCACGGCAAGGACTGCCTCCCGTGGGTCTTCGAGAAGGCCGGGAAGCACGGCATCCGCGTCGTCGCGATGGAAGTCACGCACGAAAGCCACGTCGACGAAATCGCCGAGTGCCTCGAGAAGACCGGCCGCCCGACGGGCGTCATGCTCCAGATCGGAACGCGCAACATCCAGAACTTCGAGCTCCTGAAGGCCGTCGGCCGGCAGAAGGAATTTCCCGTCCTCGTGAAGCGGGGCTTCGGGATCACGCTGAACGAGTCCCTGAACGCGGCGGAGTACCTCGCGTCCGAGGGGAAGACACAGATCGTCTTCTGCCTGCGCGGCGTCAAGACGAACCTCGGCGATCCGCACCGCAACCTCGTGGACTTCGCGCACGTGCCTGTCGTGAGGCGGCTCACCCGCCTCCCGGTCTGCATCGACCCGTCGCACTCGGTCGGGAGCCGCGAGAAGGCGCCGGACGGGATTCCCGATCTCCTCCACGTCACGGCGCAGGGCGTCGTGGCGGGAGCGAACATGGTCCTCGTGGACTTCCACCCGCAGCCCGCGAAGGCCCTCGTCGACGGGCCGCAGGCGCTCTTCCTCTCCGAGCTCGGCTGGTTCCTCGAGGACGTCGCGCTCGCGCGGGCCACCTACCAGAAGCGCCGCGCCCTCGCGCAGACCCACGCCGCGTCCGCCCCCCTGCCTGCCGCCCGGGCGTGACCTTCGTCCTTGGCGAGACGACGCGTGTGAGGGCCAGCGAGATCGGCCCCGACGGCGCCATGCGCCTGCCCGCGCTCCTCGACCTCTTCCGGGAGGCCGCCGGCAACGGCGCGACGGCGCTCGGCTGGGCGTCCGACACGCTCCTCACGCAGGGAAAGACGTGGATCCTCTCGCGCTTCCACCTCAGGCTCGACGCGCTCCCGGCGTGGCGGGAGGAGATCGCGCGCGCCATGATGCATCCGATCCACGTTCCCTGACGCGTTCGCGCCTTGCCGCCCGCGTTCGGCGGCCCTACGTTGAGAGAGGCGCGATGAAACGACTTACCCGCAGCCTGTATGCGCAGGTCCTCATCGCCGTCTTCCTCGGTGCTCTCCTCGGACATCTGTATCCCGCGTTCGGCGCTTCGCTGAAGCCGCTCGGCGACGCGTTCATCAAGCTCGTCAAAATGCTCATCGCGCCGATCGTCTTCACGACGGTCGTGACGGGCATCGCGAAGATGGGCGACCTCAAGAAGGTCGGACGCGTCGGGCTGAAGGGCCTCGTCTACTTCGAGATCCTCACGACGATCGCCCTCGCGATCGGCCTCGTCGTCGGCAACGCCTTCAAGCCCGGTGCCGGGATGAACGTGAACGTCGCCTCGCTCGACGCGTCGTCGATCGCGGCGTACACGAGCCCCGGCCACCACCTCTCGACCGTCGACTTCCTCATGAACGTGATCCCGAAGGACGTTGCGGACGCGTTCGCGAAGGGCGACATCCTCCAGGTACTCCTCTTTTCGGTCCTCTTCGGCGTCGCGCTCGCGGCATTGAAGGAGAAGGGGACGTCCATCCTGAAGGTCGTCGACGACCTGTCGAAGGTCCTGTTCCGGATCGTCGGGATCGTCATGCGCGTCGCCCCGATCGGCGCGTTCGGCGCAATGGCGTTCACGGTCGGAAAGTACGGGATCGGGACGCTCCTCTCGCTCGGCAAGCTCATGGGAACGTTCTACGCGACGAGCCTCCTCTTCGTCCTGATCGTCCTCGGCCTCGTCCTCCGCCTCTGCGGCCTCGGCATCCTGAAGTTCGTCCGGTACATCAAGGAGGAGATCTTCATCGTCCTCGGGACGTCCTCGTCCGAGTCCGCGCTTCCGCTCCTCATGCGGAAGATGGAGCGGCTCGGCTGCAGCAAGCCTGTCGTCGGCCTCGTCGTTCCGATGGGCTACTCCTTCAACCTCGACGGCACGTCGATCTACCTGACGCTCGCGACGCTCTTCATCGCACAGGCCACGAACACGCACGTCACGTTCGCGCAGGAGCTCCAGATCCTCGCGGTCCTGCTCCTGACGTCCAAGGGCGCGGCCGCGGTGACGGGCGGAGGCTTCATCACGCTCGCGGCCACGCTCTCGGCCGTCGGCAACATCCCCGTCGCGGGACTCACGCTCCTCCTCGGGGTCGACCGCTTCATGTCCGAAGCCCGGGCGATCACGAACCTCATCGGGAACGGCGTCGGCGCGATCGTCGTGTCGCGGTGGGAGAAGGAGCTCGACACGGTGCGCGCCCGCCGGATCCTCGCGAACGTAGAGCTGGCGGACGAATACGAGCACCCGGCCGGATACCTCGACCGGACGGGCGCCGCGGTGAAGACAGGCGGCCCGAGGCCTGCGACGCTCTCCGTTTCGGAAGAGATTTCTTAGAAAAGGAGACTGTAGCTGGCGGCCGCCCGCTCCCGCGCGGCGCGGGCGCCGGCATCGCCCTTGATCTCTCCGGGATCATGAGCGGTAAGCTCTTCGCCACCTCCGAACGCTCCCCCGCCCGCTACAGGAGACGCGCATGAACTCCGGAGCCCTGATCGGACTCATCGGAACGGTCCTCGCCCTCCCGCTTTCCGAAGCTCCCGAGCCCCGCCAGACCGGAAAGGTCCTCGGGACCGGCACGTCCGCCCCGACGATCACGCTCACGGCGCCGATGGGCGGGTGGACGGTGGACCGTATGGTCCTCGTGGCCGGCACCGTGAGCGACCCGACGATCAACCCCGTCACGGTCTCGATCAACGGCGACCGCTACCTCCTGAAGACGGTGGGCGGCGCGTTCCAGCGCAAGTTTCCCGCCTCGTCCGGCAAGAACGCGGTCGTCGTGCAGGGGACGAACAAGGGCGGGACGGGCCGCGCGGAGCGCACCGTCTACGCTCAGGTCCCGTCCGTGCCCGTCTTCCTCGTCCTCACGAGCGACACGGACGGCGTCTACACGGACCTCCACGTCTACGAGCCGCTGCCGGACGCGCCCGATCCGGAGACCGCCGGGAAGGACGCATCGCAGCACGTCTTCTGGGCCCGGACGAGCTCGCCCTCGGGCGGGACGTTCTACCTGAACGAGCAGGGCGGCGACTTCGACAGCCCCGGCTACGGGCCGTATCTCTATACGCACGCCTCGCCCCCGCTGGGCTTCACGCGCGTGGACGTGAACTACTGGCCGAGCGGCGACAAGGCGCACACGGTCGCGACGCTCAACATCGTCCTCTTCGGCGGGACCTCGAACGAGATCCACCGCCGCGTGAAGCTCCCGCTCGTCAAGCCCGGCGAGACGCAGACGCTCGCCTGGATCAAGGTCGAGAAGGGCCGCCGCGCGCACGTCTGGCTCCCGACGCTCGAACGCAAGCCCGCCGACACGAAGACGTGGCCCGCGTGGGTGACGGACTTCAAGAGGAAGCCCGGTCCGGACGACGGGATGGACGCCGGGCCGTCGGACGAGAGCAACTGATGCGCGCCGCCCCGCTCGTCTTCGCCCTCGGCGCCGGCGCCGCGCTCGCGGCCGCAACCGCGCGCCCCGACGCCGCCGCCGCGCGTTTCCGCCTCCTGAACGAGGCCCTCACGCAGGCTGAGAGCCCGCGGCCCGACTGGGACCCGGCCCAGCGCGACTGCGCGGGCTTCGTGCGCCTGCTCTTCCGCAAGTCGCTCGGCAAGGACGCGCCCGCGTGGCGTGTCGCCGGAGGCGCCACGGCCGCATTCGCGTCGGCGGGAGACCTTCTCGCATACAACTTCACGCCCGTTTTCCGCGCTCCCGAGCCGGGCCGCGTCGAGACCGGCGACGTCCTCGCGTTCTTCAATCCCGAGAAGCCGCGCACGGACGCGTGGCACCTCATGGTCCTCCTCCGACCGCCGGGCGCCGCGCCCGGCCGTGTCCTCGCGGTCTGGCACAACGGCGCGTCCGGCGACGGCGCCGCCGTCCGCAAGGTGTGGCTGGACGACCTCGACGCCGGGCCGCCCGAGTGGCGGCCCTCTCCCGAAAATCCCCGCTTCCTCGGCACGTTCCGCTGGAACGGCTGGAAGGAGAACGGCCAATGAACTCCCGCGCCCTTCCGATCCTGATCCTTCTCGCGTCTGCTTCGGCGACCGCACAGGATGCGCCCGACGCGCTCGTTCCCGAGTACGAGCTCACCGTCGCGAACGGCGCCCGCCTGAGGTCGCTCTTCCGGGAGAACGCGTGGGCGAAGGAATTCACCGCGTCGAACCTCTATCGGGGCGCGACGGTCCGGCTGGGCCCCATCCTCAACGCCGTCTCACGCGACGGGAAGGACGGATGGAAGGGCCGCCTCGTCGACTTCATCGCGGAGAGGTTCCTCGACGAACGGCCGGTCCGGATCAGCTACTTCCACGTCCCCGGACTCGTGAGCCCGTTCGGCATGACGTTCCCCGACCTGACGCCGAAGGAGCGCGACGCCGTCGGCCTCGTGCTGAAGGGGCTTCGCTCCGGCCCTGACGTCCCCCGCGAGGTCGCGGACGAAGAGGGCGGTGCGGTGTCCGTGAGCGTCACGCCGCTCGCGCTCCGGCTCCAGAAGTTCGCCGCCGTCGAGACCGGGACGTGCCTCGCGATCAGCCGCGACCCGCGCGTGGCCGCGACGCTCTCGCGCTCCTGCACGCTCGACCCGCGCCTCGCGGCCGCGACGCTCGACCTCCGGACCGACGAGTTTTTCTCAGCCTGGTCCGCCGTTCTCGAGAAGCTCTTCGGCGTCGGCCCGCACCTGCGGGTCACGTTCGACTGGGACAAGAAGAACGCGCGCTTCACACCGTCGGGCGCCGCGCTTCAGCTCGCCCGCAACCACGCCCTCGGCACGGCGCCGCTCGATCCCGCGCTCCTCGCCGCGATCCCGGCCGACGCCCCGTTCCTCGCGACGGCCGTGATCCCCGACCCGGGCCGTCTCGACGCGGCGTCGGCCGAGGAATACTTCCGGACGGCCCGGGAGAAGCGCGCGCCGGGCGACTACGTTCCCGTCACGCTCGTCTCGCTCGGGATGCGCGCCGGAAGGCGTGAGGACGGCGACAGCGTCCGCTCCGAGAGCGGCGAGGCCATGTCGGTCCTCCTCGTCCCGCGCACCGGCGCGGGCGACAAGACCGTCGCCGATCTCGACGCGCTCTTCAACCGCCGCGGGACCTTCGAGGTCCATGCCTCGCGCGCGTGCCCGGGCGTCGTCGCCCTCAGCCCGTCGAAGGCCGCGCTCTCACGCATCGCGGACGCGTGCTCCGGCCGCAGGCCGTCGCTCCGGCAGGCGCCGCCGAAGATCGTCGGCGCCTTCACGGGCGGCCCCGTCTCGACCGCCGCGTTCCTGAACGTCGGCGGCTTCCTGAGGTCATCACTTCTCTGGGGCTGGCAGCGCGAGACGCCGCCGCAGTCGAAGGGCAAGGAGCCCCCGCCTCCCCCGAGAGAGCTCCTCGACGCGATGCAGCTCCTCGACCGCCTTCCGATGTACGCCTTCTCGGGCCGAGCCGCCGGCGACGCGGTCGTGATGACGGGAGTCGAGCCATGAACGGCCGCGGAGTCCGGTCCGCCCTCTGCGCTCTTTCGCTGCTTCTCGCGGCCGCCCCGCTCGCGGCCAAGGACATGATGATCACGGTGCGCCGGGATTTCGGCGCTTCCGAGACGCCCGAGATCGAGCTGCATTACACCCGCTCGGCGCCGTTCACGGTGCGGGTCTACCGCCCGAAGGACATGAAGGAGTTCGTGACGAGTCAGGCGGACCTCAGGCGCGCGTGGCGCCAGCCCGCCGTCGAGTGGAACAGCGCGAGGTTCCTCTTCTCGGGCCTCAACAAGACGCGGCTCGACCTCGACTGGCTCCGCGCCGGAGCGGACTTCGAGCTCCGCAAGCGTCTCAGGGACGACTTCGGCGGCGGCACCTGGAGCCCGTCGCCGACACGCCTCTCGGAAGGCCCGGCGAAGATCGTCGCGGGCCCTGCCGCGTTCGACCTCCTGAGCGAGTTCTCGTTCGAGCCGGACGCCGGTGACGCGAAGCAGCCGTTCGACGTCCCCGGCTTCGACTGGTGGTTCTCTCGCGAAGGCCGCTTCCGCCAGAAGATCGTCTCTCTCCCGAAGCTCGCGCCCGGCTTCTACCTCGTCCAGGTCCTGCAGGGAGACCTCGAGGGCCAGGTCGTCCTCGCCGTGAACGACCTTTCAGCCGTCCTCCAGCAGACGGACGGCGCGGCGCTCGTGAAGGTCGCGCGCCGGAACGGGCGCCCCGCGGCCGGCGTGACGGTCGACGTCCGGAACCTCCAGGGCGCGTGGGTGGCCGCGGGAAAAACGGACGCCGACGGCGTTCTCGAGCTCTCGAACGTCAAGGACAGCGAGCTCCTCGCGGTCCTCCGCGAGAAGGATTCCACGGCGATCGTCGACACGGAGTTCTTCCCGACGACGGCCGTCTTCCCGGACGTCTACCTCTACACGGACCGGCCGCTCTACAAGAAGGGCGCCAAAGTCCGCTTCCGAGGCGTCCTCCGCGAGCCCGGCACCGGCGTCTCGCGCCTCTTCACCGAGTGGGCCGGCAAGCCCGAGGTCGCCAGAGTCTCGATCCTCGACCTTGCCGGGACGACCGTCGTGAAGGAGGTCGCGGCACCCCTGACTGCCTTCGGAACGTTCTCGGGCGAGCTCGTCCTCGACGGCGAGGACCTCAACGGTGTCTACCGCGTCACGGCGAAGGTGGCCGGCGCCGCCCACGCGGGCGAATTCCGCGTGCGCGAGTACGTCAAGCCGCTCTTCTTCTTCAAGGTCGACGCCGCGCAGGAGACGCTCCGCGCCGGCGAGACGCTGACCGCGAAGGTCACGGTCGAGCGCTACGCCGGCGGCGTGCCGCCCGGCGTGAAGCTGTCCGCGCAGCTCGTGCGCGTGCGCTCCGAGGCCCCGCAGTGGGTCGAAGACGCGGGACTCGGCGAGAGCGGGAGCACGACGACGTACGGCTGGGACTCGGCGAAGGAGAATTCCGTGTCCGTCCCGTTCCCGGTGGCGGACGTCGACGACGTCGCGTTCGACGCGCAGGGCAGGGCGACGGTCGCGCTCAAGCTGCCCGACAGGCTCCCCGGCCCCCCGAACTACGATTACTCGTTCGTCCTTCGCCTCTTCGGCAAGGACCCGGACGGCAACGTCGCATCGTTCTCGAAGTCGTTTCCCGACGCGCGGAGCGAGGTCGTCGCGCTCGCGAAGACGTCCGGCGTGTACGCGAGCGCCGAGAAGCCCGCGACGCTCTTTGTCCGCGCGATCTACCCGTCGGGCAAGAGCTACGGGAAGACGAAGGGCAATGCCGTCCTCACGCTCACGCCGTACAAGCTCCCGCCCGTCACGCGCGAGGTCGCCTTCACGACGAAGGACGACGGCCGCTGGGAGATTCCTGTCCCGACCGACGCCTCCGGCCGCCTCGACATCCTCGTGACCCTCGAGGACCGCGCGGGCCGTTCGACAACGGCCGACGCCACGATCGTCGTCGCGCCTCAGAAGCCCGGGGCGCCCATCACGGACGTCTCCGAGATCACGGTCCTGCAGGAGCGGGACACGTACCAGCACGGCGAGACGGCGCGCGCGCTCGTCCTCCTGCCCGAGGGCTGGGGCGAGGACGGGTCCGATCACGGCCGCCTCTACCTGACCGTCGCGGGCCGCCGCATCCACGAGCAGCGCGTTCAGAAGGTGCAGGGCCTCTCCGCGTGGATCACGCAGCCGATCCAGCCGTCGTTCGGAACGGCGGCGTACGTCGTCCTCGGCTACGCGGATCCGGTCCGCGGCTGGATCGAGCGCACGATGACGCTCCGGATCCCGCCGAAGGACAAGGCGCTCACCGTCTCGGTCAAGCCGCAGGCGCCCTTCGTGAAGCCCGGCCAGCGCCAGGCGCTCACGCTCCGCGTCACGGACGCCTCGGGCCGGCCCGTCGAGGCCGAGGTCTCCGTCGCGGTCGTCGACAAGGCCGTCCTCGCGCTCCAGCCCGAGTTCCGGCCGCCGCTCCTCGCGTTCTTCTACCCGCTCGAGCGGCTCAATCTCATGAGCTTCTACAGCCGCGAGTTCCAGTCCTACGGCTACGGCGAGCGCCTCGCGCGGCTCTACCGGCCGAACTTCTGGCTGGCCGCGACGAAGCCCGACAAGAAGGACCAGAAGGAGGACGACACGGCGTACTGGAACGCCCATGTCGTCACGGACGCGGACGGCCGCGCGACGGTCTCCTTCCGCCTCCCGGCCAACCAGACGACGTGGAACGTCTCGGCCGTCGCGGCCGACACGCGTGGGCGCTTCGGCGAGGGCGGCTCGTCGTTCGGAACGAACGCTCCCGTGACGCTCTCCGTCGCGGCGCCCCCGTTTCTGCGGCGCGGGGACAGCCTGCAGGTGCGCCTCCTCGTCACCAACCAGGAGAAGAGGGCGAAGGACGTTTCGGCGTCGCTCACGGCGGGTGCCGGCACGGCCCTCGAGGCCCCGCTCGCCCTCACGGCGAACCTCGCGTCGAAGCAGGAGGCGTCCGCGAGGGGCGTCGTGACGCTGACGGAGCTGCCGTCCTCCGGCTCGACGGCCCTGGCGACCACGCTCTCGGTCGGCGGCGAGGCGCAGCGCTTCGAGCACCCGCTCCGTACGTTGGCAGACTCCGTGACGTTCGGGGAGACCCGGACGTTGAAGGCGGGCGAGCCCTTCGCCGCGAACCTCGGGCCCGGCGAGTCGCTTTCGGAGCTGCGCGTCCTCGCGACGAACGGCTTCACGGCCGCGCTCGTCCCGTCGCTCCGCTGGCTCCTCACGTACCCGTGGGGCTGCGCCGAGCAGATCACGTCCATGACGGTGCCCAGCCTCGTCGTGAAGTCTCTCTTCGATCCGAAGCGCGGGACCGCCGCGGGCCCCGACGAGACCTGGAAGAACGCGGTGGAGTTCTCCGCCGCGGGCGTCGCGCGCCTCAAGACGCTCCAGAACCTCGACGGCTCTTTCGCGTGGTGGCCCGGGCAGGGCAGGGGCGACCCGGCGATGACGGCGCTCGTCCTCATGCTCGTCTCCTCGACCGATGACGCGGAAGTCCTCAAGACGCTCGACGCACCCCGCGCGCTCGGGTGGCTGCGGGACAAGACGCCGAACGCTTCGTCGTCGGAGGGCGTCGTCGCGACGTACGTCGAGTCGCGCCTCGTGGCCCTCGGCGTACTCCCCGCGGCCGGCGCCTCCGCGGAAGCGACGCTCCGCCTGCAGGGCGCCTGGGCGGCTGCCTCGGGCACGGTCCTCGACAGGTCGCTCGTCCTGCTCGCGCTGAAGAACTTCTCGATGGAGGGAAAGCCCGGGCTCGACCGCGTCACGCAGGAACTCCTCGCGGGCGTGAGCGGCGACGTCGCCGCGGCCCTCGACAGGCCCGGCTCCGAGGACCCGGCGCGCTGGACGCCGCTCGCCGGGAGCTGGACGCGCTATCCGGGCCGCCTCGGCTCGACGCTTGCGGTCGCGGCGCACGCGCTGCAGGCCCACGGCCGCCTCGACGCCGCCCGGCAGAAGGCGCTCGCCCGCCGCCTCCTCGACCGGTTCGACGGCCGGCACTTCGGCTCGACGTTCGAGACGTCGCAGATCCTCGTCCACTCCGCGTGGCTCATCGAGAGCGAGATGCGCGCCGCGCGCGCCCTGCCGAGAGTCCACGTCAAGGCGGGCGCCACGGAGCTGCCGGCCTCGGCGCTCACGGTGCGTGAGGCGCCCGGCGGCGTCGAGATCGCCGTCGACCCGCGCGCGGCGGCGAAGGGGCCGCTCACCGTGGACGGCGGCGGCGATGACGCCGTCCTCCGCGCGCGCCTCGTCCGCGTCGTCCCGTTCGATCGCGCGCCCGCGGTGCCCGGCGGCTGGGACCTCCGGCGCGAGTACTTCCGCCTGAACCCGAAGACGGGCTCCCTCGCGCCGCTCGACGGGAAGGTCGTCGTCGGGGACCTCGTCTACGTGAAGCTCACCTTCAAGCCGCGCGCGGGATCCCTCCCGTGGTGGGCATCGTCGTACTACGTCCTGACGGACCAGGTGCCCGCGGGCCTCTCGGTCGTCGAGGAGGACAGGCTCTACGACGCCGCGCCGTTCAGGCTCGACCTGCACGGAGCCGGCTACGCCACGCGCGACCTGCGCAACGATCGCGTGACGTGGACGTTCTCTTTCCAACGCGCGTTCATGGACCGCGCCGTCCAGACGGGCTACGTCCTGCGCGCACAGTATGCGGGCGACTTCTCGGCGGGCGTCGCGCGCCTGGAGGATTTCTACGATGAGGCGCTCTACTCCCAGACGGCTTCTCGCCGCCTTGGGGTTGATCCTCTGCCCGATCGCCCGCGCGCAAAGTGATCTCCGGTTCGAGCCTCCCGTCTCCGCCGACCAGGCGCGGAGATGGGAGGCCGACGCGCGGACCGTCTGGGCAGAGTGGGAGGCGCGTTTCCGCGCGCGAGCGGAGCGACCGCCGCTGACCGTCGGCCTCGTCGACGTCGCGGGACTTCCGCGCGACCTCGGCCGCACGCGCGGGGGCCGCATCGAGCTGAACGCGTCGATGCCGCACGGCGACGCGGACACCACGTTCCGGCACGAGCTCGCGCACGTCTTCCTCGAGAGCCGCTGCCCGGGCCTCGCGAAGGCGTCGCCGCTTCTCTCCGAGGCGTTTGCCCTCCACGCCTCGGGCGACGCGGCCGGGCGCCTCGCATCCGCGAGCGGTCTCCCGACGCTCTCGGCGGCGCGCGACTGGATCGTCCTCCACGGCGAAGACCCTCGGCCGGACGAGCGCCCCGCCTCGAGGGCGCTCGTGCGCGTCCTCGGGCGGGGCGGCGCGGTGTGGGACCCGCTCTTCGTGAACACTTTCGGGGGCTGTCGCGACGCGTCCTTCTCGACGGGCGGTGCGGCCGCGGCTTTCGTTGACGAGGTGCGCGGGCCCGACGTCGAGCCGGCCGCCTCGCGCACGGACTTCCTCCTCCTCGACGGCCTCTCGGGCGAGACGCTCGCCGAGGACGGCCGGCCGCGCGCGCGCTTCCCCGCGGGCTCGATTCTCAAGCCCTCGCTCGTCGCGGCGGTCCCGGCGCTCCTCGAGCCGCGCCCCGCGAGAGACGACGCGTCCTGGCACTGCCCCGGCCCGCCGCGCGCCGGCGAGCCGATGGCGTGGCCGGACGCGCTCCGCCGCTCGTGCAACGGCTTCTTCCTCGACTTCGTTCCGGCGGAAGCGGCCGCGTTCGACCGCTGGGAGGAGATGCTCCGCCGCCTCGGGCTGCCCCAACCGGCGCGGACGATGGAGGGCCGCATCGGCCTCCTCGGCGACTACGCCGTCTCCGCGTTCGACGCCGTCCGGCTCTTCACGTGGCTGGATCGCGCGGCGCCGCACGTCGTCGACGCCCTCCGCGGAACGGCCGCGACCGGAACGCTCTCCGGGGCGCCGTCCGCCGCGTGGTTCGCGGCGCGCGGTATCGCCCTCAAGACCGGGACCGTCCGGGACGCGCGGAGCGTGCCTCTCCACGCTTGGATCGTCGCCGTGGGCCCGCGCCGGGAGAACGGCGCGCCGTCCTTCGTCGCCGCGCTTCACGCGACGGGCCGTGCGACGGCCTCCCTGCTGCCGGAGCTGAAGCGCCGTCTCGACACGTCGCTCACGTCCCTCGAGACGCCCGCCGCGGTGCAGATCCTCGGGCTCCTGCCCGCCGGCACGGTCGGCGTCGCCTGCGGGCCGGGAGCGCCGCTCGCCGTGCGCAGCCCCGAGGGGGAATGGAGCCTTGGGGAGCCCGGTGCCGTCCGCGGGGCCGGAACGCTTCTCAGCGGGGCGTCCTACGCGTGCATGGGCTCGACGCTCCTCGTCTCGTACGCCGCCTCCGGCGGGATGCGCCGCACGCGCCCGTACCGCGGCACGCTGCACGTCGAGGCGCCTCCTCCCGTGCCGGCGTCCGGCGTGCCGCTCCGCGCGAGGAGTGCGCGCGCCCGCGCCGGCTCCTGGTTCGTCCTCGAGACGAGCGTCCTCTCCTACGTCACGTCGAGCCTCCTCTCCGAAGGCGTGTCGGCCCACGCCGAGCTCGGAAAGGCGTTGTCGCTCGTCATCCGGAACAACCGCCATGCGCGGCGGCACGGCGACCGGCCGCCTTGCGACACGACGCACTGCAACCTCTTCGGGCAAGACGAGCTCGTCCACCCGCAGGCCCGCGTCCACGCGCGCGAAGAGGCGGCAACGGCGGCCGCGCTCGAAATAGCGCCGGCGGCCGCCGGACGCGCGTGGCTCCCGTTCTTCCTCGGGGGCCGCGACCCGTGGACCGAGGCGCGCACCGCCGAGGAGATCCGCTCCGAGATCGGATTGCCCGGAACGCCGACTCGGATCTCCGACCGGGGCGACGGAAGCCTCGACGTCGACGCCGGGGCCGCGTATCGCGTCCCGTGCGAGACGCTGCGCAACCAGCTCCGCCTGCCGTCCTGTCCCGACCGGATCGTGAAGTCCGGCGATTCCTTCGTCTTCCGTGGCGCAGGCGAAGGCCACGGAGCCGGCCTGGACGTCACGGAGGCGAAGGCCGCGGCCGCCGAGGGCGCGGACTTCCGCGCCCTCCTCGCCCGCGCGTATCCCGGGCTCGAGCTACGAGCCGTTACTTCGCCTTGACGTCCTTCTTCGCGTCGAGAAGGGCCGAAACGTCCTTCTCGACCGCATCCGCCGCCGCGAGGAGCTGCGGCGTCGGAGCATCGTCGGAGTCCTGCACGATCCCGTAGAGGTGCGCGAGCTTTCGTTCGAGGCCGTCGGCCTTCTCCGCATCTGCGCCCGTCTTCCGCGCTCCGTCGAGGCGCACGAGGTCCGCGGCGAGGCGGCGCGCCGCGGCGTGCTGCGCCGCGAGCTCCGCGGCGGGAACCTTCACGCGCGGATCCATCGCGACCGCAAGGGGACGAGTGAACGTCCTCCCGTCCACCGTGAGCGCGGCCGTGTAGACACCGGGGAGGACCAACGGGCCCTCGGGCTCGCGCGGCGTCCGGCCCGGGATCGCCGAGATCGGGTACTCGTGCGACGTCGCCGGAGGCGCAGCGTACCGGAGGTCCCACACCCAGCGGTGCAGGCCCGGCGTCTTCGGCAGGACGAGAGCCGGGCGCGCCCAGTCGGCCGTGACGACGAGCGGGTCGACTCTCGGCTCGAGGGCGTCGTCGCTCGCGTACCGGCGGACGACGGCGCCCGCCGCGTCGCGGATCTCGAGGACGACGGGCGAGGCGGGTATCGATCCGAGGATGTAGTCGAGGATCGCGCCGTCGGGCGGGTTCTCGCCGACGGGCTCCTCGACGGGCACGGGCGTGTCGGTCCAGCGGTTGCGTCGAACGCGGAAGGCTTTCTGAGGCTCGAAGAGGTGCACCGAGGCGGCGGCGACGGCCGCGGTCATCTGGCGGAGCGGCGTCACGTCGTCGAGGATCCAGAACGAGCGCCCGTGCGTGCCGATCACGAGGTCGTCGCCCTTGACGACGAGGTCGCGGACGGACGTCGCGGGCATGTTCAGGCGCAGCGGCTGCCAGTGGGCACCGTCGTCGAACGAGACGCAGACCATCCGCTCGGTCGCGGCGTACAGGAGGCCCTTCCTCACCGGGTCCTCGCGAACGGCGTTGACGGGGTCGTCCGGAAGGCCGGTGACGATCTCGTTCCAGGTCTTCCCGCCGTCGTGCGTGCGGAGGACGTGCGGCTTCATGTCGTCGAGGCGGATGCGGTTGATCGCGGCATAAGCCGTGAGGTCGTCGTGCGGCGAGGCCGCGAGCATCGACACCTTGCTCCACGGCGTCAGCGCGGCCGGCGTGACGTCGATCCACGTCTTCCCGCCGTCGGCGGTCCGGTGAACGAGCCCGTCGTCCGTGCCCGCCCAGATCACGTTCGCGCTCCGGTACGCCGGCGCGAGCGTATAGACGACGCCGCGCCGCTTCATCGTCTCGAGGTCCTTCGTCCGGAAGACCCCGATCGACTCCGGCACCGCCGGCCTTTCACGCGAGAGGTCCGGACTGATGACGTCCCAGTGGCGTCCGCCGTCCGCCGTCCGGAAGACGACGTTCCCCGCGTAGAAGAGGAGGCGCGGATCGGCCGGGGAGAAGATCACGGGGGCCGTTCTCAGGAAACGATATGCCCCGCGCAGGGGCGCGGGCGAGACGTTCTGGACCTCCTTCGTCGAGTGGCGGTAGCGCGTGAGCTTGCCTCCGTACACGACGTCGGGGTCCTTCGGGTCAGGAGCGACGGTGCCGTACTCCTCGGCCGCGACGGGATGCCAGTCGCGCGCCGTGATCGCGCCGTCGTCGCCGCGGCTCGCGACGCCGGCCGAGCCGCTCTCCTGCTGGCCTCCGTAGACCCAGTACGGGAAGCGGTCGTCCGTCGAGACGTGGTACAGCTGCGCGGTCGGCTGGTTGTACCAGCTCGACCACGTCGCGCCGCCGTTCACGGAGACGATCGCGCCCTGGTCCGCGGCGAGGAGGACGACCTCGGGGTTCTCGGGGTGAAACCAGATCGTGTGGAAGTCGTCCCCGCCCGGCGCACCGCGCACGGGCTCGAACGTCTTTGCGCCGTCCTTCGAACGGTACGTGGACGTGTTCGCGATCCAGACCGTGTCCTTCGACCACGGGTGAACCTTGATCTCCGCGAAATCGGAGCCGCGGCCCCAGAGGCGCCGTTCGCCGTTCACCTTCGAGAAGCTCTCGCCGGCGTCGTCCGAGACGAAGATGCCGCCACCCGCCTCCTTGTCCTCGTCGAGCGCGTCGACGGTCGCGTAGATCCGGTTCGGGTCCGACGGCGCGATCCCGAAGCCGATGCGTCCGCCGCCCTCGGCGTGGCCGGGCAGGCCCTTGCCGACCGGCTTCCACGTCGTTCCGCCGTCCGTCGACTTGAAGAGCCCCGTGCCCGCGCCCTGCCACTGGCCGTTCTCCCACGGTCCGAGGCGCGACGACCAGAGCGCGGCGTAGACGACGTTCGGGTCCTTCGGGTCGAGCGCGACCGCGGCGCCGCCGGTGTCGGCGTCCCGATAGAGGACCTTCTCCCACGTCCGGCCCGCGTCCTTCGTCCGGAAGATCCCGCGCGTCTCGTTCGCGCCGTACGGGTGGCCGAGGACCGCGACGAACGCGCGATCGGCGTCTTTCGGATCGGCCGCGATCGCCGCGATCTGCTGCCCGTCCTCGAGCCCGAGCTTCGTCCACGAGCGGCCCGCGTCGTCGGACCGGTACATCCCGTCGCCCACCGAGAGGTCGGGGCGCTGGAGGCCTTCCCCGCTCCCGACCCAGATGCGGTCGGGGCGCGACCACGACACCGCGAGCGCGCCGATCGAGCCCGTGGGCTCGGCGTCGAAGATCGGCGCCCACGTGCGCCCCGCGTCCGTCGTCTTCCAGACGCCGCCGTTGTTCGGCGCCATGTAGAAGACGTTCGTGTTGCCGGGAACGCCGGACGCGGCGACCGTGCGGCCGCCGCGGAAGGGCCCGATCATCCGCCAGTGAATCTCGCCGAACAGGCTCGCGGCGAAGGGCTGTGCGGCGGCGGGAAGAGCCGTGAGGAGAGCGAGGGCGAGAAGGCGCATCGGCGTGCGGTCGGGTGTCATGGTCATTTCGCCGGCGGCGTGACGGACTCGAGACCGTGGGCGTGCGCGCCCCTCTCGCTCCGCCACAGGAGGAACGAGAACACGAAGCCGACGGAGGCGAGAATGCCGAGCGACACGATGACGGGCGTCCACCCCGCCGGGTTCGCGGCGCTCGCGTGCGAGGCGTCCTTCAGGAGGCCGAGGCCCCAGCTCATTCCGGCCCAGCCCACCTGCTGGAAGAACGTCATGAGCGCGTACGCCGAGCCGAGGCGGGCCTCGGGGACGAGGTACGTCACCGCCGGCCAGAGCACCGCGGGAACGAGCGCGAAGGCGAGGCCGAGCATCCCCATCAGGATCGTCGGGGAGACTCCCGTGAAGGGCAGCAGGAAGAACGGTGGAACGAGGAGCGCCGATCCCGCCGCCATCAGGAACGCGCGCTTGCCGATCCGGTCCGCGAGGAGGCCGAAGAGCGGCATCCCGATCATCGAGAGGAGCGGAAGGATCGACTTCAGGTTTCCCGCAGCCTCGGGCGACAGACCCTTCGCCTCGATGAAGTAGAGGTTCGCGAACGTCCGGAACGGGAAGATCGTCGCGTAGAAGGCGACGCAGAGGCCGACGACCCACCAGTAGCCGAGGTCGAACCGCACGAGGTCCGACCAGACGAGCTTGTCCGTCCTCCCAGGACGCGACACCGCGTAAACCCGCGCCGCGCGGCGCTCGAGACCTGCGTACACGACCGAGAAGAGGAACCAGAAGACGCCGAGCGCGGCCGCGAGAAGGAGCGGCGGCTGCCAACTCGAGAAGAGCGACTTTGCGAGGTCGGGCGACTTGTCCGCGGCCCACGAGCCGAGCCGCGCGATGAGGAGCTGGATCGCGAGCGCGAACGAGATCTCCTTGCCCTTGAACCAGCGCCCGATGACGGTCGTCGCGGCGACGATGAAAAGCTCCGAGCCGATCCCGAGGAGGAAGCGCCCGGCCATCATCCCGGCCCACGGCGCGGCCGGGAAGACCGCCGGGAGGACGGCGATCAGGACGCCGCCTGCGGCGCCGATCGCGCCGAAGAGGACGGCCGACGCGGCCACGCCGATCCGGTCGATCAGGACGCCGCCCGCGATGAGCGTCAGAAGCGCCGCGACGTTGTACGACGTGTCGAGGAGGCCCACCTGCGCGCCCGTGAATCCGAAGGCCTTCTCGAGGAGAGGCGTCACCGGATAGAGCGCGTCGAAGACGTAGTAGGCCCCGAACATCGCGAGACTGCACGTGAGCAGAACCGCCCACCGGTAGGCGGGCGGAGGAGGCGCGAGAGCGGAGTTCGTCGCGGGGATATCCGGCATCCGCGGAGTCTAGCCCGCGGATGCCGGAGCGTTCAGCCGCGCGTCACGGAACCAGCGTCACGACGACGCCCGCGTGGTCCGACGGCCACATGCCGGCCGGAATACGATCGAGGATCGTGGCGCCGACGACTTCGGCGCTCGCCACGCGGAACGCGCCGGAGAAGAGGACGAGGTCCAGCCTCTGGGTGAGGCGCGGGCACGGGTTCAGGAGGTCCGGCGACTGGCCCCACGTCAGGCCCGGGCCGCGGCGCGCGGTCGTCCACGCGTCCGTCAGGCCGAAGTCGCCCGTCAGGAGTTTGTACGTGGGCCACTTGCGGAAGCCGTCCGAGTTGAAGTCGCCCGAAAAGACCACCGGCAGGCCGGACGCGAGGTGGATGTTCACGAGCTCGGTGGCCTGCGCCATCTGGAGCGGCGTGAGGTTCGCCGGGTCGGCCGAGGCGTCCTCGAGGTGCGTCGTGACAAAACGGAAACGGTGGCCCGAGGCCGCGACGTCGACGGACGCCCACCCCTGGTTGAGCGCGAGCGGGAAGTCCGGCGGGCCGAGGTTGTACTGGAAGGTGCCGTGCTGGGGGTTGGAGATCCTGACGTCCGGGTTGTGCGTGCGGACGAGGACCGCGTTGTGGTCGTAGAGCGTGACGGCCGCGCCGGTGCCGTCGAGGGGCAGCGGGACGACGGTCCCGTCCACGCGCGACGCGATCGTGTACTCGAGGCCCGTCTGGCGGAGCGCCGCGAGCAGGATCTCGAGGTGGTCGATCGTCTCGACGATCGTGCCGTTGGCGTCGGTCCTCACGTAGCGCACGGCCTCCTGGACGCCGATGAGGTCGGGCTGCTCGAGCCGGATCCGGAGCGCGATGTCGCGGACGCGCTTGTGGAAGTCCGTCGCGTGGACCTGCCGCCACGCCTCCACGGCCGCCGGAATGATCTGGGCCGGATCGCCGCTCATGGCCGCGGTGACGACCGGGCCGTCGTCGAAGCCGTAGAAGAGGTTCCACGTCATGACCTTGACGGAGGTCCTGTGGTCATCCGCGAGGACGGCCGGAGCCGCGAACGCGAGAACCGCGGCCACGGCGAGCGCAAGGGTAATGCGGATTCGGTGTTTCACGTTCTTCTCCTTCTTCTTCTTCGGAGTTCAGGGCACCAGCTTCACCACGAGACCGGCGTGGTCGGACGGCCAGAGGCCGGTCGAGGCGAGGTCTCCGCGCGTGTCGCCCACGGTCTTCGCGCTCACGAGGTCGAGGCCGTAGTCGCCCTTCAGGAAGACGAAGTCGAGCCTCTGGTTGAATGCCGGGACCGGCGCGAGGAGGTCGGGGTTCGATCCCCAGGTGTAGCCCGGCTCCTTCGGATGGAGCAGGGGCCACGCGTCTCTCAGGCCGGCGCCGTCAGGCGCGGGCGCCGTCAGGAATCGGTACGTCGGCCAGCCGGCCGCGCCGTCCGTGTTGAAGTCGCCGACGAGGAGGACGCGGAGGGGCGTCGCGAACGGGCCCTTTTCACCGGAGACGAGCTCGAACGCCTGCGCGAGCTGGAGCTGCTCGAGCGGCGAGGGCTCCTCGTTCGGCACCGGCGCGGGCACGTCCTCGAGGTGGGCGACGACGAAGCGGAAGCGCTCACCCTTCGTCGCGACGTCGACGGAGGCCCAGCCGCGCTTGATCGGGAGCGGGACCGCGCACGACCCGTCCTCGGCCGTGACGATGCAGAGCTCGGCGAGGAGCGAGAAGGTCCCCTGCTGCGGGTTCGTGACCGCGAGGCGGCGCTGGCCGAGCGGAAGGTCGACGCGCACGAGGATTGCGCTCCTGTCGAGGAGCGACACGAAGTTGCCCTCGGCGTCCGGGAGCATCGCGTTCGTGTCCTCGACGACCGACCGGACCTCGTAGGACATCCCCTCGGCCCGGAGCGCCTCGACGAGGATCTCGACGTGGTCGATCACTTCCATCGGGTCGCCCGTCGTGCCGTCGAGGCGCACGTACTGGACGGCTTCCTGGATCGCGAGGAGGTCTGGCTTCTCGGCCTTCACCTTCTTGGCGATCGCGGCCGCGCGCACGTGGAAGTCGGTCGCGTGGATCTGCGCCCACACGTCGCTCACGGCCACGGCAATGAGCTCCATGTCGCCCGTCGCGGCCGCCGCGAAGAGCGGCCCCTCGTCGAAGCCGAAGTAGAGGTTCCAGGTCATGACGGTGATGGGGCTGCCTCCGGCCGCGGGGGCGGGGCACGGCAGAAGCAGACACAGGGCGGCGAAGGTCGCCGCGAGGAGGGGGAAGCCCGTCCGGATTCTCATGGGGGTCGTCCTTTCCGTCCGTTGGAGTGGACGTTCCGAACGTATGGCCGTGGAATCGCACGATCTCAGCGGTTTTCCAGGAGATTTCGCGGTTTCGGGGCCCGCCATGAAGCAACTGCTTCAATGGCGGCGCGACACGGGGGGAGCCCAACTTGTAAGAGGAGGGATCCCCATGAGGAAGGCCCCCGTTGCCGTGGCGCTCGCGCTCCTCCTCGCCGCGGCCCTGCCCCTTGCCGGCGCCGGACGTGACTGCAGCAAGATGACGGAAGTGCAGGTCCAGGCGAAGTCGGCGAAGACGATCTACACGGGCAACGTGCCCGCGACGTACCGCGTCTGCGTGTGCGACTCCGACCCCGTCGTCGAGCTCGTCGCGGACGGGAAGGTCGTGGCCGTCGTGACGGGCGGCCAGTGCGCCGACGCCGCGGGCACGAAGATCGAGGTGCGCGCGTCCCCGGACCGTGGGGTCACGGTCGGCTACACCGCGGTGCACTGAGGGGAGAGAATCCCTTCCGCAGCGCGGCGCCCCGGGGCGCGCGTCGCGCTATCCTGCGGCCACGATGCATTTCCGCACGATCATCGAGCCGTTCCGCATCAAGTCCGTCGAGACCGTCAAGGAGACGACGCCCGACTACCGCCGCGCCGCGATCGCAGAGGCCGGCTACAACGTCTTCCTCCTGCACGCCGCGGACGTCCTGATCGACCTCCTGACCGACTCGGGGACGGGTGCGATGTCGGCCGCCCAGTGGGGCGCCCTCATCCAGGGCGACGAGTCCTACGCCGGCAGCCGGTCGTTCTACCGCTTCCGCGACGTCATCCAGGACCTCACGGGCTTCAAGCACGTGATCCCGACGCACCAGGGCCGGGCGGCCGAGCGCATCCTGTTCCACACTGTCCTCCAGAAGGGCGACGTCGTCCCGAACAACAACCACTTCGACACGACGCGCGCGAACATCGAGGTCGAGGGCGCCGAGGCGCGCGACCTCGTGATCGCCGAGGGCCGCGTGCCGTCTCTCATCCACCCGTTCAAGGGCAACATCGACCTTCTCGCGCTCGAGAAGACGCTCGCCGAGGACGGTGACCGCGTACCTCTCGTCATGGTGACGGTCACGAACAACTCGGGCGGCGGCCAGCCGGTCTCCCTCGAGAACCTCCGCGGCGTCCGCGCGCTCTGCGACCGTTACAAGAAGCCGTTCTTCCTCGACGCGTGCCGCTTCGCGGAGAACGCCTACTTCGTGAAGGTGCGCGAGAAGGGCCAGGCGGGCCGGACGCCCAAGGCGATCGCGCAGGAGATGTTCTCCCTCGCGGACGGCTGCACGATGTCGGCGAAGAAGGACGGCCTCGCGAACATCGGCGGATTCCTCGCGATGAACGACGACGCCTGGGCCGAGAACGCGCGGAACCTCACGATCCTCACCGAGGGTTTTCCGACGTACGGCGGCCTTGCGGGTTACGACCTCGAGGCGATCGCGCAGGGTCTCGTGGAGGTCGTCGAGGAGCATTACCTCCAATACCGTATCCGCTCGATCGAGTACCTCGCGGACAAGCTCGACGCCGGAGGCGTCCCGATGATCAAGCCGTCCGGCGGCCACGCCGTCTACCTCGATGCGCGCGCTCTCCTCCCGCACATTCCGCCCGTGAGGTACCCCGGAATCGCGCTCGTGAACGCGCTCTACGAGACGGGCGGCATCCGCGGCGTCGAGATCGGGACCGTCATGTTCGGAATGAAGCCGGACGGGCGCGAGGAGCCCGGTCCGATGGACCTCGTCCGCCTCGCGTTCCCGCGCCGCGTCTACACGCAGTCGCACGTCGACTACGTGGCGGAGGTCGTCCTCGAAGTCGCGCGGAACGCCGCGCAGCTGCCCGGTTACCGCATCACGTCGGCGCCCCGCGTCCTCCGGCACTTCACCGCCCGTTTCGAACCGATCGTGCCCTGAGCGCGGGCGCGCTGCGCCGACCGAGGAGGACCCATGTCCGTCCGCCGCATTGCCATGCTCGTCCTCGCGCTCGCCGCCGCCCCTGCCACCGCGTCGCCCGACGTCCCGCCCGCGCGCTTCGCCGATCCGGCCCGCAAGGCGAAGCTCCTCGTGGCGCTCCCGGACGTGGAGAAGACCCTGGCGGCCGCGGCTGTGAAGGAGAAGTTCCCTGGCGCAGCGGCTGGCCTCGTCGTCGACGGGGAGCTCGTCTGGTCGAAGGGCTGGGGCGTCCGCGAATCGGGCGGCGAGGCTCCGGACGCCGACACCGTCTTCCGGATCGCGTCGATGACGAAGAGCTTCACGGCGCTCGCGATCCTGAAGCTCCGTGACGAAGGAGAGCTCTCGCTCGACGACGCGGTCGAGAAGTGGGTCCCCGAGCTCGCCGGGATGCCGAAGGCGACGAGGGACTCGCCGGTGCTCACGCTCCGCCATCTCCTGACGCACTCCGAGGGCTTCCCGGAGGACAACCCGTGGGGAGACCGGCAGCTCGCACGGAGCGACGCGTTCCTCTCGACGATGGCGCACGCCGGGATCCCCTTCTCGAACGCGCCGGGCGTCGCCTTCGAGTACTCCAACACGGGCTTTGCGATTCTCGGCCGCGTCGTCGCGAACGTCTCGAAGATGCGTTACCGCGATTACGTGGACACGAACATCCTGAAGCCACTCGGGATGACGTCGACGTACTGGGAGGCCGCGTCGGTCCCGCCCGGCCGCCTCGCGAAAGGCTACAAGCGCGACGGCGACGTGCTCGTCGAGGAGCCGCTCCTCGCCGACGGAGCGTTCGGGGCCATGGGCGGCCTCTACTCCACGGTGCGCGATCTCGCGCGTTACACGGCGTTCTTCCTGGACGCCTGGCCACCGCGCGACGACGCGGACGCCGGGCCCGTGACGCGGGCGTCGCGCCGGGAGATGCAGCAGGTCGCTCGCTTCTCCAGCGCCACCGTCCGGCGGGACGACGCGAGCTGGTCGCCGCGCCTCACGGCGGGAGGCTACGGCTACGGCCTCGGCGCGCGAACGACGTGCAAGGCCCGCCACGTCGTCTCGCACGGCGGCGGCCTGCCGGGCTTCGGCTCCCTGATGCTCTGGCTCCCGGAGCACGGCGTCGCGCTCGTCGGCCTCGCGAACGTCACCTACGCGGGCTGGGGCGGCGCGTTCGGGGACGCGCTCGACGCGCTCGAGACGACGGGGGCCCTGAAACCGCGCGTCGCGCAGCCATCGCCGGCGCTCCTCGCGGTGCAGGCCTCCGTGGACCGTCTCTACGACGCGTGGGACGACGACGCGTTTGACGCGCTCGCAGCGGACAACCTCGTCCTCGACGAGCCCCGGAACGCGCGGCGCGCGGGGCTCGCCGCGCTGAAGGAGAAGCACGGCACCTGCGGCCCGGCGACGATCCAGGCCGAGAACGCGCTTCGCGGCTCGTGGACGCGCGCGTGCGTGCGCGGCGAGGTCACGCTCCGCATCACGCTCGCGCCGACGCGGCCGCCGAAGGTCCAGCTCCTCTCGGCGAAGTCCGGGCCGGCGAAGGCGGCCGAGGGGCCCTGCGCCCCCTGACGAAAAGAAAAACGCCTCCGGGCGGAGGCCCGGAGGCGTGAAAACGGCCGCACGCGGCGGCCGGATCGGAACGACGTTACTTCTTCGCCTCGACGACCGGGACCTTCGTCCAGTCGATCTTGCCGTCCTTGCCCTTGGCGGCCTTGACCTTGTCGCCGAGCTCGTTGAGGGCGGCGGTCTCCTTCTTGGGCATCTTCTCCTTGTGGCAGGAGGTGCAGGTCGCGGCCGGATCCTTGATGTCCTTGCCGTCGGTGCCCTTCTTGTAGCGGTTCATGATGTCCATGGTCGCGAAGGCGGAGCTGCCCATCACGAGCGCGGTGATGGCGGCGACGGCGGCGGTGGTCTTCTTCATGGTCTTTCTCCTCCGTTGTGTCCCGTCATCGGGACCCGTTCGTTACGACTCAATTCCGGTGCCAGCTTGGTCCCGGCCCGCATGGCGCTGTCGCCGGGCGACTTGCGCGTCTGCCGTGGGGCTGCGAGCCCGAATGATCGCCCGGGCTGGGCGACGATGCGCACCAAATCGTCTTGATTCATATGCTTCATGGACGCCGGGCGCGACGGCGGGTCAGAGGACCATCGTCTCGTGGATGAGGGCGCCGCGCCGGAAGCGATCGAGCGCGAGCGGCCCGACGTCGACCGTCTCGCTTTTTCCCCGGAGGATCAGCTCGGCGACCGCGCGGCCCGCCGCCGGTGCGTGCATGACGCCGTGCCCGGAGAAGCCCGACGCGACGAAGAGGCCGGAAACGTCCGGGATGGGGCCGACGACGGCGTGGTGATCGGGCGTGACCTCGTAGAGGCCGGACCAGCTCATGTGCATGTCGAGCCCCGCGGCGGCGATCGACGGGAAGCGAGCTTCGAGCGGGCCGGCGAAACGGAGGAAGAAGTCCGGGTCGAAGGCCACGTTGAAGCCGGAGGGCTCGTCCGCGTTCGACCACGCGATCGCGACGCGGTTCCCCTCGCGGCGGACGAGAACTCCGCTGTCGGCGTCGATCGTCATCGGGATCACGGGAGGGAGGTGCGGGCACGGCCCGCTCACGAAGATGTGCCGCCGCACGGGCTCGACCGGGACGTCGACGCCCGCGAGGGCCGCGACGCGGCCCGACCACGGTCCTGCCGCAATCACGACGATCTGCGCGTCCACGTCGCCCGCGCCCGTCTCGAGACGGAAGCCGGCGCCCGTCCGTGCGAGGGCCGTGACGCCCGCGCCGTAAAGCGTCTTCACGCCCGCGCGCGACGCCTCGCGGAGGAAGAAATTCGCGAGGCCGCCCGGGTCGACGAAGCCGTCCCGCGCGCCGAACGTGCCGCCGGCGATCGGCCCCTCGGCGTACGGCGCCCGCGCGCGCACGCTCGCGGCGTCGAGGACCTCGACGGAGACGCCCCGCGCCTTCTGGTACGCGGCCGCCGTCTCCATCGCGGCGAGCCTCTTCGGATCGCCCGTGAGAAAAAGGTAACCAGCCTTCCGGTACATCGGCGGATCGCCGATCTCGGCCGCGAGGCCGTCCAGGATCTCCATCGACGCGAGGGACATCGCGACGTTGACGTCCGTCGTGAACTGCGCGCGGATGCCGCCGTTCGCCTTCGCGGTCGAGCCCGTGCCGGGCAGCGACTCCCTTTCGAGGAGGACGACACGCGTCGCCCCGAGCCGCGAGAGCTGGAACGCGACGCTCGTGCCGATGACCCCCGCTCCGATGATCGCGACGTCCGCGCGTTCCGCCATCGTGCCGAAAGGCTATCAGGCCGGGCGAGGCGCCGGCCCGCGAACGGGCCGGCGCCTCGGAGACTCAGACGAGGGCGGGGACGAAGTCCTCCGCGCGGACGTCCGAGCGCAGCGGCACGGCCACGGTCGGCAGGTACGCCGGGTTCCACATCGCCGCGGCGACGGCCTTCGGAATCTCGGCGTCCGGGATGGTCTTGCCGAGGCCGGAATCCCGCGCGACCTTCACGACCGCCGCGGCGACGGCGGTGCTCACGCGCCGGATCTCCGACGTGGAGGGGAACAGGCTGCCCGACGCGAGATCGGAGGCCTTCACCTCGTCGGCGAGGGCCTTGGCCGCGGCCGCGAACATCGCCTCCGTGACCTCCTTCGCCTCCGAGACGAGGACGCCCAGCCCGACGCCCGGAAAGATGAACGCGTTGTTGCCCTGGCCGATCACGATCTTCCTTCCGCCGTGCGGCACGGGGTCGAACGGGCTGCCGGTCGCGATGAGGGCGCGGCCGTCGGTCCACTTCGTGATGTCGACCGGCTTCGCCTCGGTCTTGCTCGTCGGGTTCGACATCGGGAAGATCACCGGCCGCTCGACGTGCTTGGCCATCTCGCGGACGATCGCCTCGGTGAACGTTCCGGGCTCGCCGGACGTCCCGACGAGCATCGTGGGCTTGA
>JBBQDQ010000005.1:0-56397 GCA_038319835.1 Thermoanaerobaculia bacterium | reverse complement strand
AGCTCGCCGAGCTCGGCCTCGATCTTCGCGGAAATCGCGACGGCCTCCGAGCCGCTGTGCGCCTCGGCCCACGCGCGGACTTTCTTCACGAGTGGAAGGTCGTCCGCGTGCGCGAGGTCCGACTCCGCGACGTTGCAGGCGAAGAGCGTGGGCTTCATCGTGAGGAGGAAGAAGCCGCGGGCGGCGGCTCTCTCCTCTTCCGTCAGGTCGAGCGTGAGGGCGGGCTTGCCGGAGTCGAGGTGCGGGATCAGCTTCCCGGCGACGGCGAGCTGCGCCTTCGCCTCCTTCTGGCCGCCGCGCGCCAGCTTTTCGAGACGCTCCTTCTGCTTGCCGATGGACTCGAGGTCCGCGAGGACGAGCTCCGTCGCGATCGTCTCGATGTCGGCCACGGGGTCGAGCGTGTCGGACACGTGAACGACGTCCTTGTCGTCGAAGCAGCGGACGACCTGGACGACGGCGTCCACCTCGCGGATATGCGACAGAAACTTGTTGCCGAGGCCCTCGCCCTTGCTCGCGCCCTTGACGAGGCCGGCGATGTCGACGAACTCGAACGTCGCCGGGATCTGGACGGGCGTTTTCGCGATCTTCGCGAGCGGCGCGAGGCGCGCGTCGGGCACCGTCACGATGCCGACGTTTGGTTCGATCGTGCAGAACGGGTAGTTGGCCGCCTCGGCCTTGCGGGTCTTCGTGAGGGCGTTGAAGAGCGTCGACTTCCCGACGTTCGGAAGGCCGACGATGCCGGCTCGGAGCATGGAGGTCCTTTCGGGGTGAGGCGCCGCGCGGACGCGGGCGCCGGGGGCGCAGAGGTTAGCATTCCGCCATGCTGAAGACGACGCGCCTCGTTTCCCTCGGTCTCGCCCTCCTCCTCCTCACCGCCGCGCCGGTCCACGCCGCCAAGAAGCCCTCGAAGAAGAGCCCGCACACGCAGATCGTCGCGGTGTGCCGCGTCGAGACGGCGCCCGCGGAGAAGACCCACAAGAACCACCGGAAGTTCCTCGAGTTCGACGTCACGATCGTGTCGTTCGAGCGGCTCCCCGGCGACGGGGCCGCCGACCCGAAGCTCGCGATCCGCCAGGACCGCCGGATCCACGTCGTCCACGACCTCTCGTGCGGCGGCGCGCGCGTCGATCTTCTGCCCGGCGACGGGGCCGAGATCCGCGGCGAGTACGTCGCAGTGCCGGATGGCAGGGACCTCATCCACTTCACGCACCCCGCGGACGGGTCGTGCGGGACGGCCGGGGGCCACCCGGACGGCGGCATCCGGAAGCTCGACGCCTCCGCGCTCAAGAAGGCCGCCTGAGTCCGGAAGAAGCCGCCCGCGCCGGCGCCGAGCGCCTCCTCGAGGCGTGGGACGCGTACGCCCGCGCCTTCGCCTCACTCACGCGCCGCGCGCCCGTGCGCTTCTCGGCCCGCGATTGGCGCGGGGTGCGTGCGGACGCGCTCGAGCGCCTCGAGCTCTACAAGCGAATGCTCGATCCCGCCCTCGGGGATCTCGGCCGCATTCTCGGCTCGGGCGTCGAGAACCCGGCCGTCTGGTCCGAAATGAAGGAGCGCTTCGCGGCGCTCGTCGCAGGCCGGCTCGACGTCGAGCTCGTCGAGACGTTCTTCAACTCCGCGTCGCGGCGTGTCTTCCACACCGTCGGCGTCGACGACCGTGCCGAATTCGTGCGCCGCGAGCCCGCCTCGCTGCCCGTCGAAGCCGCCGGCCGCTTCCTCGCCTCGTTCGACGGGCGGCCGGGCCGCGAGGCGGCCGTGAGGAGCGCGCTCGCGGCCTTTCCCTTCGCCGCGGGGTGGGAGGATCTCGCCCGCGATGCGGCGCTCGCGACGCGCGCGCTCGACCGTATCCTCGCCGCGGCCTGGGGGGCGCCGGCGTTCGACGCGCTGGATCTCCTCCGGCCCGTCTTCTTCCGCGGGAAGGGCGCCTATCTCGTCGGACGCGTCCGAAGGGAAGGCCGAAGCCGTCCAGTCGTCTTCGCCCTCCTGAACCGCTCGGGCCGGGTGGCGCTCGACGCCGTCCTCGCCGACAAGGACGAAGCGTCGATCGTCTTCAGCTTCACGCGCTCGTACTTCCACGTGGACGCCGAGCACCCGGCCGCGCTCGTCGGGTTCCTCAAGACTCTCATGCCGAAGAAGCCCGTGGGCGAGCTCTACACCGCCCTCGGCTTCAACAAGCACGGCAAGACGGAGCTCTACCGCGACCTCTTGCGCCACCTCGACGCGTCAGACGACCGGTTCGTCGAGGCGCCGGGGGCGCGCGGGATGGTCATGCTCGTCTTCACGCTGCCGTCCTACGACGTCGTCTTCAAGGTCATCCGCGATTCCTTCGCGCCGCCGAAGACAGCGAGCCGCAAGGACGTCCTCGACAAGTACCGCCTCGTCTTCCGGCACACGCGCGCGGGCCGGCTTGCCGACGTCCAGGAATTCGAGCACCTCTCCTTCCCCGTCGCCCGCTTCGACCCCGCGCTCCTCGGAATCCTCCTCGCGGGCGCCGCAGAAACGGTGGAGGTGCGCAGGAACGAGGTCGTCCTCAGGCACCTCTTCACGGAACGGCGCCTGACGCCGCTCGACATCGCGCTCAGGGATGCGACTGCGGAGAAGGCGCGCGCCGCGATCTTCGACTTCGGCGAGGCGATCCGCGACCTCGCCAAGGCGAACGTCTTTCCCGGCGACCTCCTACCAAAAAACTTCGGGCTCACGCGGCACGGCCGCGTCGTCTTCTACGACTACGACGAGATCGACTTCCTGACGGACGTCAACTTCCGCGAGCTGCCTGCGGGCGCGGACGAGGAGGCGGGCGGGGATGACGCCTCGTTCTTCGTCGGCGAGCACGACGTCTTCCCCGAGGAGTTCCTGACGTTCATGGGCCTCAGGGGCGCCGCACGCGAGGCGTTCCTCGAGCGGCATTCGGACCTCCTCGGCGTGCGCTTCTGGCTGGACGCGCAGCGCCGGGAGCGCGCGGGCGAAATCGTCGACGTGTACCCGTACCCGCTCGAGGCGCGCCTCAGGCCCGACTGAACGAGCGGGCGCGGGCGCGCCGGGTCGAGGAGCCGCTCGAGAATCGGGACGTTGTGGCGCACGCTCTCGAGGAGGCTCGCCGACGCGTTAGTCCCGTGGCGGCGGTTCCGGTAGAGCGGCCGGTCGAGGTAGCCCATGCGGTGCGTGAGCGAGAAGCGGAGCGCCATGTCGGCGTCAGCCGCGTAGCTGTCCGTCATGCAGGGACCCGTGTCGAGGAGGGCCTTGCGACGCACGACCGGCGTCGAGCTGGCCCCAAGCTCTCCAGCAAGAAATCCTTCGAGGGTGAATTCGTCGCCCGGATACCGGCGGCGCCGCGGTTGTATGTCCTACCCACGCTGCCGCGCTCGCCGCCCGTGCGCGCGAGAACCCGGATCCGCGTTCCGAAGCCCTGCAGGACGTCGATTGTTTCGTCCGTCGAGCCGTCGTCCACGACGACGATCGTCAGGCGGCCGCGTCTGAGAGAGAGCGCTCTCCACGGCCTCGCCGACCCAGCGCGCGTGCTGGTACGACGGGATCACCACGGAGAGGGAGGTCACGAGCGCACGGCGCGATAGGCGGCAGCGAGCCGCCCCGCGCTCAGCCGGTGGCGCACGACGAGCTCTCTCCGCCGGAAGGCCGCAACGACCCGCGGGCCTCCCGGAATCCAGGCGAAGGCGAAGTAGATCCAGCCGCGCAGCCGGCCCGGCCGGTACGTGACGGCGTTGCGTAGCGCCGCGCGTGCGCCCTCGAGATCGCCACCCCCGACGAGCAGCTCACGGCCCAGCCGCAGGTACTCCTTCCCGCGCAGCCGGCGCATGGGCCGCCGGAACTCGGCGACGAACTCCGGATGCGAAGCCTCCAGCCGTTCAAGCGAGCGCACGGACTCGCGAGCGTTCGCGAGGACGTCTCCGCTGGAGTTCCCCGCGTGGCGCCGGTAGAGAAGAAGAGGCTCGCGCGTCTGGTGGACGCTCGTGAGGCGAGAGAGACGGAGCCAGAGGTGGCCATCCTCGTTCGCGCGGAACGACTCGTCGAAGCCCCCGATCGAAAGGAAGAGGTCGCGCCTGACGAGCGGCGTGCAGATGGTCCCGATGTCGCCTTCGAGCAACCCGGCGGTTGAGTATGCCGGCCCCGGAGAATTCTTGCGGATCACGTGCGACGTCGGCCGCCCGTCCTCGAGGATGCGCACGCTGGAGCAGAGGAGGCCGACGTTGGCGTTCTCCGCGAGGTGGGCGTCCGCGGCCCGAAGGTAACCGGGCTCGAAGAGGTCGTCCGCATCGAGAAACGCGACCCAGTCTCCGCGCGCCTCTCGGACCCCGCGGTTGCGGGCCGCCGAGGGGCCCGCGTTCGGGCCGGAAAACACCCGGACGCGGCCGGCGAACGCCGCGGCGACTGCCCGGCTCGAGTCCGTGGATCCGTCGTCGACGACCAGGACCTCCAGCGGGGGCAGAGTCTGCGCCAGGGCGCTCTCGATCGCCCCGCCGAGGTAACGCTCGACGTTGAAGACGGGGATCACGACGCTGTACGTCCGGGGGGCGGGCGGTCCGGCCATGGTCCGCCAGTCTAATCGTCGCCAGCGCAGGGATGATTCAACCGCTTCGTTGCCCGGGGCCGTGCCCGGCCCCTATGATCCGCGCCCGAACGAAGGAGGACGCTCATGCCCAGCGCCAAGCCCACGGTCCCCGAAGGCGGCCAGAAGATCACGATCTCCGGCGGGAAGCTCCATGTTCCCGATCACCCGGTCATCCCGTTCATCGAAGGCGACGGGACGGGCCCGGACATCTGGCGGTCCTCGGTGCGCGTCCTCGACGCCGCGGTCGCGAAGGCCTACGGCGGCAAGCGTCAGATCAAGTGGATGGAGGTTCTCGCGGGCCAGAAGTCCTTCGACAAGCTCCAGAACTGGCTCCCGGACGAGACGATCGACGCCTTTCGCGAGTTCCTCGTCGGCATCAAGGGCCCCCTCACGACGCCGATCGGCGGCGGCATCCGCTCGCTGAACGTCGCCCTGCGCCAGCTGCTCGACCTCTACGTCTGCCTGCGCCCGGTGCGCTGGTTCCAGGGCGTTCCCTCTCCCGTCAAGCACCCCGAGAAGGTGAACATGATCATCTTCCGGGAGAACACCGAGGACATCTACGCGGGGATCGAGTTCGCCGCCGGCACGGACGAGGCGAAGAAGTTCGCCGAGTTCCTGAAGACGAACTTCCCGGCCCAGTACAAGAAGCTCCGCTTCCCCGACACGACCGGCTTCGGCGTGAAGCCCGTCTCGAAGGAAGGCAGCGAGCGCCTCGTCCGCGCCGCGATCCAGTACGCGATCGCACACAAGAGCAAGAGCGTCACGTTCGTCCACAAGGGCAACATCATGAAGTTCACGGAAGGTGCGTTCCGGAACTACGGCTACGCCCTCGCCGAGAGCGAGTTCGCCTCCCAGACCTACACGTGGGACCAGTGGGAGCGGACGAAGAAGGACAAGGGCGAGGCTGCCGCGAACGCCGAGCAGAAGGACGAGCTCGCGAAGGGCAAGATCCTCGTCAAGGACGCCATCGCGGACATCACGCTCCAGCAGGTCCTCACGCGTCCCGACGAGTTCGACGTCATCGCGACGCTGAACCTCAACGGCGACTACCTCTCGGACGCACTCGCCGCGCAGGTCGGCGGCATCGGGATCGCGCCGGGCGGCAACGTGAACTACGTGACCGGCCACGCCGTCTTCGAGGCGACTCACGGCACCGCGCCGAAGTACGCGGACCTCGACAAGGTGAATCCCGGCTCCGTCGTCCTCTCCGGTGAGATGATGCTGCGGTACATGGGCTGGACCGAGGCCGCCGACCTCATCCTCAAGGGGATGGACGGCGCGATCCGGGCCAAGACCGTGACGTACGACTTCGCCCGCCAGATGGAAGGCGCCACCGAAGTGTCGTGCAGCAAGTTCGGAGACGCGGTCATCTCGCACATGTAGATTGAGGAGGCTCCCGGAATGAACGTTCTCGTCCTCGGAGGCACCGGAACCGTCGGTTCGCAGGTCGTCCGGGAGCTTCTCAGGAGGGGCGCGGACGTCTCCGTCCTCACCCGCGACGTCAAAAAGGCGCTCGCGGCCGGCGCCAGGCCGGTCGCGGGCGATCTCCTCGACCCCTCCACGATCCGCTCCGCGTTCGCGGGGCGGGACGCCGTCTTCCTCCTGAACGCCGTGAGCGCCACCGAGTGCCACGAGGGCCTCATGGCCGTGAACGGCGCGCGGATGGCCGGCGTCCGGAAGGTCGTCTACCTGTCGGTCCACCACGTGGACGCCGCGCCGCACCTCCCGCACTTCGGAGCGAAGCTCCCGATCGAGATCGCCCTCAAGGCCTCGGGCCTCCCCTTCACGATCCTCCGGCCGAACAACTTCTTCCAGAACGACCTCTGGTTCAAGGACGCGATGCTCGGCTTCGGCGTGTACCCGCAGCCCTTCGGCGACGCCGGCGTCTCGCGCGTCGACGTCCGCGACATCGCGGAGGCCGCCGCGATCGCCCTCACGACCGACGAGGCGAGGAACGAGACCGTCAACCTCGTGGGTCCGGACGCCCTCACCGCGACGGGCACCGCCGCGACCTGGGGCGGCGTCCTCGGCCGGAAGATCGCGTACGGCGGAAACGACCTCGACGCGTGGGAGCAGCAGTCCCTCGCCTACATGCCCGCGTGGATGGTCTTCGACTTCCGGCTCATGTACGCGTTCTTCCAGGAGAAGGGCCTCAAGGCGACCCCGGCCGACCTCGAGCGCCTTACCGCCCTCCTCGGCCACGCGCCGCGCCGCTTCGACGAGTTCGCCGCCGAGATCGCCCGGGCCTGGAGCGCCTGAGCTTCACGGTAGGATCGCGCCCATGAAGAAGGGCGCACGGCCCCTCGTCGGGGTCGTCATGGGTTCCACGTCGGACTGGGAGACGATGCGGCACGCCGCCGAGACGCTCGAGCGCTTCGGCGTTCCGCACGAGACGCGCGTCGTCTCGGCGCACCGCACGCCGAAGCTCCTGGCCTCGTACGCCGCGGAGGCCGAGGCCCGCGGCCTCGAGGTCATCGTCGCGGGCGCCGGCGGCGCGGCGCACCTCCCCGGAATGCTCGCCGCGCAGACGGCCGTGCCCGTCCTCGGCGTGCCCGTCGAGAGCCGGGCTCTCCAGGGGCTCGACTCGCTCCTCTCGATCGCGCAGATGCCCGCGGGCGTCCCGGTCGGCACGCTCGCGATCGGCAAGGCCGGCGCGACGAACGCCGGGCTCCTCGCCGTCGCGATCCTCTCGAACACCCGGCCCGCGCTCCGCAGGAAGCTCAACGCCTTCCGGTCGAAGCAGACGCGCACGGTCCTGAAGTCCCGGCTCCCGTGACGGTCGTCCCTCCGGGCTCGACGGTCGGCGTCCTCGGGAGCGGCCAGCTCGGCCGCATGTTCGCGCTCTCGGCCCGTTCGATGGGCTACCGCGTGCACACGTACTCGCCCGACAAGGACTCGCCAACCGGCCACGTCGCGGACGTCGAGGTGTCCGCGCCATACGACGATCTCGACTCCCTGCGCGCGTTCGCGAAGAGCCTCGACGTCCTCACGTTCGAGTTCGAGAACGTCCCGCGCACGGCGCTCGACGCGCTCGACGGGCTCGTCCCGATCCGTCCTTCGCCGGACGCGTTGTGGGTGAGTCAGAACAGGGAGAGGGAGAAAGAATTTCTTGGAAGGGTAAGAGCGCCCGTCGCGGATTGGGCGGCCGTGCGGACTGCCGAGGACCTCGCCGCGGCGCTCGCCTCCGTCGGGGCCCCCGCCGTCCTCAAGACGGCCGCGTTCGGGTACGACGGGAAGGGACAGGAGACGATTTCTTCGAAGGAAGTATCGGATGCGGAGCGCGCATGGAACGCGGTCGGCAGAGTGCCGTGCGTCCTCGAAGCGTTCATCGAGTTTCAACGAGAGGTTTCCGTGGTCGCCGCGCGTGGCATCGACGGCGCGACAGCCTTCTTCCCCGCCTTCGAGAACGAGCACAGCAGGCACATCCTCGACGTCTCCCGCTGCCCGTCCGCTCTCGCCACCTTCGAAGAACATCAGGCCCGCGAAATATCCCGGACGATCCTCGAAGCTCTGAATTACGTCGGCGTCCTGTGCATCGAGTTCTTCCACACGCGAGACGGCCGTCTCCTCGTGAACGAGATCGCGCCGCGGCCGCACAACTCCGGGCACCTCACGATCGACGCCTGCGTCACGAGCCAGTTCGAACAGCAGCTCCGCGCCGTCTGCGGCCTGCCGCTCGGCTCGACGGAGCTCCTCAGGCCGGCGGCGATGGCGAACCTCCTCGGCGACCTCTGGGCGGCGGGCGTCCCGCGCTGGGAGAACGCCTGCGCCGTCCCGGGCATCGCCCTCCACCTCTATGGGAAGAAGGAACCGCGCCAGGGCCGCAAGATGGGGCACCTCACGGCTCTCGCCGCGACGCCGGAGGAGGCCCGCCGGAGGGTCCTCGAGGCGCGGGCAGCGCTGACACGCTAGGTTCCGCGAGGCCGTGGAGGCGCAGGGGCTGAAATTCGTGTCCGTGCCGGTTTCGCCCGACCCCTTCACGCTCGAGGACGCGAAGTAGCGCTTTCGCTCAGGTTTCCGCCCGAACGGCGAGCGCGTCCACGACGCGCTCGAGCTTCATCCCCCGGCTCCCCTTCACGAGGACGACGTCGCCCGGTGCGAGGCGCGGGCGCAGCCACGCGAGGAGCGGCTCGATCTCCGTGAAGTGGGCCGAGGAGGAAGAAGAAGAAAGAGAGAATTCTTTGAAGGTAAGAGGGGAACGAGGGCCGAAGAAGGCGGCCACGGCGAGCCCTTCTTCGAGAGCACGGCGGCCCAGCGCCCTGTGCGCCTCCTCCTCGAAGGTCCCCAACTCCAGCATGTCGCCGAGAACCGCGACCGCGCGGCCCTTCCCGCCCTCCGTCAGCGACTTCAGCGTCGCGAGCGCGGCCTCCATCGAGGCGGGCGAGGCGTTGTAGCAGTCGTCGAGGATCGTGACGCCGCCGAGACCCGGAACGACGCGGGAGCGGTGCGAATAAGGTCGAGCCGATGAGAGACCCCGGGAGATTTCTTCGAATGAGTAAGAGAGCGCCCGAGCCACCGCCGCCGCCGCCGCCGCATTCATGGCGTTGTGCTCCCCCACGAACCCCAGCCTGACGGTGATCGCGCTGCGCTGTAGCTTCGAGCCACGAACGAGACGACCCGCGTCGCCGTCACCCTCCCATTCTTCACCTTCCAGGAGAATCCTCTGACCTTCCAGCCCAAGAGACGTTGACTCGAGAAGACGGACGTCCGCCAAAGCACTCTTGCCAAAGAAAATCTTCTTCACGCCGCTCGCGACCCGTTCGGCCTGCGCCACGCAACGCGGGTCGTCCGCGTTGACCACGGCCGTCGAGCCCGGAAGAAGCCCGCGGTAGAGCTCTCCCTCCGCCTCCGCGACGCCGTCGAGGTCCTTCAGGAACTCGAGGTGCTCGGCCGCGACGAGCGTGACGACGCCGGCGTCCGGCCGCACGATCTCCGTGAGCCGTTGGAGCTCGCCCGGCGCCGACATCCCGAGCTCGAGGACCGCGGCGCGGTGCTCCGCCGACAGCCGGAAGACCGTGAGCGGCACGCCGATCTCGTTGTTGAGGTTGCCCTCCGTCGCGAGCGCCGGTCCGCGCGTTCTCAGGATCGAGGCGAGCATCTCCTTCGTCGTCGTCTTGCCGTTGGATCCGGCGACGGCCGCGACGGGAAGCGCGAAGCGCCGCCGGTGGAACGCCGCGAGAGCGCCGAGAGCGCCGAGCGTGTCGCCGACCTCGAAGAGCGGGAAGCCCGGAACGGGCGGCGTCCCCCTCCGGACGACCGCAGCGCCGGCGCCCTTCGCCTTCGCCTCGGCGAGGAAGGCGTGCGCGTCGAACCGCTCGCCTCTCAGCGCGACGAAGAGCGCGCCCACCGGGACCGCACGCGTGTCCGTCGACACGGACGGGAACGCCGGCGGCGTACCGGCCGGCGTCGCCGTCCCCGCCGCGCGGGCGACCTCCGCCGCCGTGAAGAGCGGCTCAGTCGAGGCCGTGGCGCGTCTCCTCGAGAATGTAGTCGACCACCGCCGGAAGGCTCTTCGTCCGCTCGAAGACCTCGCGCTGGCGGTCGGCGCCGGTCTTGCGTGCGACGATCGTGTGTACGTACTCGACTTCCTTCCGCGAACCGAGCTCGTCGAGGACGTCGTCCACGAACTCGAGGAGCTCGCCGAGGAGGTCCGTGAACGGAACCTCCTCCTTCTTGCCGAAGTCGATGAGCTTCCCGTCGATCCCGAAGCGCGCAGCCCGGTACTTGTTCTCGCTGATGAGGGCCCGCGAATAGAGCCGGTATGAAAGGTTCCGGTCGTGGAGCTTCCAGAGCTTGACCGTGATCGCCTGGAAGAGGGCGGCGAGGCAGATCGTCTCGTCCACGCGCATCGGGATGTCGCAGATCCGGTACTCGAGCGTCGGGAAGAACGGGTGGGGGCGCACGTCCCACCAGATCTTCTTCGGGTTGTCGATGCAGTTCGTCTTCACGAGGGTCTCGACGTAGCTCATGTAGTCGGCCCACGAGTCGAACTGGTCCGGGATACCCGTCCGCGGGAACCGATCGAACACCTTGGCCCGGTAGCTCTTCCACCCCGTGTCGCGCCCGCCCCAGAAAGGCGAGTTCGTCGAGAGCGCAAAGACGTGCGGCAGGAAATAGCGCGCCGCGTTCTGGAGCGCGATCCGCGTCTCGTCGTACTCGACGGCGACGTGCACGTGCAGGCCGAAGATGAGGTTGCCTCGCGCGACGTGGCCGAGGTCGTAGAGGATCTGCTCGTAGCGCGGGCTCGGCGTCACCGGGATCTCCGACCAGTGCGTGAACGGGTGCGTCCCGGCCGCGCCGATCGCGAGCCCACTCTCGCCCGTGAGGCGGACCAGCTCTTTCCTGAGGTGGGTGACGTCCGTGCGAGCCTCGGCGATGTTCCGGCAGATCCCCGTCCCGACCTCGACGACCGACTGGTGGAACTCGCGCTTGATCTTGTCCTTGAGGCGCGACTCACCCGTCGCGAAGAGCTCCTGGATGTGCGCCTTCAGCGCCCGGGTCACCGGATCGACGATCTGGAACTCTTCCTCGATCCCGAGGGTGAACGACGGGCGGGACGCGCCCACGGGTCAGGCCGCCCGGCTCACTTCGAAAGGCCGAGGAGGTCCGGCCACGCGCCGGTCGCCTCGAAGGGCCGCGGATTCTTCGCGCGGTCGATGAGGAGCTCCGCCATCGCCTTCACGATCCACTGGAAGTTCTCCTCGCCGACGGACGCCCGGTCGGCGTCCGGGGCGCAGTTCATGAAGTCGATCGCGTAAGGGACTCCGTCGCGCACGGCGAACTCGACCGTGTTGAGGTCGTACCCGAGGGCGCGGCAGAGCGCGAGCGCGTCGTTCGTCACCCGCTCGGCCATCGCCGCCGGGACCGGCTTGCCCGCGACGGCGGAGTACCGGAAGGCGTGCGGCTCTTTCGGGGCGTACGGCATGATCTTCACGCGCGAACGGCCCACGACGTAGCAGCGGTAGTAGTCCGTGAACTCGATCGCTTCCTGCGCCATCATCTCGAGGTCGCGCGTCTTGTCGTAGGCCGCGAAAAAGTCCTCGGGCGTGTCGCACTTGTACACGTCCTTCCAGCCGCCTCCGTTCGCCGGCTTCATGAAGATCGGGAAGCCGAGGTACGCGAAGACCCGGTCCCAGTCCACGAAGTCGAGGTTGCGGAAGGACGTCGCCGAGGTGTTCGGCGGGTTCTCCTTGTGGGGGAGAAGCACCGTCTTCGGAACCGCGACGCCCGCCGCGAGCGCGACGAGGTTGTCGAAGTACTTGTCGTCGGCGCACCACCAGATCGGGTTGTTCACGACCTGTGCGCCTCGCGCGACCGCGCACTTGAGGAACGTGCGGTAGAACGGGACCTCGTGGCTGATCCGGTCGAGGATCACGGCGTCCTCGAAGGACTGCTCCTGGACGAGGACCGAGAGCTTGACGGGCCCCGCCTCGATGTCGTCGCCGTTCCGGGCGGCGATCTCGTTGATCTCGTTCATGAGTGCCCACGGGAAGGTGTCTTCCATCCCGAACAGAACGCCGATCCGCTTCCTCGTCATGTCGTCGCCCTCTCTCTGCCTCGCGGCATCCTAGCGGAGGCGCGCGAGGCACCGCAATCGGGCCGCGCTAGACTCCGCGCTCATGAAACGCGAATACGGCTCGTGGCGGAGCGCCGCCCTCTCGCGCCCGATGGAGTACCTCTGGTTCGGTGACCGCGGCCGCCCGGTCCTCATGTTCCCGACGTCGATGGGGCGCTTCTACCAGAACGAGGACTTCGGCCTCACGGGCGCGCTCGCGGACAAGGTCGACGCCGGTTTCCTCCAGCTCGTCTGCGTCGATTCCGTGGACGAGGAGAGCTGGTACAACAAGAAGGCCCCCCCGCGCGACCGCGCGCGCCGCCACGACGACTACGACCGCTACCTCCGCGACGAGATGCTCCCGTTCATCGAGAGCCGGACGGGAGGCAACGTCGTGACGCTCGGCGCCAGCTTCGGCGCGTATCACGCGGCGAACCTCGCGGGACGGTACCCGGGGCGCGTCACGAAGGCGATCTGCTTCTCGGGTCTGTACGACGTGGGCCAGTTCCTGGACGGCTATTGGGACGAGCTCTGCTACTACCACACGCCGCAGGCGTACATCGCGGACATGGACGGCGCCTGGCTCGACAAGCTCCGGCAGGTGGAGTGGGTCGTCGCGACGGGCGAGAAGGACTCCCTCGTCGCCCAGAACCACGCGTTCGCCGACCTCCTCGCCCGCCAGGGCCAGCGCGTCCAGGCCGAGTTCTGGCCCGGGGTCTTCGGGCACGACTGGCCGTTCTGGAAAGAGCACGTCCGCCGGTTCATCTGACCGGGCCGTCAGCCGGGCTTCGTGCGCAGCGCCCGGAGGCGCTTCTCGGCCTGCGCGCCCTTCTGCCGCGCCTCGTCGGCCTCGGCCTTCGGCCCGAGGACGCCCTTCACCGCCGCGAGGGCGCGCCAGGCTTCCGGCCGAAACGGCGCGGCCCGCGTGGTTTCCAGCGCGACCTCGAGTGAGTCCTCGAACTCGCCGCGGCGCTCGAGGAGGCGCGCGAGCGCGACGCCGATCTCCCACGACTTCGGGAAGACAGCCTTCCCCTCCCTCAGGACGGAGACGGCCTCTTCGGCGCGCCCCGTCCACTCGCGGTAGCGCGCGAGCGTCACGAAATCCCCCGGCTCGCACACGGCCGGGTCCGCGACCGCCCTCGCGAAGAAGCCCATCGTCGCGTCGTCGACGACGCGGCGACCGCCGGTCTCGACTCCGAGGACGAAGCCCTCCGCGAACGCGAGCGCGCGCGTCCGCGCGAGGCTCGCGCTCTCCGGAAAAGCTGCGAGCGCCTTGTTGCAGAGGGCGAGGCAGCTCGCGTACTCCGTCAGCCGGAGCAGGCACCGCGCCCCGGCCTCGGCGGCCTCGCGCTTCAGCCCGGGCCCGCCGGCGTCCGAAAGACCGCCGAGCTCCGCCTTCGCGTCGGCCCAGCGTTCCAGCGCCTGGAGGGCGCGCGCCGTCAGGACGCGCGCGCGGGCGTCTTTCGGCGCGAGGCCCCGGGCTTCGGTCGCCAGCGCGAGCGCCTCGTGCACGTCCGTGAAGTGCTCCGGCAGCCGGCCTTCCGGGACGGTCGCGGCGTGGCGGAGGAGCTGCTCGGCGGCGTCAACGAGCGTTCCGGCGTCGCGGCGGCCGGCGATGCGCTGGCGCGCGGTCGCGACCGCATCTGAAGAGAGGCCCTGGGCGCCCTGCGCGGCGAGGAGAAGGTCGAGAAGCCCCGCGTCGGTCTTGTGGAGGAGGAGGCCCGTGCGCGCCGCGCGCTCGGCGAGGCTCGCGTTGCCGAGCCTGAGGTGCGCGTCCGCGAGGAGCGCGAACATGTCCGACGGCTTGTCCGTCGCCGCCGAGAGGGCGTCGAGAGCGGCGACGGCCTCCGCCGGCCGGTCGAGCTTCAGGAGGCCGCGCGCGAGGGTGATCGCGGACGTCTGCTGCAGCGGGTCGTCCGGAAGCTCGCGCACGACCGACGGGAGGACGACGCGGGAGAGGACCGCGACCGCGCCGGCCCAGTCTTCCTTCTCCGCGAGGCGGATCGCCTCGTCGAGCTCTCTCTTTGCACCGCGGACGTCGACGGCGGGCCCGCCCCGGCCCGTTACGACCGCTCCGGTTGCGACCCTGGCGCGCAGGACCTCACCGCGCACCTCGGAGGCCTGGTAACGCATCTTCGGGATGAATCGCCCGATCTTCAGCTCGCGCCGCTGCGACGCATTGAGGACGTCGGTGGTGAAGGACTTCCAGTCCGGGTAGCGGCCGTGCCGCTCGCGCTCGAGGCCGCGCATGATGATGTCATCGGCCCCGAACGTGGAGCGCCGGAACATCCCCGACGCGAGGCGGGGCGCTTCGGTGCGGATCTTCGCCCCCCGGATCTCGTGCCAGTCGCCCGTGAAGGGCACGCGCCCGGTCTCCCATTCGTACATCAGGCACGCGAGGCTGTAGATGTCCGACCGCACGTCGAGGGGGACTCCCCCGAGGAGCTGTTCCGGCGAGGCGTAGGCCGCGGTCCCGTAGATCACCATCGTGCCGTCCGTACCGCCGGAGTCCGCGTCGTCGCGCGACCCCGCGATTCCCCAGTCCGACACGGCCGCGCGGTTGAGGTCGTCGATCAGGAGGTTTTCGGGCTTGAGATCGAGGTGGAGGATCCCGTGCTCGCGCTGGGCCCAGTCGAGGGCGCCCGCGATGCGGACGATCGTCCGGTAGAAGAGCTCCGGGTCCTTGTCGGTCATGTGCGGCCGGAGGTTGCCTCCGGCCATCCAGCGCGAGCAGACGACCGGTGTGTCCTTGTACGTGAAGACGCAGAGCGCCTCGACGATGCCATCGCAGACGGACAGCTTCAGCCACGTCTGCAGCTCGACGAGGAAGCGCTCGAACGCCTCACCCTGCTTGCCGCCCGCCGGCAGCGCCTTGACGGCGAAGGCGGGGCCCTGCCCCTGCCGCACCTTCGCGCACACGCCCATCCCGCCGCGGATGACGTCGACGACCGTGAACGTGTCCGAGGTCAGTCCTTGCGCGCGCGCCAGGTCGGGCAAGGACAGCTCTTCGCCCGAGCGGAACAATGTCACTTGTATTCAATTCTCTCACCGGCCGGCGAATCCGGCCGCGGAAAGCCCCTCTTGCCGCCGGCGTTACCATCGGCGCTCGCATGCCGCGCCCCCGAGCCCTCGCGATCCTCACCGTCCTCGCCGCCACGCTCGCGGCGCCCGCCCGGGCGCAGAACGCGGACTTCGTTTGGTACGGCGGCCCGATCTTCGCGGGCGCCGGCGCGCGGCCCGAGGCCCTCGCGGTGAAGGACGGGAAGGTCGTCGCTCTCGGGACGCGGTCCGACATCGAGAAGAAGTGGAAGGGCAAGGGCACGCTCCCGATCGACCTCAACGGGCAGGCGCTCGTCGCGGGCCTCGTCGCCTCGCCGCCCGGACCCGTGACGACGCCCGCGCCGAAGACGGCAAGGGCCTTCCGAATCGAGAAGCAGCCCGGAGAGGCCCGGGCGGCGCCGGCTCCCGCCCCGGGGAAGACCCCGACCCCGCCGCCCGCCCCGCGCCCGCCCGCGCCGCCCCTCGAGGCGCTGGCCGCGGACGTCTCGCCGCCGCCCGCCGGCCTCCCGTACACGATCACGTCCGTGCGGGACGCGCTCCGGATCTGGGTCCTCCGCTCGAATCTCCCGAGGCGGCACCGCGTCGTCGTCGGCTTCGGCTACGACGAGTCGAAGCTGGAGGAGAAGCGCCCGCCGACGCGCGAGGAGCTCGACACGGTCTCCGCCACGCTGCCCGTCATCGTCGTCTCGAAGACGGGCGACGCGGGCGCCTACAACACGATCGCCCTCCAGAAGGCCGGGATCTCGTGGCGCACGAAGGACCCGCCCGGCGGGACGATCCGGCGCCGCGGACGCATCCACGAGCCGAACGGCGTCCTCGAGGGCACGGCTCACGCTGCCGCGTTCGCGAAGCTCGTCCCGCGCCTCGACGAGAAGGAGCGCGCGCGGCTCCACGAGCAGAGCGTCCGGCTGAACACCCCGGAGGAGCCCGAATCCGCGCGGCCCGTTGCGGCCGTGGCGGTCGCGACGCCTCCGCTCGCACCCACTCCCGCCCCCGCGCCCGCGCCTGCCGTCGCCTCCGTCCCGACCCCTCTCCCGGCGGCCCCTCGCGACGCAGGCTCCGAAGCCCTCACCGCTCTCGTCGCGGACGTCCTGGCCGGGCGCGCGGTCCTCGAGACCGGCAGGCCCGCCGACATGTCCGTCCTCTCGCGCGACCCGTCCGCCTCCGACGCTTCCGCCCGAAAGCTCGAGGTCGTCGAGGAGGTCCGCAAGGGCCGGACCGTCTGGCGCCGGGATCCCACGCGCCGCTGAGCTGCGATCGATCTTCAGCGGCCGGGGACGGGCGTAGGATCGCCTTTCACGCCGTGTCCACAGGAGATTTCATGCGAAACAGAATCATTCTCGCGGCGGCGCTCGCCGCCCTCGCGTTGCCCGCGCGCGCGCAGGAGCTGAAGGTCGAGGAGCACGTCCTGCCGAACGGGATGAAGCTCCTCCTCGTCCCCCGCACCGACGAGCCGACGATCGCCGCCGGCTGGGTCGCCCACGTCGGGAGCGCGAACGAGCGCCCCGGCATCACGGGGATCAGCCACCTCTTCGAGCACATGATGTTCAAGGGCACGCAGACGGTCGGCTCGAAGGATCCCGCCCGGGACGCGGTCCTCATCGCCGAGCAGGAGCGCGTGCGCGCCCTCATGCGCGACGAGGACGCCGTCCTGCGCGCCGCCTGGCGCCGGGGCGAGATCGACGACGTCACGAAGCCCGAGAGCAAGACGGCCCGGTACAGGGAGCTCGACAAGGAGTTCGACGCGCTCGTGAAAGAGCAGCGCGGCCTCCTCGTGAAGAACGAGTTCGACCGGATCTACACGAAGGCCGGTGCGTCGGGCATGAACGCCTCGACGAACACGGACCTCACCCAGTACTTCGTCGTCGTGCCGAAGAACCGGCTCGAGCTGTGGTTCTGGATGGAGTCGGACCGGCTGAGAGCGCCCGTCTTCCGCGAGTTCTACTCCGAGCGCGACGTCGTCTTCGAGGAACGCCGCCTGAGGACCGAGTCGACGCCGACCGGGCGCCTCGACGAGGCCTTCGAGGAGATGTTCTGGCACGGCCACCCGTACACGTGGCCCGTCGTCGGCTACGCGTCGGACATCCCGGCGATCACGAAGGCGCAGGCGGACGAGTACTACGCGCTTTTTTACGCGCCGAACAACATCACGGCGGTCCTCGTCGGGGACTTCGATCCGAAGGAGGCTCTCGGGCTCGCGGCGAAGTACTTCGGGCGCATCCCGCGCGGGAAGAACCCGCCGCCCGAGATGACGATCCTCCCCCCGAAGTGGGAGGCCGAGATGCGCCTGAACGGCGAGGCCGACACGAACCCGCGCGTCGAGATCGACTGGCACGCGGTGCCCTTCCAGCACAAGGACTCGTATGCGCTGCAGGTCCTCGCACAGATCCTGAACGGGCGCACGGGCCGCCTCTACAAGACCCTCGTGGCCGGCGAGAATCCGGTCGCGACGAGCGCCCAGGCCAGCTCGTCCGCGCGCAAGTACGCGGGCGAGTTCGGCGTCGAAGCCCAGGTCAAGGACGGGCGCGCGCCCGACGAGACCGAACGCGCCGTCTACGCGGAGATCGAGAAGCTGAAGAAGGACCTCGTGCCGGCTGACGAGCTCCAGAAGGTCAAGAACAACTCCGCGGCGCAGGCGTTCCGCTCGATGCAGACGAACATGGGCGTCCTCTACCAGCTGCTCGGCAACGACGGGCGCGGCGACTGGAAGGAGTTCCGCGACGGTCCGAAGCGGATCCAGGCCGTCACTGCCGAGGACGTCCGGCGCGTGGCGCAGACGTACCTCACGAAGGAGAACCGCGGCGTCGCGACGTACACCCGCAAGGGCGGCGCCGCGCCACGCCGGCGCGAGATGCCAAGAGCCGTTTCTGGGGCCCCGGAGGCGAAGGTGCCATGAAGAACATCCTCAAGACGGCCGCTCTCGCGTCCGCCCTCGTCCTGACCGGCGCAGTCGCCGCCGCAGACGCGATCCCCGCGCGGCCGGAGCAGATTCCTGCAAAGCCCTTCGCGTGGGCGCCACCCTCCGCGAAGGACTACCGCGTCGTCCTCAGAAAATCCGGCGTCGTGGCGTACCTCGCCGAGAACCACGACCTTCCGCTCGTGAACGTCCAGATCCTGCTCCGGGGCGGCACGTACCTGAGCCCGCCCGGCAAGGAGGGGCTCGCCGAGACGACGGGCTGGCTGCTCGCGCGCGGCGGCACGAAGAAGCGCAAGGCCGACGAGCTCGAGGAGCGCCTCGCATTCCTCGCCGCCCAGCTCAATCCCGAGCAGGCGGGCGGCCGTCCCGGCGGGCCGCGGGCTTCCGGATACTTCGACGACCGCGGCGTCGTGTCTCTGAACCTCCTCGCGAAGGATCTCGACGAGGGCCTCGCGATCCTGCGCGAAGTGCTCACCGAACCCGCCTTCCAGGACGACCGCCTGAAGCTCCGCAAGGAGCAGCTCGTCGCCGAGATGAAGCAGCGCAACGACTCCTCCGCGGCGATCGAGACGCGCGAGAGGGGCGTCCTCCTCAACGGCGCGGACTTCTACACGAACCGCTGGGAGACGAAGGCGTCCGTCGAGTCCCTCACGCAGGCCGACCTCGCCGCGTTCCACGCGCGCTGGATCGCGCCCCGCAACATGATCGTGTCGGCCGCGGGCGACTTCAAGAAGGCCGAGATGGCCGCGAAGCTCGACGCGCTCCTCGCGAACTGGCCGTTCAAGGGTGAGGCCGCGCCGCCCGTCCCGAAGCCGGCGCATGCGCTTTCACCCGGCACGTTCCTCGTCGACAAGGACGTGAACCAGGGGCGCGTCTCGATCCTCCTTCCCGGCCTCCAGCGCACGGACCCCGACTTCATCCCCGCCTCCGTGATGAACGACGTCCTCGGCGGCGGCGGCTTCACGAGCCGCATCACGAACCGCGTCCGCTCCGACGAGGGGCTCGCATACTCGGCCGGCTCCGTCCTCCTGGGCGGAGTCTGGTACCCGGGGCGCTTCGGCGCCGCCTTCCAGTCGAAGGTGCGGACGTCCGCCTACGCCTCGCAGATCGTCCTCGAGGAGATGAAAAAGCTGCGCGACGGCGAGGTCACCGGCGAGGAGCTCGAGACGGCGAAGCGCTCGTTCGTCGATACGCTCCCCCGCCGTTTCGCGACGCCCGTCCAGGTCGTGGACGGCCTCGCGGACGAAGAGTTCACGGGCCGGTACGCCTCCGACCCGGGCTACTACGCGGCGTACCAGACGAAGGTCGAGAAGGTCACGAAGGCCGACGTCTCCCGCGTCGCCAAACGCCTGCTCAAGCCCGAGTCCGCGACGATCCTCGTCGTCGGCCGCAAATCCGAGCTCCTGAACCCCGACCCGAAACACCCCGTCGCGTTCGCGGACCTCACGGGCGGCAAGCTCGTCGAGCTCCCGCTCCGCGACCCGTTCACGATGCAGCCCGTCCCGAAGGCGGCGCCGGGAGACAAGAAGTGATCCTCCTCGCCCCCGTCCTCGCGGCGGCTCTCGCCGCGCAGGCCACCGCGGCGCCGCCGTCGCCCCTCGTCCCGGGCACGGTCCCGGCCCGGAAGGCCCTCACGCTCGAGAAGGCGTCCGAGATGCGGATGCCGACGGCATTCACGTGGCGCGACGCGACGCGCGTCGTGTGGGTCGAAGCCGCCGCCCTCGACGCGTCCACCGCGCTCTGGCAGGCGGACGCGGCGACGGGCAAGAAGACGAAGCTCTTCGACGCGCCCGCCGTGAAGGACAGGGACGGCAAGGAGAAGAAGATTTCCCTGCGCGGCGCGGTCTGGACTCCGAAGGGCGACGCGTTCGCCGTGCCCTTCGACCACGACCTCTGGCTCGTGACGCCGGGCGGCGAGGCGAAGCGCCTCACGAACGACGCCGAGGACGAGACCGCCCCGTCGTGGTCGCCGGACGGGACGCGGCTCGCCTTCGTCCGCAAGCACGACGTCTTCGCCGTCGAGGCCGCGACGGGCAGGGAGACGCGCCTCACGACGTCCGGCTCGGACCTCGTCCTGAACGGGACGCTCGACTGGGTGTACGGGGAGGAGCTCGCGCAACGCCGCGGCAGCCGATCGTTCACCTGGTCGCCCGACTCCTCGGCGATCGCCTACATCGCGCTCGACCAGACGCGCGTCCCGACGTACCCGATCGTCGACTACACCCCGGTGAACGGGAAGGTCGAGACGCAGCGCTACCCGAAGGCCGGCGATCCGAACGCCGTCCCCTCGGTTCACATCGTGGACCTCGCCGGAAGGGAGACCGCCACCTTCGCGCCGTCGCCCGACGACGTCTACGTCGCCCCCGAGCTGTCGTGGACACACGACGGGAAGAACGTCTGCTTCCTCCTTCTCGACCGCGCCCAGACACATGTCGACGCCTTCCTTCTTCCGCGCGCGGGCGGCGCGCCGAGAAAGCTCCTCGGAGAGAGCGATCCCGCGTGGGTCAACGCGATCGCGCCGCCGCATTTCCTGAAGGACGGCTCCTTCGTCTTCCTCTCCGAGCGCAGCGGCTTTTTCCACCTCTACCGGCACGCGGCCGACGGGTCCGTGAAGAACGCGATCACGAAGGGCCCGTGGATGGTCGACGGCCCGTGGGCCGTGGACGAGAAGATGGGGACGGTCTGGTTCCGCGCGACGACGGCCGACCCGCGCGAGCGCCAGGTCTTCGTCGCGAAGCTGGACGGCTCCTCGATGGTGCGCGTGACGGCCGAGCCCGGCGTCCACACGCCGGTCTTCGCGCCGGGAGCCGCATACTTCGTCGACACGTATTCGAACGTCACGGCGCTCCCGCATTCGGTCGTGCGCTCGGTGTCCGGCGCGGTCGCCGCGGTCCTCGACGAGAAGCCGCATCCGCTCGCCGAGTTCGACCTCGGCGCCGTCGAGCTCGGAACCCTCACCGGCGCCGACGGGACGCTCTTCTACACGCGCCTCGTGAAGCCGTCGAGCTTCGACCCCGCGAAGAAATACCCCGTCGTCGTCAACGTCTACGGCGGCCCGCACACGCAGCTCGTCCAGAACGCGCCGGCGGGCGCCCTCGAGTCGTTGCTCGCGTCAAAAGGATTCCTGGTCTGGACGCTGGACGGCCGCGGCTCGTGGGGGCGCGGGCACGCGTTCGAGACGCCGGTCCTCAGGAACATGGGCGCGCAGGAGCTCAAGGACCAGCTCGAGGGCGTCGCGGAGCTGAAGAGGCGCCCGTACGTCGACGGCGGGCGCATCGGGATCACGGGCTGGTCGTACGGCGGGTACATGACGCTCTACGCCGCGACGCACGCGGGCGGGACGTTCAAATGCGCCGCCGCGGGCGCGCCCGTCGTGGACTGGACGCTCTACGACTCGATCTACACCGAGCGGTACATGAAGACGCCGAAGGACAACCCGGAGGGCTACAAGACCTCGTCTCCCCTCCTCGTGGCGAAGGACCTCGGAACGAAGCTCGTGATCTTCCACGGGACGTCGGATGACAACGTCCACATGCAGAACACGATGAAGTTCGTGGACGAGCTCATGAAGGCCCGGAAGGACTTCGTCTTCGTCCCCCTCCCGCGCCAGGCGCACGGGCCGCGCGGCGAGGCCCTCCTCTACCGGAACCAGCGCCTCGTGGAGTGGTTCGAGCAGAACCTCTAGACGGCCTTCAGCGTCACGGCCAGCGCGAGCGAGGCCTTCACGGCCTTCGACACGATGCAGTACTTCTCGGCGAGGACGAGCGTCTTCTCGACGTCCGCCTTGCGCTCGGCGAGGAGCGCCGCAGGGACGTGCGCCGCGAGGCCGATCCGCGTGACCTTGAAGCCGCCCGCCGGGTCCTTCTCGAGGTCGCACGTCGCGTCGAGGCGCGGGGTCGCGATCGGCAGCTTCAGCTTCTCGACGAAGATCGCCCACGTCTGGACGAAGCACGCCGAGACGGCCGCGAGGAGAAGCTCCTCCGGATTGACCGAGCCGCCGAGGCCGTCCAGCGCCCGGGCGCCCGTGTGCTTCGTCGCGAACGAGCCGTCCGCGTTCGCGAGGCGGCCCTCCTTCGACGCGGGATCCCAGGTTGCGGTGATCGAGAAGGTCGAGACGCCGTCCATGACCGTCCTTTCGGCTCCTCAGGGCCGGAGCACGAGGAGCCGGGGCTCCGTGAACTCTTCCATCGCGTAGGCCGGGCCCTCGCGCCCGATCCCCGATTCCTTCACGCCGCCGTAGGGCATCCGGTCGGCACGCCATGTCGGGACGTCGTTCACGAGGATTCCACCCACCTCGAGGACGTCGAAGGCGCGCTGGATGCGCCCGAAGTCCCGCGTGAAGATCCCGGCCTGCAAGCCGTACTTCGAGTCGTTCACGCGCCGGAGCGCCTCGTCCCACGTGTCGTACGCCGTCAGCGTCACGACCGGCGCGAAGACTTCCTGCGCCTCGACCCTCATGTCCCGCGACGTCCCGGCGAGGACGGTCGGGAGGACGACGGAGCCGTTCCTCGTCCCGCCCGAAAGGACCCGCGCGCCGCCCGCGACGGCTTCCGCGATCCACGCCGTGACGCGCTCGCTCTCCTCGGGCGAGATCATCGGTCCGACGTCGGTCGTCGCGTCGAGCGGGTCGCCGCAGACGAGGGCGGCCGTCTTCGCGAGGAGCTTCTCGCGGAAGGCGTCGAAGACGTCCCTCTGGACGAGCGCGCGCTGGACGGAGATGCAGGACTGACCGGCGTACCCGAACGCGCCGGCCGCAACTCGCGCGGCCGCGTCGTCGAGATCCGCGTCCGAGTGGACGACGGCCGCGGCGTTGCCGCCCAGCTCGAGGCCGACGCGCTTCCGGGGCGCGATCTCCCGGAGCCGCCAGCCGACGGCCCCCGAGCCCGTGAAGGAGACGACGGGCAGGCGGGGGTCCGTCACGAGCTTCTCGGCCTCGCGGCCGGAGATCGGCAGGACCGCGTAGGCGTCCGCGGGCCAGCCCGCCTCCCGGACGATCGCCTGGAGCGCGAGCGCGGACAGAGGCGTCTGCGACGCCGGCTTCTGGACCACGGGCGCGCCGACCGCAATCGCGGGCGCGACCTTGTGCGCCGTGAGGTTGAGCGGGAAGTTGAACGGCGTGATCGCGAGGACCGGCCCGAGCGGGACGCGCTTCACAACGCCCCAGCGCCCGAGCGACGCCGCATTGACGTCGAGCGGAAGCATGTCGCCCTTCCACGCTTCGAGGGCCGCGGCGGCGGCCGAGAACGTCGCGGAGGCGCGTTCGACCTCGGTGCGCGCCGCCTTGAGCGGCTTGCCGGCCTCGCGCGCAATCGTCTCGCCGAGCGCGTCGCGGCGGGACTCCAGCGCCGCGGCCACGCGCCTGAGGATCGCGACGCGGACGTACGTCGGGAGCGCCCGCGTCTCCTCGAAGACGGCCACGGCCTTCGCGACGGCGGACTCGACGTCGCCGGCGGAAGGCCGCGGGAGGCGCGCGACCTCCGCCCCGTCGAACGGCGCGCGGACGACGAGCTCGGCCGCGGCTTCGCTCACGACTTCTCGTCCCTCAGCTCGTCCGGGTTCCACACCCTCGGCGCCGTCCAGGCCCGCGACGAGAAGAGCGCGGAGAGAGCGCGGCCGAGGAGCGCGGACGGCCGGCGGGCCTCGAAAGCGTCCACGACGCGGGAGACCTCCGGCGGCGCCGAGGCGGGAACCGCGAGGCGCGCGAGGGACAGGAGGCCGGCGGGCGCCTCCGTCCGGACCTTCTCCCAGGCTTCGGCGAGGGCGGCCTCCTCGGGCGGCGTCAGCGGCGTGACCCCCGTCAGGGCGAGGCGGCCCCGCACGACGGCGAGAAGAAGCGGGAGGTCGCGCAGGACGGGCACGGCCGTCTCGAACCGGAACGTCGTGAAGGGCGCGCGGCCGCCGCCGGGCGCGTTGCCCGAGAGGGTGACGGGCCCGGTCGCGTGGCCCGCGTTCGCGATCGCGCTCCACACGGCCGCGACCGGCCAGAGCGGGAGCGAAAGGGTGAGGGCCGCCAGGCCGAGCGCGCGACCGCCGCCGTGCGAGGCGCCGGCCGGAGGAAGCTGGTCCGTCAGGAGGCCCGCGCGTCCCGTCGCCGCGTCTACGACGAGGTTTCCCGAGACCACCGCGTTCTCGATCGTGACGCCGGGCGGAATCGCCGTCTTCGGGAGGACGCTCGTGTCCACGAGGCGGGCACCCGAGAGGACCGACGCCTCCTCGCCGACCGTCGTCGACCCCTCGAGCCGCGCGTTCCCGTCGGAGCGCGCTCGCTCCGCGAAGGCAGGCTGCCCCTTCGCGTGCGCGGCGTCCGCACGCCGGTAGGCCGCGACTCCGTCGATGAGGATCGGCGCCGCTTCCAGCGGCAGCGGGGCGAAGTCCGGATCGTGCGCCCACTCCGGCGCGCCGGGCTCGCGCGGGAAGTCCTTTTTCTTGACGGCGCCGGGCAGGAGACGCCACATGCCGGCGGGGCGGCCGCCGGCCGTCGCCTCGACGATCGGGCCGCGGGCGTCCTCCACTTTCCGGAGGAACTCGCCAACGGCCGCGTGGACGCCGATGTCGCCGCGAACGACGATCGTCTCGCCGTCGAGGCGGTGCTCGAGCCTGCGCAGGACATCGCCCGTGGTCTCCCCGTCTTCGCGCCGGACGATCTCGAGGGCGATGCCCCAGCGGATGCCCTTCCCGAAGCGGCGCTCGACCTCCGAGGCGCGCGGGCCGACGACGAGGAGCGCCGACTTCCGCCCGGCCGCGACGAGCGCCTCGAGCGCGCGCTCGAGGACCGGGACGCCGGCGAGTGGCAGAAGGGCGGGCACGACCCTCGAGGCGAGCGGCCCGAAGGACGCGCCGTCGCGGTCGGCGAGAAGGACGGTCGTCATGGGGGGCCGATTATGGCCGGGCGGAGCCCGCGGCGGGAACCGCGGGCTCCGGGACAAAGACGGCGAGCCCCGTCGTGCGGCCCGCGCGTGCGTTCACGTCGGCCGTGACGTCCCTCGCGTGCGCGGCGAGCCACTCCTTCGCGCCCGCGGACGGGGCCAGGGGGGCGGCGTCCGCCTTGCGCCACGCCCAGGCGCGCAGGGTGCCGCGCGCCTCGGCCTCGAGCGACGCGGGCGTCTCCGAGCCATTCCACTCGAGACCGGTCCGGAAGAGATGGAAGGCCACGGCGTCCGGCTCGGGCGCCCGGAACGCGACGGCCCGCGGCGAGAGCGGCGCGACGGCCGGGGCGATCTGCGCGGCCAGCTCGCGGGCGCCCGTCCGATGCGTCAGGAGGTCGTGACGGATCCGGCGCGCCGCCTCGACGCCCCCGAGGACGAGGAGAGCGCCCATCGCGCCCGCCGCCACGCGCTGCGTCCCGAGCGACGTCCGCGCGCGCGCCGAGACGACGACGGCCGTCGCCCCGAGGCCCGTGAGCGTCGCGATCGCCGGCATGACGGGGATCGACGAGAGGCGGTAGCGTCCCGCCACCGCGACGACGATCACGAGCTCCACGAAGTACGCGCCCCAGAGAAGGCCGTGCGCGAGGCGCCGGTCCCCGCCCGTCGCGCCCGTCGCGATCTCGTCCTCGCCGACGTCCCGCCAGAGGAAGGCGACGCCGAGGAGCGTGACCGGCAGGAACCAGAAAACGGGCCGGAGGATCGACAGGAGCTCGGCCGAGAACGCCGTCGGGAGCGCGGCGAGCCGGGCCGCCGCCGCGGACGCCCCGAACGCCGTTGCGAGCTGGAACGCAAACGTCTCCGGGCGCAGGAGGAAGACCGCGAGAAGGTGCGACCCACCCACCAGGACGAGCGTCGTGACGAGAAAGGCGAGAGATCGCTTCGTCCGTCCGAGCGCGAAGAGACGCGGGCGCGCCGCCAGCGCGAGGAGCAGCGGGATGAGGAAGAGACCGATCGCGTAGCCCTTCGCGAGGAAGCCGAGACCGAAGAAGACGCCCGCGAGCGCGCCCTCCCACGGGATGTCCTCCTCGAAGGCGCGGAGGCCGAAGATGATTCCCGCGAGCCCGAGCGTCACGAGCGTCGTCTCGACGGTCGCGACGCGCGAGGCCGCGACGAGCGGCGGGAAGAGCGCGACGAACGCGCCGGCGAGGTGGCCCGCCGGCTGCCCCCACCCGCGCCGGACGATCCGCTCCACGACGAACGCCGCGACGAGGCCGAGGATCGCAGACGGGAAGCGCACGGCCCACTCCTCGGCACCGAACACGCGCACCATGCCCGAGAGGAGCCACGGGAAGAGGATCGGCGTGCCGGACGGGTCCCCGAGGGGCGTCGTGGACGGCGCGAGGACCTGCGCGCCGCCTTCGAGGACGTTTCGCGCGCCCACCGCCCAGCGGCCCTCGTCCGCGGCAAAGAGGTCGGGACGGCCGAGGAGGATCAGCCGAAGCAGCGCCCCGGCCGCCAAAGCCGCCGCGAAGAGGAGGCGCCCGGACGCTCCGGGATCTTCAGACGGACGTCCGGCGGACACGAGGCGGAGTATACGGACGGCGGCGCGCGTGGACCCGGGCGCGCCCGGGTCCATACTCTTGCCCCGATGTCCGACCCGGCCGGCCCGCCGCTCACGGTCACGCTGATCGCGCGCGACGAGGAGGACCGCCTCCCCGCCGCCCTCGCCGCCGTGGCGTTCGCCGAGGAGATCATCGTCGTCGTGGACGCCGCGACGACGGACCGAACCGCGGAAGTTGCCGAAGCCGCCGGCGCGCGCGTCCTCGTCCGCACGTTCGACGGCTTCGGGACGCAGAAGAACGCGGCCGCGGCTCTCGCGACGCACCGCTGGGTCTTCTCGATCGACGCGGACGAGATCGTCTCGCCCGCGCTCGCGCTCGAGATCCGCGCCCGCCTCGCGTCCACCGTCTCGGAAAAGAGCCCGCCCGCCGCGTTCCGGATCCCGATCCGCCTCGAGTTCCTCGGGCGCGAGCTCCACTTCGGCCGCGACACGGTCGTTCGTCCCGCGCGCCTCTACGACCGGCAGCGCGCGCGCTTTTCCGAGGACCCCGTCCACGAGAAGGTCCTCGCGAACGGGCCCGTCGAGGCGCTCGACGAGTCGATCCTCCACCGCTCGTACCGCGACCTTTCCCACTACCTCGAGAAGCTCGACCGCTACACGACGCTTGCGGCCGAGGCGAAGTGGGCGGCGCGCAAGGGCGCCATGCCGTTCCTCCCCGTCCGGGTCGTGTGGGAGTTCTTCGACCGGGCCTTCCTGAGGCTCGGCGTCCTCGACGGAACGGCCGGCCTCACGTTCGCGGCGCTCTCGGCCGCCAACACGCTCCTGAAATACGTCAAGCTCCGCGAGCTCGAGAGCGCGATTGCGCGTGGCGAGCGCCTGCCCCCCGCGAACGCCCGCGCCGAGGACACGGCCGTCCTGCGCATCCGGGCGCTCACGCGGGCCCGCTGATGGACGCCCCGGCACTCGGCGCCGCCGCGCTGGTGGGGGCGGGGATCGGCCTTTCGCTGCGCTTCAACTGGTGGCGTCCGAAGCGGCCCGGCACGCCGATCCTCATGTACCACGAGGTCGGCCCGCACCGGCCGGCCTCGCGCCTGAACCACTGGCGCGTCCTCCCGGACGACCTCGCGCGCCAGCTCGAGCACCTCGCGCGGCACGGGTACCGCGGCGTCGCGCTGCGCGACCTGCTCGACCGCCCACAGGCGTCGGAGAGACGCGCCGTCCTCACGTTCGACGACGGCTACGAAGGCGTCCTCTCGCGCGCGCTGCCGCTCCTCGAGGCGCACGGTTTCGCGGCCACGGTCTTCGTCGTCTCGGGCAAGACCGGCGGCGTCAACGACTGGGACGGCGAGATCCCCGGCGACGCGCTGCTCGCGGCGGACGGCGTCCGCGCCCTCGCCGCGGCGGGAATCGAGATCGGCTCGCACGGCGCCACGCACCGCGCGCTCCCGGAGCTTTCCGACGCGGACCTCGCCTCCGAGGTCGCAGGCAGCAAGGCCGCGCTCGAGGCCGTCACAGGAGCGCCCGTCGTCTCCTTCTGCTATCCCTACGGCGCGTTCGACGACCGCAGCGTCGAAGCCGTCCGCGCCGCCGGCTACCGCGCCGCGACCGTCATCCGCGGCGGCATCCCGCCCGATCTCTCCGACCCGTATCGCCTCAAGCGCGTCGCCGTCCGCGGCACGAACACGCTGCTGGATTTCTCGCTGGCCCTGACGCGCGGCCGCTCGAGACTGTAGGCGCAGGCACCGTGGGAAACCCGCCTGACGGGTTTCCCACTACCTCACGCCGTCTCGCCCCAGGCGATCGCGCGCTGGCGGAGCGCGTCGCGCGAGGCCGTGTCCGGAAGGTCGAGGAGGACGGGCACGATCGGGAGGTCGCCCGGGTCCCAGTCCACGAGCGCCGCGGCGGCCGGGGCCACGCGCTCGGCGAGCGGCCACGTGCGCGCGGACTTGCGTGCGACGCGGCCCACGCCCGCGGCGTCCTCGATCTCCTCCTCCTCGCCAAAGAGCTCGGAAACCGCCACCCCGCTTCGCCGCCGCGCGAGCGCGATCGCGTACTCCGTCCAGTTCGGGAGGTCGGCGGAGAGCCGCTCCTCCTCGAAGAGGCGCAGGACCTCCATGTAACGGTCGCCCGCGCGCGCGACCTGCCGGCGCGCATCGACGTTCTCCGGGCCGGCCGGCGCCTGCAGGGCGGCGGCCGCGGCGCGGTGCCGGTCGACGAGGTCCTTGAAGCGGGTCCAGCTCATCTTCACGTGGAAGCCCGGGCGGCGCGGCCCGTCGGGCGACTCGGCCCCGAGCGCCTTGAGCTCGGCCTCCCGCGCCGCGACGCCGGGCGCCCAGCGCGCCGCCGAGATCAGGATGGCCTCGCCGCACGCGAGGTCGGCTCCCTGGACGAAGCGGAGCGCCTCGCGGGCTCTCGCGCCCGTCGCCGAGCGGTCCACGAGGCGCTCGGCCGCGAGCAGGTGCGCGCCCGTCCGCGCGAGGAGGCGCAGTCCCTCGAAGCGGTCGGGCCCGCCACGGTACACGTCCGCGAACGCCGGGAAGAGGTCCTCCGGGCCGTCCACGACGCGGCGAGCCGCGAGGAGCTCCATGTTCGCGAGCGTCGGCGGCAGAAGCGCGAGGGCGCGGCGCGCGACCGCGTCCACGGAAACCTGGATCTTCCGGGCGCGGGCCGCGTCGCCGGCGGCCTTCGCGAGTCGACGGGCGATCGCGGGGACGTCTCGGACCGGCGCGTCGAGGACGGCGAGGATCTCGAACGGGTCGGCCGGGTGGCCGGTCCCGTCGCGTCCGACGAGCGTCGCTCCCTCGCCGCGGCCGAGAGCGCCGCCGAGGGCGGCGCCGGCCCAGGCGTCGCCGGCGGCGTCCTTGAGGGCCGAAAGAAGCGCCCTCAAGCCCGCCGCCGCGCGCGCCTCGGCGCCCGCGTCGCGGGCGCGCGTGAAGGGGCGGGCGGCTTCCAGCGTCTCGCTCGTCACGAGCAGGGGCAGGATAGCGGGTTCGAGGCGACAATGGGGCCGTGACCGCCCTCAACGTCCTTCGCGCCACCCTCGAATACGACGGCGGCCGCTACCGCGGCTGGCAGTCCCAGGTGAACGCCCGCACGGTCCAGGGCGAGCTCTACGCCGCGTGCCGGGACGTCCTCGGCAAGGACGTCAAGGTGAACGGCGCGGGCCGGACGGACGCGGGCGTCCACGCCTTCGCGCAGGTCGCCTCGCTCCACGGCCCGTTCCAGGCGCCCGCCGCCGAGCTCGGGAAGCTCCGGCAGGCGATCAACGACCATCTCCCGCCCGACATCCACGTCCTGAACCTCCAGCCGGCCCCGCGCACGTTCCACGCGCGCCACAGCGCGGGCTTGCGCGTCTACCGCTACCGCATCTCGCGGCGGCGCACCGCGTTCGGCAAGCGTTACGTGTGGTGGATCAAGGATCGGCTCGACGCGAAGGCGATGCAGGCCGCCGCCGACCTCTTCACGGGCCGCCACGACTTCGGGAGCTTCTGCGAGAACGCCGAGGGGCACGACTCGACGCTCGTGGAGGTGGAGTTCGCCCGCCTCGAATCGCCGCCCGAGGCGCCCGACCTCCTCCTTTTCCGCATGGGCGCGTCGCACTTCCTCTGGAAGATGGTGCGCCGCCTGACGGGAACGCTCGTGGAGATCGGCACGGGCCGCCTCGCGGTCCAGGACGTGAAGGAGATGCTCACGACGCGCACGGCGAAGAGCGCCGCGTGGACGTCCCCGCCCTCGGGTCTCTTCCTCGAGTCCGTGACCTACCCGGGCGACCCGCCGCCGCCGCCCGTCGACCCCTTCCGCCCCGGCTTCTGAGGCATCATCCGCGAGTGAGACTCTCCCCCTTCCTCGCCGCCGCGGCTCTCGCCGTCGCCCCGCCGCTCCCCGCCGCCGGAACAGACGCGGCGAAACCCGCCGCCGTTCACGTCCCCTTCGCCGAGGGAAAACCGTTCGCCGAAGTCCTGCGGCGCGCGAAGGCGGAGGGCAAGCCCGTCATGCTCGACGTCGTCGCGGCGTGGTGCGGCCCGTGCAAGATCATGGACAAGACGACGTTCGCGGACCCGGGCGTCGTCGCGTGGGCGAAGAAGTCCGTCGTGCCCGCCCGCGTCGACGCCGAGAAGGGCGAGGGCCGGAAGGTCTCCGCGCGCTACCAGGCGTTCTCCTTCCCGACGATCGTCTTCCTCGACGGCGACGGAAACGAGATCGACCGGCTCGTCGGCGCCTACCAGGCCGCGGACTTCCAGCGCGGCGGCGACGCGATCCTCTCCGGCCAGACTCCGCTCCTCGAGGGCCTCGCGAAGCTCAGGGCGAAGTGGGACCACGAGGAGGCCATCCGGCTCGGCGGCGCCCTCGCGCTGCGCCGCGACCGCGCGCGCCTGCGGCCGATCGCCCTGCGCGTCGTCTCCGAGGAGGGCGAGCTCTCGCGCCCCGAGGTCTTCCAGCTCTTCGCCCAGCTCGCCGCCATCGAGACGCTCGACGACGACTACTCGCCCGAGACCGGCGACCTCATCGCGACGTTCCTGCCCCGTCTCGGGACCGATCCCCGCCGCGGCTTCTTCGCCGCGGCATACGTGACGGCTCTCGGGAAGCGCGGCGACGTCGCGACGGCCCGGACGATCGCGAAGGAGACCCTCGCCGCGGTCGGCGAAGGCGGGCCTTACAACGCGGACGTCCTCGCCGCTCTCGGCGGCGCCGAGAAGAAGGCCGGCCACGCGGCCGAGGCCATCGCGGCGTACACGCGCGCGGCCGAGGCGGCCGGGCGCAACGGGGCAGCCCCGGGCGTACGCGTCGAGCGCCAGCTCGACCTCGCGGAGGCGCACGCTGCAGCGGGCCGGACCGCCGACGCGAAGAAGGCATGGGCCGCCGCGCTCGAAGCGGGCGGAGGCACGCTGGACGGGGCCCTCGCGGCCCGCGCGTCGAGGACCGCGCTCGCCCTCAAGGAGCCGGCCGAGGCCCTGAAGTACGCCAGGCGCGCCGTCGAGCTCTCGCAAGGCGAGGACGCGGGCGCGCAGGGGGCTCTCTCGGCGGCGCTCCGCGCGACGGGCGACCCGGCGGGCGCGGCGGCGGCGCTCCGGCGCGCGTACGAGCTGGAGCCCGCGAACGCCGCATACAAGGCCGGAGCGGACGTCCCGGCGAAGGACCCCGCGAAGAAGAAGGCCGCGAAGGCTTCCTGAGCCCTTCGCCTCCGCGCATGCGCTCGCTCGCGGGAATTCTCCTCTCTCCCGTCGGGCTCGCACCGGTCACCGCGTCGACGGAGGCGTTCCACGAGGCCGTGACGACGGCCGCCGGGCGCTCCGGCGTCGTCGAGACGCTCGTCCACGACGGCGACCCCGAAGAGCCCGCCCGGCTCGTGACGCTCTTCGCGTCGCCCGGCGCCCCCCGGACGCGCCCGACGCTCCTCTTCCTCCACGGCAAGGGCGGCGGCGGCGCGGAGTGGACGAAGGACGCCGTGCGGGCGCTCCGGCTCGGCTTCAACGTCCTCGTGCCTGAGCTGCGCGGCCACCCGCCGTCGACGGGCGGGAGGATCACGTGCGGGATCCGCGAAACGAACGACCTCCTCCTCCTCCTCGACCTCGCCCGCGAGCGCTTCGGCGTCGAGGCCGCCCGCCTCGGAATCGACGGCTGCTCGATGGGCTCGCTCCTCGCGCTCCAGCTCGCCGCCGCGCGGACTCCCGCCGCCCTCTGGCTCCAGTCGCCGTTCGGCGACCTCCGCGCGATGGCGGTCCACTACCTTCACCGCGCGACGGGCCTGCCCCGCGTCCTCCTCGAGGGGCCGGTCCGCCTCCTCGTCCGCCGGATCGAGAAGACCGAGAAGCTCGACCTCTCGCAGGCCGAACCCGTCGCGGCGGCCCGACGCGTGACGTGCCCGACGACGGTCGTCCACGGCGAGACGGACGCTCTCGTACCGATCCGCTTCTCGCCGCGCCTCTACGAGGCGCTCGCGGGTCCGAAGACGTTCTGGCGCGTCCCGGCCTGCGGCCACTGCCACCACGCCGACGAGCCCCAGGCCGTCCTGCCGGACGAGTACGAGCGGCGCTGGACGGAGTTCTTCCTCCGCACCACGGCCTGAGAAGGGATCAGGCGTCGCCCTTCGGGAGCTGCGCGAACCCCGCCGCGAAGACGCCCGCCGAGGCGAGGAGCCTGACGAGGAGCGTCAGCGACGAGACGCCGTGCAGCCGCCCCCAGGCCTTGCGCAGGGGATCCTCCTTGGAGACGAGGTCGATCGGGCCCATCCGCGCGCGCCGCTCCATCATCTCGGGCGTCACGACGAAGAGCGACGCGACAGCCGCGACCGCGGCCACGGCCAGGAAGCGGACCGCGTAGCCACGGGCGCGCGCCGTCCAGGGCCGCACCCGGTTCCAGAGGACGAGAAGGACGCCGAGCACGAGGACCGCGCCGAGAGACGCCGCGTCGAGGACGTCGAGGAGGACCTTGTTCACGGCGCCCGCCGCGTGGCGGCTCGGCGACGTCTCGAGGACGACCCGGGCCCCGAACGCTCCGAAGAAGGCGAGCATCCCGCACCAGAGCGCGGCCAGGAACAGGAATCCCCCCGCGAGCGCCCGCGTTCCCGTCTTCACATCACACCCGTCACGCCCTCAGTCCTCCGCCACCCACTCCGGCTCGACGAGCTTCGGGAGGATCCCGGCCTCGAAACCGCGCCTCAGGAAGAGTCGGACCGCCTCGCGGCCCTTCGGCCCGTAGGAGCGCGTCCAGTCGTTCACGTACATCCCCACGAAACGGTCCGCCTTCTCGCGCGGGAGGCCGCGGGCGAAGCGCATCGCGTCCGTGAGGGCGTCCTCACGGTGGTCGAGGGCGTAGACGATCGAGCGGCCGAGGGCGCGAGAGACGCGGGCGATCAGCTCCGGCCCGAGGTCGCGGCGGACCGCGTTGCCGCCGAGGGGGAGCGGGAGGCCGGTCTCGTCCTTCCAGACGACGCCGAGATCGGCGACGAGGTGGAACCCCTCTTCCTTCCATGTGAGCTGGCCCTCGTGGATCACGACGCCCGCGTCCACCTCGCCGGCGTTCACGGCGTCGCCGACGCGGTCGAACGCCATCACGACGGGCGTCACGCCCTGCGTGTAGAGCGCGAGCGACATCGCGGCGGACGTCAGGACGCCCGGGATCGCGACCCGCCGGCCGCTGAGGTCCGCGAGCGTGCGCGGCCCGCCGTCCTTACGCGCGACGACGCACGGGCCGTACCCGTCGCCGAACGAGGCACCGTGCGGGAGGAGCACGTAACGGTCCGCGAGATACGCGTACGCGTGGAAGGACACGGCCGTGATCGCGAGCTCTCCCGCCAACGCGCGGCGGTTGAGCGTTTCGATGTCGGCGAGCGTATGCGTGTAGGTGACGCCCTCGGTGTCCACCGCGTTCGCGCGCAGTCCGTAGAACATGAACGCGTCGTCGGAGTCGGGCGAGTGAGCGAGCACGAGTGCGTCTGTCATGTGAGGCTCCGGATTTTTCTCCACGCGCGATCCTAGCCCGGATGTGCGCGCGGTCGTCCGAAGGGACGGGAACGACGGGTGAAAAAATCTTCGCTCGTCAAGAAAAAAATTCTTGATTCGCGCCGTATGGCCTCTATACAATTCGTTACAGGAAGAAAAAAGGGACGGCGCCGTGATCGTGACTCACGATGCCGTCCCACGGGAACCAGATCTTTTGAAATCTATCGACGCTTAGAGTCGCGAGACTTGAATCAAGGCAGTCGACAGAATCCGGAAGAGCGCTAGTCCCCGTCCTTCGAGGGGCGGACAACCTAGCACGCAGCTTCCGGCACTGTCAACGAAACCTGCCAGTGAGGAGGTGACAGAAACCATGCCGGCCAAGAAGAAAGCTGCGAAGAAGACCACGAAGAAGGCGAAGAAGGGCAAGAAGTAACTTAGTTACTTCAAACCATTCCAATCAAGGTATTTCCGGGATTCGGGGGCTACACCAGCCCCCTTATTTTTTTGTCCGGAGACCGGCCGCCTGGCCTCGGGGCACGGCAGTAATTCACAGGGCACTCCACGGGTTTTCCACGGCGGTATATGAGTCGTCATATACTTACCGCATGTCCCTCTCCCACGTCCTCCTCGGGCTCCTCGTCGAGTCGCCCGCGAGCGGGTGGGATCTCAAGCAGCGGCTCGCGGAAGATCCCGCGCGCGGTTGGGACGCGGACCTCTCCCAGATCTATCCCTCTCTCCGGCGTCTCCTGCGCGGCGGGTTCGTCTCGCTCAAGCGGCGGCGCTCGCCGAAGGGGCCTCCGCGGCGCGAGTACCGCGCGACGCCGTCCGGCCGACGCGAGCTGAAGGAGTGGGTCGCGGAGCCCTTCTCGCTCCCGCGCCCGCACGACGCGACGCTCGCCCGCCTCGCTCTTCTCGAGCGCAGCCTCCCGCCCGACCGCGTGCGGCGCCTGCAGGAGTACCGAAACCTTCTCGCCGACGAGCTCAAGCGCGCCGCGACGGGCACGACGGCCGCACGGCGGCGGCGGCGCGTCCTCCTCGAGACGGAGCTCGCGTGGGCGGACGCGGAGTCGGCCGCGCTCCTCGCCGGCCGGTCGCTCGGTCCGGCCGAGAGGGCGCGCACGTGAGGGCGAAGGACGCCCTGCGCGTCCTCGAGTCGGCGCGGACGGACCGCGGACAGGACGCCGTGGCCCGCCGGCGGACCGCGCTCGACGTCCTCTCCCGCGCGCGCCTCACGACCGCGAAAGAGGTCGAGCGTCTCCACGAGGCGTTGTGCTTCCTCCGCGCCTACCCCGACGACGCGCCCGTCCTGGCGAAGGTCGAGATTCTCCTCGCGCGCTTCGCCCGGCGGCCCGACCTCCGGCTCCACCGCGCCGCTCTCGAAGACAGCGGAATCGCGGGAACGAAAACGCGCTTCCCGTTCTTCGCCGGCACGGCGCGCTGGCTCGCGGCGCGCTGGGGCGGGAAGCTCCACGTCGACTGGAAGGCGTTCGACAAGGGACCTGCCCTCGAGCGCCTTCTCCCCCTCGTCTCCCTCTGGTCCGAAACACCCGCCCTCGACGAGCTCGACCTCAAGCCGCGCGGCTGGGTGAATCGCCTGAAGGGCCCAAAGGAGACGGACGCCACCTTCCTCGTCCGGAGGCTGTCCACGCTGGGCCGGGGCACGTTCGAGCGGGAGGCGGCGTGGGAGAGCCTCGAGCTCCCGCTCGTCCTCGACGCCGGAGCGGGCACGCCCGCGCGAACGAACGCCTGTCTCAGGACCGCGCCCGTCGTCTTCCAGACGAAGCCCCTCGACCGCGGCCGCCCCGACGTCCGCCGCGAGCGCGCGAGGCCCCCTCTCTCGATCGAGGCGGTTCCCGCGCGCGAAGCGGGGCGCTGGCTCGACCTCGCCAGGGAGGCGATGGTCGCGCGCCAGCGGGATCTCGACGCCTTCCAGTGGGGCGACCCGAACGACGTCCGCCTCGTGACGTACCCGGACGGCCTCGCCTTCGCCGCGATCGGCGTCGTCCCCGAGCGCCGGCTCCTCCTCGAGTCCGTCTACGGGTTCCTGACGCTCAAGAACGGCGTCCCGATCGGCTACGTCCTCACGAGCGCGCTCTTCGGCTCCTCCGAGATCGCCTACAACGTCTTCGAGTCGTTCCGGGGCGGCGAGTCGGGCCTCGTCTACGGCAAGGTCCTTTCGATGACGCGGGCCCTCTTCGGGTCCGACGTCTTCACGATCTTCCCGTACCAGCTGGGCGGCTACGGCAACCCCGAAGCGCTCGAGTCCGGAGCCTGGTGGTTCTACCGCAAGCTCGGCTTCGTCCCGCGCGCCCCGCGGGCGGTCGCCCTCATGCAGGAGGAGGAGCGCCGGATGGCGGCCGACCCGAAGCACCGCACGTCGCTCGCGGACCTGAAGGTCCTCGCCTCGGAGAACCTCTACTGGTTCGGCGGGCGGGTGCGGAGCAACGCGATCGGCCTCGTCGAGCTCCCGAACGTCGGCCTCAGGGTGACGGACATGCTCGCGGCGCGCTTCGGCTCGGACCGCGAGAGGGCGGAGTCGGTCCTGACGGCAGAGGCGGCGCGGCTCCTCGGCGCGCGGACGGCCGGGTGGACGTCCGCCGAACGCCTCGCGTTCCGCCGCTGGGCGCCGCTCGTCTCGATCCTGCCGGGGGTGACGGGTTGGACGGCTGCCCAGAAGAGCGCGCTCACGGGGGTGATCCGCGCCAAGGGCGGACGGCGCGAGTCGGACTTCGTCCGCCTCTTCGACGCGCACGGCAAGCTTCGCAGGGCGATCGTCGCGCTCGCGAAAGACCCCGCCTGAGCCGCGGCGTCAGGCGGGGGACAGGTTCGCGAACTTCGCGACGAACTTCTTGCGGCCCGCGCGGTCGAAGTAGACGACCAGCTTCTCGGCGTCGCCGGAGCCCTCCACCGTCAGGACGACGCCCACGCCGTAGTCGGGGTGCAGCACCTTCGAGCCGCGCCGGAAACCCGATGCCGTCGGCGGCGGCGGCGTGCGCTTCATGACGCCGCGGACGGGGGTGATGTTCCGGATTGGGGGACGGCCGAAGAGGGATTTCTTGGAAGGTGAATAGGGCTGGCGCGAGGACGAAGCCTCCTGGGATTCGTTTTCGTAGTCGGGAAACAGAGAGCCGCCGGCCAGGCCTCCGCCGAACGGCCGCCGCCCGCCGCCGAACGCGCCCATCCCCCCTTCCCCTTCTGAGAAATCCCCTCCTCTCCCTCCTCCGAACCCGGACGTCCGATCCTCGTACTCGACGACCTCCCCGGGAATCGCGTCGAGGAACGGGGACCGGTCGCGGCTCATCCACTCGCCGCGCACCATCCGCCGCCGCACCCACGAGATCGTCAGGCGCTCCTTGGCGCGCGTCATTCCGACGTACGCGAGGCGGCGCTCTTCCTCGAACTGGTCGTCGTCGTCGCGCGAGGAGGCGTGAGGAAGGGAGCCGTCCTCGGCCCCCGCGAGGAAGACGTCGTCGAACTCGAGGCCCTTGGCCGCGTGAAGCGTGATGAGGAGGATCCCCTTCTTCTCGTCCGCCTCGTCGGCGTCCGCGCGGAGCGTCACGGCGTCGAGGAAACCCGCGATCGTCGGGTCGTCGCCCTCCCCGCCGTAGGACGCCGCGCGCTCGTGCTCGCGCGCGGCGGCGAGGAGCTCGTCGAGGTTCTCGCGGCGGGCCTCGTCCTGCGGGTCGAGCGGGTTTTCGTAGAGTTTCGTGAGGCCGGTCTCCTCCAGCGCGAACGCCACCGCCGCTCCGGCGCCGTTGCTCTCGCCCGCGCCGAAGTCCGCGAGGCGCTTCACGAGCTCCCGGAACTCCGTCAGTGCCTTCTTCGCGCGCTCCGTCATGCCGGACGGCAGCTCGCCGAGAGCCTCGAGGAGAGGGACCCCCTTCTCGATGGCGTGGGCCTCGAGCGCCTCGAGCGTGGCGGCGCCCACGCCGCGCGCCGGGACGTTGACGACCCGTCGGAACGACACGCCGTCGGCCGGATTCCGCGCGAGGCGCAGGTACGCGAGGAGGTCCTTGATCTCGGCCCGCTCGTAGAACTTCGTCCCGCCGACGAGGATGTACGGCATGTTCGCGCGCAGGAGCTCGTCCTCGAACGGCCGCGACTGCGCGTTCGTCCGGAAAAGGACCGCGACCTCACCCTGGGGCCGGGCGCGCCGGGCCGCGGCGACGCGCTGGACGATCTCGCGGGCCTCATCCCGCTCCTCGTCGAACGCGACGAGCTTGACCTTCTCGCCGCCCGGCTTCGTGGCCTTGAGTGTCTTGCCGAGGCGGCGCTTGTTCTCGGCCACGACCGCGCCGGCCGCCTTGAGGATCGGCGCCGTGGAGCGGTAGTTGCGCTCGAGGCGAACCGTCTTCGCCATCGGGAACTCGCGCGTGAACTCCAGGATGTTCGACACGTCCGCACCGCGCCAGCGGTAGATGGACTGGTCCTCGTCGCCGACGACGAAGAGGTTCCCGGCCTCGCCCGTGACGTGCTTCACGAGCTTCGCCTGGACGCGGTTCGTGTCCTGGTACTCGTCGACGAGGAGATGCCGGATGCTGCGCCGGAGGAGGTCGCGCACTTTTTCGTTCGAGCCGACGAGCTTCGCCGAGAGGACGAGGAGGTCGTCGAAGTCGAGCGCCTGTGCCGCCCGCAGCTGCCTTTCGTACCCGCGGGCCACGTCCGCGAGGCGCGAGCCGAGGAAGTCGCCGAAGCGGCGCGGAAAGTCGTCGGGCGAGATCCCTTCGTTCTTGGCGGCCGAGATCTTCGACTGGATCTGGCGCGGGGTCGCGGACTTCTCCGGGATCGCGACCTCCTTCATGACGCGCTTGACGACCGCGAGCTGGTCGTCCGAGTCGAAGACGACGAAGCCGCGCGGGAGACCGGCCTCGTCCGCGAAGCGGCGCAGGAGGCGCACGCCCCAGGCGTGGAACGTCCCGACGTAAGAGCGCGGGCGGTCCGTGCCGAGGAGGTTTCCGACGCGCTCTTTCATCTCGCCGGCGGCCTTGTTCGTGAACGTGACCGCGACGATCCCCTCCTGCGGGACGCCCTGCGCGACGAGCCACGCGAGACGGCGGGTCAGGACGCGCGTCTTCCCCGAACCGGCTCCCGCGAGGACGAGAAGCGGCCCTTCACCGTGCGAGACGGCGGCGGCCTGTTCGGGATTGAGGCCTTCGAGGAGATCTTCCGGGCGGGCGACCAAGGGGCGCGATGGTAGCGCACCGGCCGCGAGGCCGGCGTCTACTCGACCGTGACCGACTTGGCGAGGTTGCGGGGCTGGTCGACGTCGCACCCGCGGCGGCGGGCGACGTGGTACGCGAGGAGCTGGAGGGGGACGACCGAGACGACGGGCTGAAGGACGTGGTGCGTCTTCGGAATGGTCAGCACCACGTCCGCAAAGGTCGATACGTCCGCGTCGCCCGGGTTCACGAGCGCGAAGAGGATCCCGGAGCGTGCCTTGACCTCCCGGAGATTCGACGCGACCTTGTCGTAGAGCGCGTCCATGGGCGCGATCCCGACGATCGGCATCGCTTCGTCGATCAGCGCGATCGGCCCGTGCTTCATCTCGCCCGCCGGATACCCCTCCGCGTGGATGTACGAGATTTCCTTGAGCTTGAGCGCGCCCTCGAGGGCAATCGGGTAGTGCGCCCCGCGCCCGAGGAAGAGAGCGTGGGAGACCTTCTCGAACCGCGCCGAAAGCTTCTCGATGGCGGGCTCGAGCTCGAGCGTCTCGCGGAGGGCAGCCGGAAGGCGGGCGAGCGCCGTGAGGAAGTCCACGTCGACGGGCGTTTCGGCGCCCGAGCGCACCGACTTCACGTAGAGGGCGAAGAGGACGAGCGCGACGAGCTGCGTCGTGAAGGCCTTCGTGGACGCGACTCCCACCTCCGGGCCCGCGTGCGTCGCGAGGACGCCGTCCACGAGGCGCGCGATCGCCGAGCCCGGCACGTTCACGACGCCCACCGTCCGGCCGCCCAGCGCCTTCGTCTCCTTGAGCGCCGCAACCGTATCGGCCGTCTCGCCCGATTGCGAGATCCCGACGACGAGCGTCCGCTTGTCGACGAGCGGCGCGCGGTACCGGAACTCGGACGCGTAGTCGACGTCCGTCCGGAGGCGCGCGATCTCCTCGAGGAGGAACTTCGCGACGAGCCCGGCGTGCCAGCTGGTCCCGCAGGCCACGATCTGGATGCGGTCGATCTCGCGGAGGAGCGCCTTCGGGACGCCCATCTCGTCTTCGTTGAAGAGACCCGTCTCGAGCGACAGCTTGTTGCCGATCGTCTCGATCACGACGGTCGGCTGCTCGGCGATCTCCTTGGCCATGAAGTGCGGGTAGCCGCCCTTCTCCGCCGAGACGGCGTCCCACGGCACGCGGCTCGCGGGCCGCGAGCGCGGCACGCCGTCGAAACCGGTCACGGTGACGGCATCGGCCGTGATGCGCGCAAGGTCCCCGTCCTCGAGGAAGATCAGGTCCCGGGTGTGCGGGAGGAGGGCCGTCGCGTCCGAGGCGACGAAGTTCTCGCCCTTCCCGAGGCCGAGGACGATGGGCGGCCCCCACTTGAGAGCGTACAGGACCCCGGGCTCGTCCGCCGAGAAGAGGACGAGCGCGTACATCCCCTTCAGTCCCGAGACCGTCTCCCGCACGATCTCGGCGAACGGCTTCTCCGGCGCTGCGTGGCGGGCCGCCGCGAGCGCGTGGGCGACGACCTCCGTGTCCGTCTCCGACAGGAACTTCACTCCCTCGCGCTGCAGGCCCTGTTTGAGCGGGAGGAAATTCTCGATGATGCCGTTGTGGATGACGACGATCCGGCCGGACGCGTCGCGGTGCGGGTGCGCGTTTTCCTCGGACGGGCGCCCGTGCGTCGCCCACCGCGTGTGCCCGATCCCGAATCGGCCCGGGGGCGGCGCGCTCGCGATCTTCTCCGTCAGGTTGCCGAGCTTGCCCTCGCTGCGGGCGACACGGACGTCGCCGTCGTCCCCGACGACCGCGATGCCGGCGGAGTCGTAGCCGCGGTACTCGAGGCGCTTGAGGCCGTCGAGGAGGATCGGCGTCGCCTCGCGCGGGCCCACGTAGCCCACGATCCCGCACATCGCGTCAGCTCTTCTTCTTCCGGGCCCGGTAGAGGGCGCCTCCGCCCTCTACGTTCTTCTGCGGCGTGCGCGAGATGGCGAGGGCGTCTTTCGGGACGTCCGCGGTCACGGTCGTTCCGGCGCCGACGATCGCGCCGTCTCCCACGGCCACGGGAGCGACCAGCTGGACGTCCGAGCCGACGAAGACGTCCCGCCCGATCGTGGTCCGGTGCTTCGCGAAGCCGTCGTAGTTGCACGTGATGACGCCCGCCCCGACGTTCGTGCGGGCCCCGATCTCGGTGTCGCCGAGGTACGAGAGGTGATTTGCCTTGACGTCCTCGTGAAGCTTCGCCTTCTTCGTCTCGACGAAGGTCCCGACGTGGACACCCGCCGCGAGGTCCGTCCCCTCGCGGAGGCGCGCGAACGGGCCGACGATCGAGCCGTCGCCCACGATTGCGGATTCGATGACGCAGTAGGGCTTCACGGTCACGTTCTTCCCGAAGACGGTGTTCTTCGCGATCGTCCCCTGGCCGATCACCGTGCCGCTCCCGACGCGGGTCGCCCCGAGGAGCGTCACGAACGGCTCGACGAGCGTGTCAGCCTCGAAGACGACCGTCTCGTCGAGCGTCACGGTCTCGGGGCGGAGGATCGTCGTCCCGGCGCGCAGGGCCGCGCGGGCCGCGCGGTCGCGGAGGAGGCGGTCCACGGCGGCGAGATCCTCCCGGGAGTTCACGCCGAGGGCCGAGAGCGGGTCGCCTTCGACGGTGACGACCGTTCGCTTCGCCTTGAGCGCGAGCGCGAGCACGTCCGTCAGATAGAACTCGTTCTGGGAGTTCTTGGAGGTGAGGAGGGGCAGAGACCGCTCGAGAAACGCCCGGTCAAACGCATAGGTCCCGGTGTTGACCTCGGTGATTTTTCTCTCTTCACTCGAGGAATCTTTCTCTTCTTTGATCTTCACGAACGCACGCTTCTTGTTCCGCACGATGCGTCCGTATCCCGTCGGGTCCCCGAGCCGCGCCGTCAGCACGGCCACCGCGGCCTTCTTGTCCTTCTCGAGACCGGCGACGAGGCTCGCCACGATCCCGGCGTCGAGAAGCGGCACATCGCCCGAGAGGACGACGATGGTCTTCGCCTTCCCGAACGCGCCCGCGGCGGCGCGGACCGCGTCGCCCGTCCCGCGCGGGGGGTCCTGTACGGCGATCCGGACGCGCGGATGGTTCGCCTTCAAGTACGCGCCGACGGCGGCGCCTTCCTTCGAGACGACGGCGACGACGGCCGCCGCGTCGCCCGTGATCGCGAACGCGGTGTCGAGGGCGCGGTCGAGGAGCGGACGGCCCGCCGCCTCGTGCAGCACCTTCGGCCGAGACGACCTCATCCTCACGCCGCGGCCCGCGGCGAGGAGGACGACGGTCGTCACGCGCCTCCCGCGACGAGCTCCGTGAACCCCTGCGTACCGCGCAGGACCGAGAGGTCGGCCTCGAGGCGCGCCTGGATGCGATTCTGGTCGTCGGCTGCGATCGCCTTGCGGAGCGACTGGAGCGCCTGCTCGGCGTCCCCCTGCAGCGCGAAGCAGCAGGCCGCGAGGTAGTGCCCGCGTCCGTCGCCGTCCTTCTTTCCCGCGTTCTTGCGGAGCAGCTCGAGGGCCTTCTCGACGTTGCCGCGGTTCTTCTCGAACACGGCCGCGTGGTAGACCTCCTCCGGGCTTTCCATGGCGGCGGCCTTCGCCTTCTTGCCGTTCCGGCAGGCCGTGAGATACATGCGCGCCCGGTCGAGGAACTCCTTCTCCTCGGGATGCTTCTCGATCAAGTCTTCGAACCGCCGCGCCGCGTCGTCGAAGTGGCGCTTGTGGAAGAGTTCGATGGCCTTCTCGTACTCCTTGCGCGCCGCCGAGAACTCGCGGACGGCTTCCTTGAGCGAAGCCGGCGCCTTGCGCGCCTTGTCCGGCTCGGGCGCCACGAGCTTGAGCTGTTTGACCTTCTTCTCGAGATCCTCGAGAGAAAGGCCCAGCTTGCGTGACAGCGTCTGGGAGTCCATGCGCCCGAAGTTGGCTCTGAGCCACCGGGCGTCGTCTTCGGTCCACTTGCGTGTATTGGTCAAGGGCCCTCCGGGGAGGCGGGCCGGAGGCCCGCAAGGACGGCAGATTCTCGTTACCCGGCCCTGTTCCGTCAAGGACATCAAAGAAACCGCCAAACGCTCCCCCAACGTAGGCTCCGGCGTGTCGCCTGTCACCTGGGATGTCGCGGTCGTGGGGGCGGGCCCGGCGGGACTGACCGCCGCGGGGCTTCTCGCCCGCTCCGGGCGGAGCGTCGTCGTCCTCGAGGCGCACGACAAGCCCGGCGGAACAGCGGGCTGGTACGAGGCGAAAGGGTTCACGTTCGACGCGGGCGCCACGACGCTCGTGGGCTTCGACCCCGGCGACCCTCTCCATGCCCTCGCAGACGCAATGGGAGTCCGGTTGGGCCCTGGCGGCCTGGAGTTAGAGCCCGTGGACGGAGTGGACGTGACGATCGGAGGGGAGTCCTTCTGCTTCGGACGGGACGAGGAGGCGTGGCGCGGCGAGGTCCGCCGGATCTTCCCGAAGGCGGAAGATTTCTTCGAAAGGGTGAGAGGGGACGGTAATCGACTGTGGGGCCTGGCTCGCCGGTGGCCGCGTCTGCCGCTCCTGTCCCCCTCCGACCTCCTGAGAGCTCTACGCCTTTCTCTTTCTCCATCTCTCGTCCTTCCGCTCGTCGCGACATTCGACCGCACTGTCTCCGACGTCGAGGCCCTCACGGGCGCGCCGTCCGCGCACGCCGCGTTCCGCGCCTTCGTCGACCTCTCGCTCCTCATCACCGTGCAGTCGGGCCCGGACGTCGCCCCTTGGTGGAACGGCGCGCTCGGCCTCGACCTCTTCCGGCGCGGAGTCTCCCGGGCGCGGGGCGGCATGAAGTCATTCGCCACCGCGTTCGCGGATGCGGCGTCGACAGCTGGCGCGGACGTCCGGCTACGCACACCCGTGACGCGCCTCGCGCGCGCGGGCTCCCTCTGGACGCTGCGCACGGCGGCGGGCGACGAGATCCGTGCGCGACACGTCGTCGCCAACCTCACCGCGGCGAACGTACCCCGCCTCCTCGAGGGCGAGGACGCGGGCCGCGTTTCGGCGCGGGTCCGCGGGAAGGAGGACGGCTGGGGGGCCGTCGTCCTCAATCTCGGGCTCTCGCGCGTCGTGAGTCCGGACCCGCGACGCCTGCACCGGCTCGTCGCGCCGGAGTCGCTCTTCCTCTCCTTCTCGCCTCCGGGCGACCCGGCCGCGCCGCCCCGAGGCCAGACCCTCTCCGTCTCGACGCACGTCGACGTAGGCGCGTGGGCTTCCCTCCGGGGAGACGGCTACGCGAGGAAGAAGGAGAGGGCGCGCGCGCGCATGCGCGTCGTCCTCGCGCGCCTCTACCCCGGTCTCGACGCGGCGGTCGCGCACGAGGACGTCGGGACGCCCCGCACGTTCCGACGCTTCACACGGCGCGGAGGCGGACGCGTGGGCGGGCTGCCGATCACCCGGCGGAACTCGGGCTTCTTCGCGCTGGACCCGACGCTCGGATTGCCCGGGTTCCAGCTCGTGGGCGACACGACGTTTCCCGGCCAGGGGACGCTCGCCGCCGCGATGTCCGGCGCGCTCGCGGCCGAGCGGCTCGGGGCCGTCCGCCTCGGACGCGACGGAGGGGTCTCGTTCACCCGACCCCGCGGCGCCGAAACGCGGTAGCCTGACGCTGGTGTACGAGCTCCCGATCTTCTGCACGCAGTGTGCCCGGAAGCTCGAGCCGCGCGAGAAGAGTCCCGGGAGGAACGTGCCCGTCTGCCCGGCCTGCGGCGCCGTGCACTGGATCGACCCGAAGGTCGCGGCGGGCGTCCTGATCGTCCGCGACGAGCGCGTCCTGCTCGTCAAGCGCGCGATCGAGCCCGGCTACGGCAAGTGGACGTTTCCCGGGGGCCACGTGGACCGCGGCGAGACCGTGGAGGAGGCCGCCCTGCGCGAGACGCTCGAGGAGTGCGGGGCGATCGCGGATCTCGAAGGGCTCCTCGGCCTCTTCTCGTATCCGGGGCGGCCCGTCGTCGTGGCCGTCTACCGGGGCGCCCTGGCCGCGGGCAGCCGCGAGCCGCACGCGGGGGACGAGACCCTCGAGGTCGGGTGGTTCACGCCCGAGGAGGCCTCCGGCCTCGCGCTCGCCTTCCAGTCCGTCGCGGACGCGCTGACGAACCTTTTCCGGCGTCCCTACCGTATCTGAGGGAAGAGAACCGGTCCCTTCCGGCATCCAGGGAGGGGAGAACGTCCGTACCCCCTCCGGAGACCCACATGCACCGCCGCACCCGTTTCCTCCTGCCGCTCTTCGCCCTCCTGCTTCTCTCGGCGCTCGCCCGCGCGGACGAGCCGACGCGGGCCACGCCGCCCCCTCCGGCCGGCCTCGCAAAAGCCACGTTCGCGGGTGGCTGCTTCTGGTGCATGCAGGGGCCGTACGACGCCGTTCCCGGCGTCGTCTCGACGACCGTGGGCTACACGGGCGGGACGAAGGCGGGCGCGACGTACCACGAGGTCGGCGCGGGCGGCACGGGCCACCGCGAGGCGATCGAGGTCGTCTTCGACCCGAAGAAGGTCTCGTACGAGAAGCTCCTCGACGTCTTCTGGCACAACGTCGACCCGACGTACGCCGGCGGGCAGTTCTGCGACTCGGGCTTCTCATACACCACGGCGATCTTCGTCCACGACGAGGCGCAGCGGCTGGCCGCCGAGGCGTCGCGGAAGGCGCTCGAGGCCTCGCACGTCCTCAAGGCGCCGGTCGTGACGGAGATCGTCAAGGCGGGCGTCTTCTGGGCGGCCGAGGACTACCACCAGAGCTATTACAAGAAGAACCCGATCCGGTACAACTTCTACCGCTCCGGCTGCGGCCGCGACTCGCGTCTCAAGCAGCTCTGGGGCGCGGCAGCGCCCGTTCACTAGCCGTCGAGCCGGGTCTTCCGGAAAAAGCGCGCCCCGAGCTTCGCTGGCACCCAGCTCGGAACGAGGCGGCCGGACAGGATCCAGACACGGTCCAGGGGGTGCGCCACGACGACCGCCCTGCGCTTGCGCACCGCCGCGAGGCCGATTTTCGCGACGGCTTCGGCCGTCATCTCGGGAAACGGAGTCGCCTCGGCGCCCTTCATCCCCGCGACGGCGGCGAAGTTCGTCCTCGTGAAGCCCGGACACAGGCACGTGACCGTGACGCCGTACCCCCTGGCCTCCTCGTGGAGGGCGTGCGAGAAGTTCAGGATGAACGCCTTGCTCGCGCCGTAGGCCGAGAAGTACGGCGTCGGGTAGAACGCGGACGTCGACGAGACGTTCAGGATCGCTCCCCCGCGCCGCGCCTTCATCGCGACGAGGAACCGGTGCGTGAGCTCCGCCGTCGCGACGACATTCAGCTCGAGGAGCGCGTGCAGCCTCTCGAACGGCAGGTCGGCCTCGGACCCGTTCAGGCCGAAGCCCGCGTTGTTGACGAGCAGCGCGACCGGCCGCAGGGTGCCCTCCGTGGCGTTCCAGAGGGCGTCGCGGCCCTCCGGGGTCGCCAGGTCCGCCGCGAGGACCTCGGCATGGCCGCCCTTTGCGGCGTTGAGCGCGGACGCGAGCGCCTCCAGCCTGTCGCCCGAGCGGGAGACGAGCAGGACCGGCCAGCCTTCCTCCGCGAGGAGGCGCGCAAGGGCAGCGCCGATTCCGGAGGAGGCTCCGGTGACGACAGCGAGCCCAAGCGCGTCCGTCACGTCTTTCTCATTTCTTCTCGCGCGGACGCGTGACCTCGGCGACGCGGTACCCGAGGAGGCTCCGCAGCGTGTGCGCGGGAGCGAAGAGGTCCGCCAGCGGCGAGCTGGCCGGCTGCGGGAGCACGGCGAGGACGAGCGCCGGCGACGTTCCGTCGAGCACCGCGTAGGCCGCGAGCCAGTCGCGCGCCCCGAGCGCTTCGACCGTCACGTCCGCGCCGTCGAGGCGTAGCCCGAACGCGGCGGGCGGCCCGGCCGTCCAGACCCCCGGACGCCCCGACGGCGCCGCAGCGGAGAGGTCGATGGCCCGGCGCAGGAGCATCGCGGCGGGCTCGCGCAGCGACGGCGCCGACGGTGCCGACGCGGCGAGCGGCACCGAGGCGCTGCCGCCGCCCTTGAGCTCCGCCCGCGCGTTCGGCGAGATCCAGAGCGCGGTCGAGCCGGGGATCGTCGCGTTTCCCTCCGGCCAAAGGCCCGGGAGCAGCAGCTCCGCCGCGGTCCCGAAGTCCGGGAAGAAGAGCGTGCCCCCGACCTCGCGCGTCTCGTAGACGGCCGGAATCGCCGGTTCGGGCGTCGCGGCGTGCGGCGCGTTCGCCCGCGCGTGCACCCAGTCCTCGCGGCGGCGCGCAGATTCGGCCTTCTCGACGCGCACCTGCCCCGTCCACCTCAGGCGGAGCTTCCCCTTGCCGATCTCGAGGACCTCCACCTCGCGGCGCGCGAGGTCGGGCACGTCCTCGCCGTCCACGCCCGGCAGGTTCGGGACGAGCGAAAGCACGAGGCCCGGCGCGAGCGGGATCCCGCCTTCGAGAGCGGGAGGCGCCGGCGCCGCCGCGGGAGCGGGCGTGGGCGCGGCCTCGCGGACCGACGGCCTTCCGCACGCGGCCGCGAAGGCCGCGAGCAGGGCCGGGGCGGCGCGGCGCGGAAAGCGCATCGGCTCAGGCGTTCATCGGTTCGAAATGTCGTTCAGGCGCTCGTCGAACGGGATCGCGTAGATCGTCGTCGCGTTCACCTTGTCCGTGCGCTCGCGCCACCGGTTGATCGACCCGACGAGGCGCGGGTCGCCCGACACGGTGGACGGGACCTCGCGCTCGAAGTCGCCCCGGAAATCGAGGATGACGCGCGAGAAGCCCGCCTTCAGCGAGGGGGCCTTCCAGTCGATGTGGCGCGGGTCGGCAACGAACGCCTTCGCGGCCGCCTCGAGCCGGTCTTCGAGGTCCGCCGCGTCCCAGGGGTCCTTCGCGAGCGGCGGCCCGCCGCGGCGCGCCCTCACGAGAGCGAAGTGCACGCGCGCGTCCGTGAACTTCCGGTAGGCGATTGCCGCGATCTGGTTGAGCGACAGGTCGTGCCCGCCCAGGACGTACTTCGTGTCGGAGTCGAAGCGGTGGTCGATGTCCTTGAAGGTGGGAGGCCGGTTGAACCTCAGGACGCCGCGGATCGCGCAGGCGTTGTGGGCGTTGATCCAGTACGCGAGCCGGTCGGGCTCCGTCGGAAAGAGGTGCGGATGCGAGTCGGGCGAGACGCGCGCGACCTCGGCGAGGTACTCCTCGAGGGTCGACGCCTCGAGGGACGCCGTCGCGTAGTCCACGAGGCCGTCCTGGACGACCTTTTCGAGGAAGCGGCCGAAGATCCCATGTGGGAACTTCCCGGCCGACGGGACGTCCGACTGCGCCTTCACCTTCGGGTGCACGGTCTCGCAGGAAGCCCCCATGAGCGCGAGCGACAGCGTCGCGCAGGCGGCCGTGGACAGGAGACGCGCGTTCTTCATCGCCGGCCTCAGCCGATCACGTCTTCCGTGCCGTCGACGCCGAGCACGTTGCCCGTCAGCCAGACCGTGTCGGGCCGCGAGAGCGCGACGATCACGTTCGCGACGTCCGCCGGGGTCGTGAGACGGCCGGCGGGATGAATCGCGAGGCAGCGCTCGATCATTCCGGCGTTGCCCGGGATCTTGCGCAGCGCGGGGGTGTCCGTGACGCCAGCGCGAATCGCGTTGACGGCGATCTTGCGGGTCACGAGCTCGACGGCGAGCTGGCGGCAGTGGCTCTCGAGGGCCGCTTTGGCGGCGGAGACGGCGCCGTAGGACTGCCAGATCCGGTGGCCGCCCGAGGACGTCATCGCGAAGACGTGCCCGCCCTCGGCCATGAGGCCGGCCGAGAGGAGGTCCTGCACCCAGTAGACGAGCGAGTGGGCCATGACGTCGAGCGTCATGTCCATCTGCGTGCGGTTGATCCGGTCCGCCGGGCTCTCCGTCAGGAACGGCTTGAGCGTCCCGAACGCGAGGGAGTGGAGGACGACATCGATCCCGGCCCGGTGGCCCTCGGCGTCGAGGACCTTCCCCATCTCGGCGATCGCCCCGGTCCGATTCGCGTCGTCCGCGGCGTTCATGTTGAAGTAGACCGGCCGCGCCCCGGCGGCTGCGATCTCCGCCGTGATGCGGTCGACGTTGGGCTGGGTCGCCTTGCGGTCGAGGTGGACGCCGAACACGTTCCTCCCCGCGCGGGCGAGCGCGAGGGACGCGCCCTCCCCGAATCCGGAAGAGGCCCCGAGGACGAGGGCCCACGAGCGACTTGCCATGGTCCGGAATGCTAGCAGGGCGACCCGATATCCTCCTTTCCGGGAGCCCGCCGTGCCCAGCCCACCCGCCCCGGATTTCCGCGAAAGACTCCGCTCGGGGCCGCCGCTCGTCCTCGACGCGGCCCTCGGGACGGACCTCCTCGCCAGGGGCGCCCTCCTTCAGACCCCCCTCTGGAGCGCACAGGCCCTCCTCGACGCGCCGGAGCTCGTCGAAACGATCCACCGCGAGAACGCAGAGGCGGGGGCGAACGTCCTGACGATCGCGAGCTTCCGGCTGCATTGGAGAAACGCAGGAGGATCAAACCGCGAGCTCATCGCTCGAGCGGTAGGCGCCACACACCCTTCCAAGAAAATCTTCAACGGCCGCTGGATAGCCGGGTCGCTGGCCCCTCTGGAAGACTGCTACCGGCCTGATCGGGTCCCCTCCGATGAAGAGACTTCCTCCGGGCACCGCGCAATGGCTTCGGCGCTGGCGAAGGCGGGCGTCGACCTCATCCTCGTCGAGACGATGAACACCGTCCGCGAGGCCGCCACCGCGGCGCGAGCGGCGGCGGAGACGGGGCTGCCCGTCGTCGTCTCCTGCGTGACCGACGGGCGCGGGAGCCTCCTGTCCGGCGAGCCGATCGAGGATTTCGCGCGCGTCCTTCTGGCCCTGCCCTCGCCGCCCGACGCCCTCGGAGTCAACTGCGTCCCGGCACGACGGCTCGCGGGCGACCTCACGCGGCTCGCGGCGGCGGCGCCCGGAGTCCCGCTCGCGGCGTACGGGAACGTCTTCGCGGATCCCGTCCCGCCCGGGATCTACGCGATGCTCGCGATGCAGTGGGTCGCGAGCGGCGCCCGCCTCGTCGGCGGCTGCTGCGGGACGACGGCGGCGCACACGGCCGCCGTCGCCCGGACCGTCACGGGAAGTAGCCTCTAATCGTCTTGGCGCGCAGCTTCGGGTCCTTGAGCTTCACGTCGATCGCGCGGAACTGGTTCTCGCCCTTCTGCGAGTTCGTGAGGTAGCGCAGGAAGTACTGGGAGCGCAGCTCCGTCTCGATCTTCCTGTAGACCTCGGGCAACGCCGACGCCTTGCTCACGAAGAACGCCTCGGCGCCCGTGTCGGCGGCGAGCTCGGTCATCCGCCCCTTGATCCCACGGTCGAGAAACGAGATGTTCAGGCCGATGAAGTAGATCGGGACGCCGGCCGAGCGCGCATAGCGCCGCAGAGTCGCGTAGTCCGTCCAGGAGTGGTTGTCGTCCCCGTCCGTGAGGCAGACGACGGCCTTGCGCCCGGGCGTCGCGCGGAACTGGTAAAGCGCCATCACGACCGCGTCGTAGAGCGCGGTCGCGCCGTTCGCGTGCGTCTCGGCGATCGCGCGCTCCAGGTCCGTCGCCCGGTGCGAGAGGGCCGCCAGCAGCGCCGGCCGCTCGCGGAACTCGATCACGAAGCCCTGGTCCTTCTCCTTGGACACGAGCTTCTGGACGAACTCCGACGCTGCCTGGTGGACGATCGGCATCGCGTCCTTCATCGAGCCGGAGCCGTCGATCAGGATCCCGAGGGAGAGCGGGAGGGACTCGGCGAACTCGAAGCTCGTGAGCTCCTGCCTCACGCCGTCCTCGGTCACCGTGAAGTCCTCCTTCGCGAGGCCCTTTACGAGGCGGCTCTCCGCGTCGTAGACGGAGACGGGCAGCTCGACGAGGTCGACTTCGACCTTCGACATGAAGCGCGACTCGCCCTTGAGGAGCTTGATGTCCGTGAACTCCTTGCCTTCCTCGTCCGTGGCCGTCGCGCGCATGAGCGTCGCCTTCTGGATCTGCGCGACCGGGACCATGACGACGTACGGGGGGTGCGACCACTCCTTGACCTTCCGGTCGTCGAGGTAGAGCTCGAGCTTCGTCGCCGCGCCCCCCGCCATGGACTGGACCGCGATCTTCAGCTCGACGAGGTCGCCCGCGGACTTGTTCTTCGGAAGCTCCATGAGGCGGACCGACAGGCGCGCATCCTTCTCGTTGATCGCCCAGGCGTCCGCGTCGACGAAGTTGCCCTGCGCGTCGAAACCGAGCGCCTTGAGCGTCTGCCGCTTCGGGACCTTCCCGAGGTCCAGCTCGACCTCGTAGGGCGCGCGGTTCTTGACGAGGATCTTCTTGTCCTCGAGCCAGAACTCGATGCGGGTGACCGGAGGCTTCACCTCGCAGCCGACCCGGAGGAGGCCGACGGGGACCTCCGTCTCCGGCGCGAGGATCTTCACGAGATTCCCCGCGTTCGGCGGTGCGGCTTGCCGGTTCTCCGACTCGAGGATGACGGCGGCGGCGCTCGGAAGCCCCGCCGTGTCGGTCCCGGCGTCCTCGGCGCGGAACTCCGACGACATCGCCGGGACCGTGATCGACACGGCCTTCGTCCCGATGGCCCGGCCGGCGGCGCCCTCCAGCCGGAACTGGACTTCGTACGTCCCGGGAGGGAGGGGCCTGAGGAACGAGATCGAGACGGGCTTGCCCGCGTCCGCGCCGAGGTCGACGTCCGCGGGAATGCGGAAGGCGTCGACGTTCGCGCCCTTCGCGTCGTTCACGACGCCCGAGAGCAGGAACGAGACGAGCTTCGGCGTGCTCCCCGGGCCCCTCAAGTCAGCCCGGTTGACGGTCAGGACGAACCTGACGGCCGTCTTCCCACCCGTCTTGCCGAGGTACTGCTCCCTCACCTCGAGCGGGATCGAGATGCCGGGCGCGTCGATCCGGCTCTTCTGGGCGTCCGCCGGAGGAGCCGGCTGCCCGAGGGCGCCTCCGGCGAGAGCGAGGAGACTCAGGGCCAGTGCGAGACTCTTTCGCATTCCGACATCGTATGCTGTCTTCCTCAAGCGACACATCCCCCGCTCGGAGGCGCCCGATGCAAGTTCCCTTCCGCAGCCTCGCCGCCCTCGCCCTCGGCCTCGTCCTCGCGGCGGCTCCCGCCGCCCCGGCGGCGGTTCCCGTCGCCACCGACGCCTACCTGGACGCGACGGCGTCGCGCTGGGAGGACGCATCCCGGAAGATCTGGGACTACGCCGAGACCGCCCTCGCCGAGACGAAGTCCGCGGCTCTCCTCGAGGAGATCCTCGAGAAGGAGGGCTTCACCGTCACGCGCGGCGTCGCGGGAATGCCGACGGCCTTCGTCGCGACCGCGGGCTCGGGCGCGCCCGTCGTCGCGATTCTCGCCGAGTACGACGCCCTCCCGGGCCTCTCGCAGAAGGCGGGAGAGGCGAAGAAGTCCCCCGCCGTCGCGGGAGCGCCGGGCCAGGGGTGCGGCCACAACCTCCTCGGAACCGCAGCGGTCGCCGCCGGCGTCGCCGCAAATCGCGACCGCATCGCCCGCAAGCTCCCCGGCACGATCCGGGTCTTCGGAACGCCCGCCGAGGAGCAGATCCTCGGCAAGACCTTCATGCTGCGCGACGGCGTCTTCGCGGGGACGGACGCGGTCCTCTCGTGGCACCCGGAGGCCGAAAGCTATCTCGTCTCCGGCGGACGCCTCGCGATCACGGCCGTCGACGTCGAGTTCTTCGGAAAGACGGCGCACGCGGCGGCAAATCCGTGGATGGGCCGCAGCTCCGTCGACGCCGTGGAAGTCTTCGAGCACGCCATGTCGCTCATGCGCGAACACGTGCTGCCCACGGCGCGCCTCCACCGCGTCATCAAGGACGGCGGCCTCGCCGCGAACATCATTGCGGACTACGCCCGCGTGCAATGGTTCGTGCGCGACACGAACGGCGAGCGCGTGAACGAGATGATCGGCCGCCTGCGGAAGGCCGCGGACGGGGCCGGCCTCGCGACGGAGACATCGTCGAAGGTCACGATTCTCGCGTCGACGCGCGAGCCGCTCTACAACGAGACGCTCTCGAGGCTCGTCCAGAAGGAGCTCGACCGCGTCGGGCCGCCGAAGTGGGACGCGGCCGACGAGGCGCTCGCGAAGGCGATCCAGAAGGAGGTCGGGATTCCGGAGAAGGGCCTCTCCCGCGCCGTCCTGCCCTGGGCGCCCGGCCGCGGGGTCAGCGCCTCGTCCGACATCGGCGAGGTGAGCGCCGCCTACCCGCTCATCGAGCTCGGCGTTCAGACGGCTCCGACCGGCGCGCCGTGGCACCACTGGGACGTCGCCTCGTGCGCGGCGAGCCCGATCGGCGTCAAGGGCATGCTCGTCGCGGCCAAGATCCTCGCCGCATCGACGACGGATCTCCTGACGGATCCCGCGGCGGTCGCCGCCGCGAGGACCGAGTTCGCGAAGGCGACGGCCGGGAAGCCCTACGTGAGCCCGCTCGCGCCGGACGCGAAGCCGAAGACGTACTGAGGGTTCACGCCGCCGCGCGCGAGCCCTCAGGCCGCGACTCTCGCCGCGTGCGTCTCGAAGAACTCCTCGACGGCGTCACGAAACGCCTGCGGGCTCTCGAGGCTCGCGATCCGGCGGCGCAGATCCGAGCCGTTCGGCAGGCCGTGCGTGTACCACGACGTGAACGTCCGGAGCTTCGACATCATGGCCTTGGGCGCGTCCGACTGGTCGCGCTGGATGAGGCGGAAGTGCTCGAGGATCACGTCCCGCCGTTCGGCGAGCGTCGCCTCGCGCCAGGGCCGGCCCGCGAGGAGCTCGGCGGCCTGCTTGAAGATCCAAGGGTTCTTCATCGTCGCGCGGCCGCACATCACGGCGTCGCAGCCCGTCTGGCGGAACATGGCGGCGACGTCGTCAGCGGTGTTCACGTCGCCGTTCCCGACGACCGGGATCGACACGGCTTCCTTGAGGCGCGCGATCTTCGACCAGTCCGCACGGCCCGTGTACATCTGCTTTGCGGTCCGGGCGTGGAGCGCGACGGCCGCGACGCCCTCGCCCTCGCAGATGCGTCCGAGTTCGAGGTAGTTCTCCGTCTGGTCGTTGATGCCGAGCCGGAACTTCACCGTCAAGGGCGTCGTCGGGAGCGCCTTGCGGCACGCCGCGACGATCGCGCGCGCCCGGGACAGGTCGCGCATGAGGCCGGCTCCCGCGCAGCCCTTGAGGATCTTGTTCGCGGGGCAGCCCATGTTGATGTCGCAGGCGTCGACCTGCATCTCCTCGACGAGCGACGCCGCGACCGACATCCGCTCCGCGTCCGCCCCGTAGATCTGAACGGAGAGCGGGCGCTCGGCCGGGTCCCAGCGCAGGAGGCGCGCCGTCCGCTTGTTGCCGCGCGTGAGCCCCTCGGACGACACGAACTCCATCGTGACGAGTCCCACCCCTCCGATCCGGCGCAGGAGCAGCCGGTACGTCATGTCCGTGATCCCCGCCATGGGCGCGAGGACGAGGGGGGGATCGACGAAGCAGGGACGGGTTCCCGCGCCGCCGTAGACCAGGCTCATGGAACGGGATTTTACTGGCCGGTGGCTTTTCCCTGCGGCGCCGCGGCGGGCGCGGCGGGGTTCCCCGAAGCCTCGAGCTCGAACGAACCCTGCGCGAGGGTGAAGGTGCCGGGCACGACCTTGTCGTCCTTCGTGATCCCGACGACCCACGCGTGCTTGCCGGGCGCGACGCCCTCGAGCCACACACTCTGTTCCTTCGCGAGCGTGACTTCCTTCTCCGTGTCGATCTTGTACCGCACGCGGCAGCTCTCGGGGCTGGCCGTCTTCTCGGCGATCGGGCAGCCTGTGACGAGGAAGTCGAGGAGGACCCTTCCGGTCTCGCCCTTCACCTTGCCGCGCGGAGACACGACCGTGAGGTAGGGCACGCCCGGCCCGTTCACGTTCTTCCCGTCCTTCTCGCCGACGTGAAACGTGACCGTCGCGAACGCGGTGTCGTCCTTCAGAGACTCGCCCCACGGCCGCACCGGGAAGGCGCGGAGCGTGTGAGTGCCCTTCGGAATCCTCTTGAAGAGCCACGGCTTGGCGACGTCGTAATAGGCGAAGACCGTCGGGAAGTTGTCGAGCACGAGCGCGACGTACTGGCCGGTCTTCGTGGCCGGATCCTGGAACGTCTCGTAGCCCGCGAGCTCGATCTTGACCTCCACGGGCGCGCCCGTCGCGGCGGGCTGGCCGGCCGCGGCCGGCGGGATCGCGATGACCTCGTCCGCCTTCGGCGACCCGATCTTGAGCGTGACCGGACCCGAAGGGCCGCGGCCGTCAGGCAGACCGGGAATCGGCGACTTCGGGTCCTTCGGGGTCTCGGCGAAGCCCGGAAGGGCGAGCGCGAAGACGGCGAGCGCGGCCGCGAGAGTTCTGGTGGGTTTCATGCGAACACTCCTCGAAGGAATCCTCCGGCGCACCGGAGGGCGTGGAGCATAGCAGCGGAGCTGAGCCCGTGTCTCAGGAAGTCGAGGTGAACAGCTTCGGGAGGGCCCCGACCCGTACGTCCGTGAGGTTGATCACCATCTTCGTCCCCTTGCCGCCGGGCGACGGGAGCTCCCGCTCGTACCTCACGACGAGGCCGTCGAGGTCCGTGGCGACCCAGTAAGTCGTCATCGGCGAGTTCAGCGCGGACGGATCGTCGTCGAAGCGCCAGATCGCGCAGGCATGGCCCGCGAAGACCTCGTCGCTCTCGCGGTGGTAGACGGTGAGGTTCCGCCGCGCGGCTTCCTTCTTCTCGTCGAAGCCGGTCGCGAGGGGGATCCCGGCCGGCATCTCTTTCTCCGCTGCGGCGAAGTCCACGGGCGTCGCGGTTTTCCCGCCGGCCGCGAGGCGCCACGCCTTCCTCGCCGCCGTGTCGAGGACGAGCGCGGGGCCGTCTCCGAGGCCCTTGCGGCGGAGGTCTCCGCGCACGGCGATCTCGTACGAGTCCGTCTCGAGGCCGTCCGTCTTGAGGGTCACGCGCGCGCGGTAGCCATGCGTAGCCGCGCGATTGGGCCCGCCGACCGGGTCGGACCAGCACCCGGTGAGCGCGGCGACTGCGGCGAGAGCGACGCAGACGGCGAGGGCGGCTGCACGCGGACGTCTCATTTTCGTGGGGCCCTTCGGGCCGGGGCCGTGCCGGGGACCTCGAGCCCACGGAAGTGCTGAAGGATCGTGAGCGCTCGCAGGCTGACCCAGCGCGACGGGTCGCCCGCGCGCTCGGGGGCGAGGGGCATGCGCTCGGGGCGCGGGCGCTCGAGCTTCC